>DDSR01000237.1:0-154 GCA_002343455.1 Deltaproteobacteria bacterium UBA2385 | reverse complement strand
CGCCGGCAACTGCCTGTCGCTGGTCATCATGACGGCGGCCTTCGCGAAGCACCTCGGGCTGCCGGTGAGCTACCAGCAGGTGCTGGTGGACGACCTCTACACGCGCGAGGGCACGCTGACGCTGGCCAGCGGCCACGTCAACCTGGTGCTGTCC
>DDSR01000059.1 GCA_002343455.1 Deltaproteobacteria bacterium UBA2385 | reverse complement strand
GAGGCGAGGCGAGGCGAGGCGAAAGGCGTAGTCTTGACATTCTCCTGACGCCAAAAACCAGCGCCGAGGACCCCAAGGTCGTCGGGGGCCGTTTCCAGTTAACCTCGCCCGATGCTTCCCCTCCCCCTCCCCCTCCTCCTCCTGCTCTCCTGCAGCCCCGTCCGCCTCGCCACCCAGGTCGTCGAGGCCGCCGCGCGGAACGAGGGTCTGGTGGAGCGCCGCGTGGTGCTGGGCTCGCGGCAGGTGCGGGTCTGGGTGGGGGGCGAGGGGCCGCCGCTGGTGCTGCTGCACGGCTTCGGGGGGGACGGGCTGCTGACCTGGAACCGGCAGGTGGAGGAGCTGCGGCAGCACCGCACGCTGATCATCCCCGATCTGCTCTGGTTTGGGGACAGCTTCGCCCTGGGGCCGACCCCCTCGCTCGAGCTCCAGGCGCGCACGATCTGGGAGACCATCGACCAGCTCGGCTACGAACAGGTCGAGCTGGCGGGCATCTCCTACGGCGGCTTCGTGGCGATGCTGATGCACCAGCTCGACCCCGCCCGGGTGCAGAGCCTGGTGATCGTGGACAGCCCGGGCCCGGTCTTCGAGCCCCAGGACGTCCAGGCCATGCTGGACCGGCTGGGCATCAACTCGGCCGAGCAGATGTTCGTGCCCCAGACGCCAGAGGACGTGGCCCGGCTGATCGCCATCGTCCGGCCGGGGGGGCCGCCGATCCCTCGCCCGATCCTGGTGGACATCAAGGAGCGCCACTTCTCGCGCAACCACGACGAGCACCGCGCCCTGCTGGCCGATCTGACGGGCCTGCACGGCGCCTTCCCGGCTTCAGCCTGGAAGAAGCCCGCGCGAGGACTGGTGATCTGGGGGGAGGAGGATCCGGTCTTCCCGGTCGAGTCCGGCCGCGAGCTGGCCCAGGTGATGGGGATGGAGCTGGCGGTGATGGAGGGGCTGGCCCACGGGCCGAACTTCCAGCGGGCGGGAGAGTTCAACACGATCCTGCTGGACTTCCTGGTCGGCGAGGACCGATGAGCGACCCCCTGTCCACGGTGCTCGGCGTCGAGCTGCTGGGCGGGGCCCGCTCGATCCCGGCGCTGTTTCTGTCCTGCGTGGACCGCGAACCCTCGCGGGTGGCCTTCACGGTCCCGGCCGACCAGGGCTTCGCCGAGCTGCCGACCGAGGGGGCGCCGGGCGCGCCGGAGGGCTGGCGGCATCTGCGGCTGGTGGACTCGCTGCAGAACATCGCCGGGCTGGCGGTGCGGCTCCGCACGCTTGGCGTGCGCAAGGGGACACCGGTGGCGATCCTGGCCGAGACCAGCAGCGCCTGGGCGGCCCTGGATCTGGCCACCCTCTCGCTGGGCGGGGTGGTGGTCGGCATCTACCCGACCCTGCCCGCGGCCGAGGTGGCCTGGCAGCTCCGCCACTGCAAGGCCCAGGTGCTGGTGGTCGAAGACGAGGCCCAGCACCGACGGATGGCCCCCCACCTGGAAGGCTTGGACGAGCTGCGTCATGTGCTGAGCATGAAGCCCGGGGCCGAGGTCCCGGTGCTGGCCCCCGCCATGCCCGACGAGGCCATGCTGCGTGAACAGATCCAGGCGCTGGGCCCCCAGGACCGCGCCGCCATCGTCTACACCAGCGGCACGACCGGCGAGTCCAAGGGGGTGGTGCTGGACCACGGGCACTTCCTGGCCAACATCGCCGCCACGGCCCTGGCCGAGCCGGTGGCCCCCGGCACCCGCTCGATCGTCTTCCTGCCCCTGGCCCACAGCCTGCAGCGCTTCGCCCTGTACAGAGGGCTCCTGGAAGAGGCCAGCGGCTGGTTCTCGCCCTCGATCGAGGCCCTGCCCCAGGTGCTCGCCGCCAGCCGGCCGCAGCTGCTGGTGACGGTGCCGCGGATGCTGGAGAAGATCAAGGCCCGGGCCGAGGCGCGGGCGGCGGCGGCGGGGACGGTGCCGGCGGCGCTGCTCCGCTGGGCGGTGGCGGTGGGGACGGCGGCGTTTCGGCTGGAGCAGGCCGGACAGGACCTGCCGCGCCGGTTGCGGCTGCAACGCGCGCTGGCCCACCGGCTGGTCGCCCGGCGGGTGAAGGCGGGCCTGGGCGGCAGCCTGGAGAAGGTGGTCAGCGGTGGCGCGGCGCTGTCGGTCGAGGTCGGCGAGTGGTTCGAGGCGATGGGCATCGTCGTCTGTGAGGGCTGGGGCCTGACCGAGACCTGCGCGCCGGCGACCCTCTGTACGACCGAGCACCGCCGCCTGGGGACGGTCGGCCGCGCCCTGCCCGGGGTGGAGCTGCGCATCGCCGAGGACGGAGAGGTGATGGTGCGCGGGCCGGGTGTGTTCGATGGGTACCTGGACGCTCCCCAGGCCAACGCCGAGTCCTTCGTCGAGGACGAGCGCGGACGCTGGTTCCTGACCGGCGACCAGGGCAGCCTGGACGCGGACGGATACCTGCGGATCACCGGACGCAAGAAGGCGATCATCGTCACCTCCTCGGGCAAGAACATCGCCCCGGCGCCGATCGAGAAGGCCCTGGAGGGGGATCTGATCGAGCAGGCGGTGGTCCTGGGGGACGAGCGGCCCTACCTGGTGGCCCTGCTGCGGATGGACGAGGAGAACGTCGCCGCGCGCGGGCTGTCGACCCGGCAGGCGCGGGAGGCGATCGGCGCCCGGGTGGAGGCGGTCAACGCCGGCCTGCCCCGGTTTGCCCAGGTCAAGCGCTGGGAGCTGCTGCCCGAGCCTCTGTCCATCGAGACGGGCGAGCTGACGGCGACGCTGAAGATCCGACGCCAGGTGGTGGCCCGCCGCCACGCCGGAACCATTGCTTCACTGTACGAGAGGACCGAGACATGAGCGACGAGCGAGAGGCGGCCATCGCCCAGGTGATGATCGACTGGGTGGAGCGGGAGGGCCCGCCCACGGACGCGGCCCGCGTGCTGATCGTGGACGACGACACGGGGATGCTGGGGCGGCCCTTCAAGGCGGCCGGGGCCACGGTCTCCTATTGGCGGAGGCGGGCCTACGCCGGCAAGGCCAACCCCTGGCCGGTCAGCGGCGAGGTCGACCTGGTGGTCCTGCGGCTGCCGCGGGACTGGCCGGCCTTCGCGATGCAGGTCCACGCGGTCGCCTCCCGCCTGCGTCCAGGCGGGCGGCTCTGGGTCTACGGCGGCAACGACGAGGGCATCAAGAGCGCCCCCAAGCGGCTGTCCGAGGTGGACCCCGGCTGGAAGGCCGAGACCCTCTGGATCAAGCAGCGGGTGCGCATCCTGGAGGCCCTCCGCCCCGAGGGCTTCGCGCCGCGGGCCGAGCTGGCCTCCTGGCGCGAGGAGCTGACCCTGGACCTGCCCCATGTGGGGCCGACCCGGCTGGTCAGCTACCCCGGCCTCTTCGCCCACGGCCGCCTCGACCTCGCCAGCGCCTTGCTCCTCGACGCGCTGCCGCTCCCCTCGCCCGGCGCGCGGGTGCTGGACCTGGGCTGCGGGGCCGGCGCCCTCTCTCTGGGCCTCTCCCGCCGGCAGCCGGGGCTGAAGCACTACCTCGCCGACGTCGACAGCCTCGCCCTGGCGGCGGCCTCCGAGAACCTGCCGGGGGCCAGCTTCCTGCCGGGCGACGGCTGGGCGGCGGTCGAGCTGGGGGCGCGCTTCGACCTGGTGCTGAGCAACCCTCCCCTGCACAAGGGCCACGCCCAGGATCTGAGCGTGCTGCACTCGCTGATCGACCAGGCCCCGATGCGGCTGGTCAGCGGCGGCCGGCTGGTGCTGGTGACCTGGCGGGCGACGGGGGCCCTGGCCCGGATGCGGGAGCGGCTGAAGCGGGTGGAGGTGCTGGCCGAGCAGGGCGGCACGATCGTGATCAGCGCGATGGGCTGAGCCGGCCCGATCTCCGTTACGATAGCCTCGACTCCTTCCACGGCGGGTCCCCTCATCGCCCTCGAGCTGCTGTTCCTGCTCTTCCTGATCCTGCTCAACGGGCTCTTCGCGGGCTCGGAGATCGCGGTGATCAGCCTGCGGCGCACCCGGGTCGAGGCCCTGGCCGACGAGGGCAGCAGCGCCGCCCGGGCCATCGCCGCCTTGCGCGCCAACCCCGAGCGCTTCCTGGCCACCGTCCAGGTCGGCATCACGGTGGTCGGGGCGACCGCGGCGGCCTTCGGCGGGGCCAGCATCGCCGCCCGGATCGCGCCGGTGCTGGGCCGCTGGCCGCCGCTGGTCCCGTACATCGAGGAGCTGTCCCTGGGCATCGTCGTCGTGGGGGTCTCCTTCCTCTCCCTGGTCCTGGGCGAGCTGGTGCCGAAGTCCCTCGCCCTGCGCCACGCCGAGCGCTACGCCCTGACGGTGGCCCTGCCCTTCGAGGGCCTGGCCTGGCTGGCGAGGCCGGCGGTCTGGGTCCTGACGGGCGCGTCGAACCTGGTGCTGCGGTTCTTCGGCGACAGCACCAGCTTCACCGAGACCCGACACTCGCGGGAGGAGCTGGTCCAGCTGGTCGACGAGGCCACCGGGGCGGGCACGGTCGACGCCGAGGCGGGCAAGATCGCCAGCCGGGCGCTGGACCTGGACGAGATCGACGCCGAGGACATCATGGTGCCGCGCAACCGCATCGTGGCCCTGCCGAGCTCGATGCCCGCGGCGCAGCTGGTCGAGCTTGCCGCGGGGGTGGCCTTCTCGCGCCTGCCGGTCCACCGCGGGGATCTGGACGACCTGGTCGGCGCGGTGCTGCTGCGGGACGCCCTGCTGGCCGCGCGGGAGCAGGACCCGGTCGACCTGGCCGCCCTGGCCCGGCCGGTGCCCTTCGTGGCGGAGTGGACCAGCGGGACCCAGCTGCTGCGCACCATGCAGCGGGACCGCTCCCACCTGGCCATCGTCGTCGACGAGCACGGGACCACCCGGGGCCTGGTGACGGTGGAGGACATCTTCGAGGAGCTGGTCGGGGAGATCGCCGAGCAGCCCGACGGGCCCGCGCCCCTCTTCGCCCGCGAGGCCGATGGCAGCGTGCTTGCGGACGCGGCCATGCCGGTGCACGAGCTGGCCCGCGAGCTGGACCTCGACCTGCCCGAGGGCGAGAGCTACGCGACCCTGGCCGGCCTGGCCAACTACCTGGCCGGTCGCATCCCCGCGGCCGGCGAGCGCTTCGACCTGGACGAGGGGCTGGTCCTGGAGGTCGTGGAGGCCTCGCCCCGCCGCGTGCGCAAGGTGCGGTTGCGCCTGCCCGAGCGAATCGAGCCCGAGCCGACCTGGCCCGCCGAGGAGAGCCGATGAGAAGCGCGCCCGCCTCCGCCTTGGGGCGCTTACGGAAGGCCGGCCCCCGCCAGCTCGCCCAGACCGGGCTGAGCATCGTCGAGGACCTGCTCTTCGAGCTGCGCGGAGGGGTGGACACCCGCCGCTTCGTCGCGCTGGACCGGGCCAGCCCGGTGCTGGGCGAGAACGCCCCCCATGGCCGCGACTACCACCCCACCCGGGTCCGCCACTTCCGGGCCCTGATGCGCGCCCTCGACCTGCCCGAGGGGCTGGGCTTCCTGGACCTGGGCTCGGGCAAGGGGCGGATCCTGATCCTGGCGGCGGCCATGCCCTTCTTGCGGGTGGTGGGGGTGGAGTACTCGCCGGAGCTCTGCGCCGTGGCGCGGCAGAACCTGCGACGGAGCGGCCTGGAGCGGGTCGAGCTGCTGCAGGTCGACGCCGCCCGCCTGGAGATCGACGACGATCTGCACGTCTTCTACGCCTTCAACCCCTTCGACGAGGTGGTGCTGGCGGCGGTGCTGGAGAACATCGGCGCCTCCCTGCGGCGGGCGCCCCGGCCGGCCTGGATCATCCTCAACAAGGCCCGCCACGACGCGCTGATCCCCCTGGCGGGGGCCTTCGAGCCGGTGCTGGACCTGCGCTACGGCAACGCCGCCTTCCGGGTCTTCCACCAGCCGGCTCAGAGGTAGCGGTTGACCCCGTCGGCGCGCAGGAAGCCGTAGAGCTTGATGCCCGCCTCCCGGCAGAGGGAGACGGCCAGGCTGCTGGGGGCGCCGACGGCGGCGATGGCCGGCACGCCCGCCATCCAGGCCTTCTGGACGATCTCGAAGCCGGCCCGCCCGGAGATCAGCAGCAGGCGGTCCTCGACGGGGAGGCGCTCGGCCCGCAGCCGCCAGCCGAGGACCTTGTCGACGGCGTTGTGGCGGCCGATGTCCTCGCGCAGGACCTCGATCCGACCTTGCCCGTCCACCAGGGCCGCCGCGTGCAGGCCGCCGGTCCGGGCGAAGGCGGCCTGGGCCTGCCGGAGGAGGGCGGGGAGGGCCAGCAGCCGCTCGGGCTCGAGCTCGAACTGCGAGGAGACGGGCGGCGCCTGGAGGCGGAGGGCCTCGATGCTGGCCTTGCCACAGACGCCGCAGGAGCTGCTGGCGTAGCGCTCGCGCTGGGCCCGCTGGCGGCGCGCCTGGGGCACGCCGGGCGAGAGGCGCACATCGACGGTGTTGCCCTCGGGGCGGCTGGGCTCCTCGACGTGGGCCATGGCCAGGATGTCGTCGGGGCCGTCGATCACCCCCTCGCCCAGCAGGAAGCCGGCGACGAGGTCCAGGTCGTGGCCGGGGGTGCGCATGGTGATGGCGGCCGGCAGGCCCTCCAGGCGGATCTCCAGGGGCTCCTCGACGGCGACGGGGTCCTCCTGCGCCTCTCCCCAGCGGCCGCCGCGCAGGCGTCGGACCAGCCCGACCTGGACCTGCACATCCAGGGCGGGCTCCTGGCCGGCCTCCGACGCGCCCGGCTCCGTGCCCGACCAGCGGGGCTCGCGCATCAGGGTTCCACGTGGAAGCGCGCGCGGCCCCCGGGCATGGCCGGGAAGCCGGCGGTGAAGAGCAGGCGGCCGTCGCGCTGGAGGTGGTCGCCCTCGGAGTCGAGGCCCTCGACCCCGCGCCAGGCGGGCTGGAGCTCCGGCAGCCTGCGGCGAAGGTCCTGAAGCGAGGGAGGATCCCCGCTGCCGCGCGGGGCGCCGCGGGCGAGGCGGTCGAGCTCGGCCAGGACGCTCCAGCCGGGCAGCGCCTCGCCGACCGGGAGGCCGCCGATCTCGGGCGAGTAGCGCAGCCGGCGCTCGACGGTGGCCACCAGGGCGCCGCCCTCCTGGGTGTAGCGGGATTGCAGGGGCAGCAGCCAGGTCTCCTCGGCCAGGGGCTGGAGGTGCAGCTCCTGCACGCGGCCGGTGAGGTGGACGGCCAGGGGCAGGCCGGCCATCGCCAAGAGCAGCGGCCCCGGCTGGCGGAGGGCGCCGAGCGGATCGTCGCCGATGGTCAGCAGCAGGCGGTGCGGGCGGGCGCTCAGCGCGTCGGCGAGGCGCTGGGCGTCGCCGCCGAGGCCCAGCTCTCGGGCGCCGCGCTCGCCCTCGTCCTCGAAGAGGGGGAGGATGCCGCAGCCCGGACGACCGAGCAGGCCCAGGCCGAGGTGGAGGTGGGCCAGGGCGGCCATGGCCCGGGCGGCGGAGAGGGGCTCCCGGCAGAGACCGGCGCCGACGACGCTGACCACGGTGCGGGCTCGACAGAGCAGCTCGGCGATCCAGTCGACGCGGGCCGGGTCGACCGCGCAGGCCTCGCGGAGGGCGGCGGGATCCAGGGCGGCCAGGGCCTCGCGGAGCTGGGGGAGGCCGTCGGCGCGCTGCTCGGAGCCCCTGCCCTGCAGCTCTCCGCGCTCGTCCAGGCGCCGCAGCACGGCCTGGAGCAGCTCGCCGTCGGCGCGTGGCCGCAGCAGGACGAGGTCGTCGATCAGCCGGGAGCCGAAGAGCGCGCTCTTCACGCTGCCCAGGGTCCAGGCCTGCTCGCTCTCGGGCAGGCGGTCCGGGGCCAGGGCCAGCACCCGCGCCCCTCGTCGGCGGGCCCGCTCGATCAGCCGCAGGAGATCGGGGTGGCTGCGCCCGGGGTCGATGCCGACCAGGAGGATCAGGTCGGCCTCGGCGAGGTCGACCAGCGAGCAGGAGGCCGCCTCGTCCCCAAGCCGCGACGCGAGGGCTCGCTGGGCGGCGCTGACGCCCTCCTCCCGGGCAAGGAAGACCCGCTCGGAGCCCATCCAGAGCGCTGACGCGGCGGCGAAGGTCTCCAGGCTACCCCCCGCCGGTCGCAGCAGCGCAGCCGAGGCTTCGGGCGCGGCCTCTCGCAGCCGGGGGCGCAGCTCCTCGAAGGCCTGCGCCCAGGAGACCGCCTGGTAGCCCCGCTCTGCCCGACGCCAGCGGAAGGGCTGGACGATGCGGCCCAGGGCCTCTCGTTCGGCGGTCGGGCGGCCCCGCAGCCGCGCCGCGTCGATCACATCGGCCGGCACCACCGGCTCGGCGGTGTGGGCGGCCAACCCTTCCAGCCGCCGCTCGCAGATGTGCATCCCGGGCGCGGCGTCGTCGGCCAGCCCCCGCGGTCCCAGGCAGCAGCCCTCGCAGACCCCGTTGACCAGCAGGTCGAGGCTGGCCGCGAGCTCCCCACGCCCTTGCCAGAGGGTGTCAGCGACCCGTCGCACCGGCGAAGGCGCCTCGGGGTGGCCGATGCCCAGGGGCAATAGCGACACCCTGCCGGGCTCGCCGGGAACCGGAGCCCCCGCCTGGCCCTGCCTGCTCTCCATTCCCGCCTGCTGCGCCCGGTCTAGAACCAGGGCGCGGGGGTGTAGTCCCCGGTGTCTACGGCCAGCACCTTCATGTCCGGTCCGATGTGCACGACGGTCGGGATGCCCCAGTCCTGCTCGTAGATGGGCCAGGCCGACTGGTCGGCGTCGGAGAGCACGGGCACGCTGGTCAGCGAGAAGTCGGCGGCCCAGGTCTGCAGATCGGTCTGATCCGGCGTGTTGGCGCCGGTGTCTTCGATCAGGATCTCGATCGCCTGGAAGCCCTCGGGGCCGTAGATGTCCTGGAGGTACTGGACCTCGGCCGCCAGCGACTGGCAGGGCCCGCACCACATCGCGCCGAAGGCGATCATGATGTGCTGCCCGCAGAAGCTGTAGAGGTGGACCTGCTGGCCGTACTGGTCCTGCATGGTGAAGTTGGAGACGGTGTCTCCGACGGCCCAGGTGTCGGCGTAGGAATTGTTGGGGCCGCTGGGCGAGGTGGCGGTCGGGGGCTCGGCGCAGTCGCCGACGTTGTAGTCGCCGTGCTCGTAGGTGAAGGAGTAGGGGTTGGTCGGGCTGGTCCCGTTGGCCACCTCTTCCCCGTCGTCCTGCCCGTCGCCGTCGCTGTCGACGTCGTTCGGGTCCGAGCCGGCGGCGAGCTCCTCGGTGTCGCTGAGCCCGTCGCCGTCGCTGTCAGCGCCGTCGTCGCCGTCCTTGTCCTTCTTGAGGAAGCAGCCCATGGTGAACAGGCCGATCAGGGCGAGAGAGGCGGGAAGCTTGCGCATGACAACTCCAGGGGGAAGGTCAAGGCCGCCAGCGACGCCGAGCGGCAGGACTCAGGACTGGGCGCTCAGCCCGCGGTGATCTCGCCGTAGAGCTCGACCAGGACATCCATGGGCTTGTAGTGGTTGACACCACCGGGGCCCTGGTAGAGCTCCATCTCTTCGGTGAAGAGGTACATCGAGGGGTAGGCCGGGGCGACGTTGATCCAGGTGCCGTCGTCCGCGAGGACCGGGACATGGGGATCCGGGTAGTCGTCGTACCAGCCCTCGATGTCGTTCAGCTCGGGGGTGTTGCCCTGGTTGTCCTGGACCAGCACCGTCAGCCAGTAGATGTCGCCGTTCTCGACCATCTCCTTGATCTCGGGCCAGGCGCTGTCGAAGCCGTAGTCGTCGCGGCCGCCGGAGAGCCAGCTGGCCAGCCCGTTGCAGGGCCCGCACCAGATCGCCGAGACGTCCAGCATGACGTACTTGCCCTGGCCGGCGAAGTCGTGGATGTCCACCTCGTCGCCCCACTGGTCGATCAGGCTCACCCGGGGCATCGCGTCCCACTGGGTGGCCGTGAAGTCCGAGCCGTCGGACTGCGGGTAGCTGTCCTTGTCGGGCTGGTAGGGCCAGTAGCCGGTGTAGATGCGGTTGTCGGGATCGACAGGGTCGGTGCCCTCGTCGAGCTCCCAGGAGTCCCAGTAGGTGTCGCCATCGCTGTCGACGCTGTCGGGGTCGAGGCCCAGATCGCTCTCTTCGGCGTTGGTCAGGCCGTCCCCGTCGTTGTCGAGATCACCGGTTTCGTCGCCGCCATCGCCTTCCTTGTCGGACTCGCCGCAGCCCAGGAGCGCGACGGAGAGGAGGAGGCTTGCCGTGAGGGTCATGTGAGCTCCAGATGGGAGTGGGATCGAATCGCCCATAGGATAGCGCCGGCGGATGGGGCTGGCGAGTTGGAATGTCAATCAATTGTCCGCCGGAAGCGACCAATCCGTCCCATTGGACACCCCTCCTCCGCGGACATAGGCAGGAGGCCCATCCTGGAGGCACCCATCGCCCGCACCTTCCCCTTGGCCGTACTCAGCCTCACCCTCCTCGCCGTCGGCTGCGGCGACAAGGACACCGACGACTCGGGCGACGGCGCCACCGTCGACGTCGTCAGCGAGATCCTGGCCCTGCAAGGCGACGAAACCGGCGGCGAGGCCCTCTTCGCCAGCAGCTGCTCCGGCTGCCACGGCGTCGACGGCGACAGCGGCACCGCGCCGATGCTCAGCGCCAAGGTCCCCGACGCCAGCGACGACCACATCGTCGACGTGATGATCAACGGCATCGGCAACATGGCCCCGGTCTCGCTCGAGAACCAGGAGGCGGCCGACATCCTCGCCTTCCTGCGCGCCAGCTTCTGAGGGATCAGGCGCGCGGAGAGATCACCAGGGGGCGATGGCGCTGCCATCGGGTCGGACCACCGGGGTGTGGCCGGTCCGGTAGTGGCCCGAGACCTGCTCCGCGCGCTCGATCACGCCGCGGAGCAGCTCTTCCAGGGTGGAGAGGGCGAATCGTGTGCTCAGCTCGGCCGGCACGGCGCCTCCGACGTCTGCGCGTCCGTGGTAGACGAGCAGGGTCCCCTCGCCGACGTCGAGCAGCAGCCAGCCCCCCTCGTTGAGGGGCGTCCAGACGGCCCCCGGCTCGGGGAAGCCCGCCTCGCCGATCATCGCGGCGCGCTCCTCTCTCCGCTCGGCCAGCGTCCAGGTCCGCTCCCAGAGCCCGCCCGCGCTGGAGCGGTAGAGGCTGTCGTTGTTGCGGATGTCGATGATCCACTGCCGCGCGCTGAGCGGCCAGGGCAGCCGCAGGTGCTGGTAGAGGATCTTCTGGCCGGGCAGCTCGGGCGCCAGGTGCCGCTCGGTCAGGCCCTTCACCAGGGTGTGGCAGGCGTCGTCGAGGATGGCGACCCAGAGCGCGTCCCGGGGCAGCGCGCTCCAGGCGGCACCGACGACCCGGTCGGTCCCGCCCAGCTTCTCGCGCTGTCGGGCGACCTCTCCCGCCGCGACCTGGGCGAGATCGACCTCTCTCAGGGCGACGGGCATGCGGCCCTGGCTGGCCAGCAGCCCCTGCCAGCCCTCCCAGCCCTGCCGGAGCTGGCCGAGGTCGGGAGAGGCGGCGAGGGTCGCTGAGGCGAGGAGCAGGAGGGCGAGCATCGGGCCCAGGCTAGCATGCCGACGCCCCGATCGACGGCCCGACCGCGGCAGGGCTGTCGCGATCGCCGCGCAGGGCCGGAGGCCGATCAGCCTGTCAGGCTCTATCCCGCAGAGGCATGAGACTTGCTTGAACCTCCTGCGGAGGAGACCCCATGCTCATCACCCTGGCCCTGATCGCCCTGGCCGCCTGCAGCCCAGCGGAGGACGAGGTCGGCGCCGTCGACCTGGACTCCCTGACCGAGACGGGAGGCTGCGCCGACGTCACGATGTACGCCGCCAACCCCGAGGGCTCTGCCATCCTCTGGGTGCAGCTCAGCGGCTCGGTGCTGGAGGACGCCTACGCCGAGGGCGTCGACAGCGTCGTTCGCAGCTTCGTCCTGGGCGAGGACCCCGACATCGAGGTCAGCATCGACGTCGGCAGCAACGTGGCCGAGCGGGCCTGCAACGACGTCATGACCGAGTACGTCATCGACGAGCGGTGGGTGGCGATCGAGGGGACGGTCGCCTTCGAGGCGACCCTGACGGCCGAGGAGGCCGAGCCCTGGAACATGCCCGCCGACGCCACCGTCACCCTGACCGAGGTGCTGCTGGAGGAGCAGGACACCGGCGCGCAGATGCTGATCGGGAGCCTGACCATCGAAGCCGGCGTCGGCTGGTTGCCCGGCTGAGGGCGCGAGGCGGTTAACAACGACCGGTGAGCCCCGAGCCCCTGGTCGACCTCCGCCTCCTCACCGAGCTCGCCATCAGCTGGGGTCGGGTGGGCCTGCTGGGTTTCGGGGGGGGCTCGTCGATGATCCCCTTCATGAAGGCCGAGTGTGTCGATCAGCGGGCCTGGATGGACAACGAGCAGTTCATCGAGGCGCTGGCCCTCGGCAACGCCCTGCCCGGTCCTATCGCCGCCAAGATGAGCGTCTTCGTCGGGCTGCGGGTGGCCGGAGCGCTGGGCGCCATCGTGGCCTTCAGCGCCGTGATGGGGCCCTCGGTGGCCCTGATGCTGGCGCTGGCGGGCGTCTACTACCGCTTCCGAGACCAGCCCGCCGTGGCCGGGGCGATGGAGGCGGCCAAGCCCGCCGTGGTGGGCATGCTCTTCTGGACCGCGCTGATGCTGACCCCCGACGGGGTCAGCTCGGTCCGGGGTGCCCTGCTGGCGGCGCTGACCTGCCTCGCCCTCTTCGCCAAGGTGCCGCCCGCCCTGGTGCTGATCCTGGTGATGGGCGGCGGCGCGCTGTTCCTCCGATGAGCTTGTTCCACCCATGATCGAGCCGGGCAATCGCGCCGAGGAGCTGGACGGGCTGCGCACCCTCGCCATCCTGGCGATGGTCGCGACCCACCTCACCCGCCTGATCAGCGGTCCGGTGCGTGGGCCCTGGTGTGCGCCATCCCTGCTCCTCGATCCGCTGATCCAGGCCCTCTTCATGGGCCTGGCCGGCGCCAGCCTCGCCTGGAGCTGGCGGGGTGCGCAGCGCAGAGGTCAGGCCAGGGGGACCTGGCTGCGGGCCCGCGCCCGCCGGGCCGGCGAGGTCTACCTCGTCGGGGTGGTCCTCTTCTTCTTCGACAAGGGGCCCCAGCTCCCTCACCTCTTCCTGGCCCCGGGCATCCTGGCGGCGATCGCCCTCTCCATCGTCGTCCTGGCGCCGATCGCCTCCTCTCGGCACCCGGTGGCGGGCGCCTTGAGCCTGGCCGCGCTGGGCTACGGCGCGATGGCCGCCCTCGGGCCGACCCCCATCGCCCTCCCGCCGATCACCGCCGGCAACGCGGCGCTGCTGCCCAATGTGCCGCTGGCTTGCCTCGGGCTGGCGGCGGGGGTCGGGCTGCTGCGCGGGGACCGCCGGCTCCTGGCGGCGATGTCCCTGCCAGCGCTGGTCTGGGGCGGCTGGCTCGCCCTGCAGCACGGGCCCGCGGCGCTGCTTGGCTACGAGGTCGGCCGCGTGACCTCGACGGTGAGCTACCGGGGAAAGAGCCACGGCCTGGACATCGCCCTGGACATGCTGCAGGGCGCCGAGCTGGCGGAGCGGCCGGTCGAGTACTTCAACTCCTCGCTGGTCGCGCAGCCCTTCGTCCTCGGGCTGGTGGTCCTCCTGTACCTGCTGTTGCGGCTGAGCCGCCCGCTCTGGCAACGCGGCGCCGCGCTGCTCTTCCTCCCCGGACGGGCCAGCCTGACCTCCTATGTGCTCCACCTGCTCCTGCTGGGCCTGCTGGTGGCGGCGACCGGAAAGGCGAAGCCGCTGACCGTGCCGTGGGCAGGGGAGGCCGTCTACATCGCGGTCCTGGCCCTGGTCTACCTGGCCGCCGCCCTCAATGAACGATGGATGCACCGCAAGAAGCGCGCCTCCTGAGCTAAGCTCCGCCCGATGCAATCCACTGAGCAGAAGACCCCGACGATCCTCCTCTGGCTCGAGCCGGGTGCCGCCGCCGACGGGGTCGTAGCGGCCTTGGAGGAGGCCGGGCTGGCGGTGATTCGGGTCGGCTCGGGCGAGGAGATCCTGGCGCGCATCGAGCGGGCCGACGCGGTCGTGATGGGCTGGGACCTGCCGGATATGTCCGGGCTGGAGTGCCTGCAGCGCCTCCGCATCCTCAACTCGCTGGACCGCGCCCCCGTGATCCTGGTGGCCGGTCAGGAGCACAGCGAGCAGCAGGCCCTGTCCGAGGCGATCGGCGCCGGGGCCAACGACTGCATCGCCCAGCCGGTCCAGCCCGCCCTGCTGACCATGCGCCTGAAGACCTGGCTGCGCATGAAGGAGCTCCGCGACGCCCGCGAGCACTTCCAGCGCATCGCCGGGCACGATCTGCGCAACCCGCTGACGCAGATCCTGGCGACCATGGACGTGGTCACCGCCCTGGTTCCCGTCGGCGCACCGATGACCCGGGACGCCTTCCAGCTGCTCAAGGCGGTCTCCGACGCGGCCCGACGGATGGGGCGCATCGTCGACGACTTCCTCGACCTGCACGTCCTGCAGGACGTCAGCCTCTCCCTGGAGCTCCTGCCGATCGAGATGGGCGCCCTGCTGCGCGAGGCCGTGCAGCGACACCGGCCCCGGGCGACCGAGAAGGGCATCGCGGTCGACGTCGAGGTCGGCTGCGCGGGCTCCATGCTGGCGGACCCCAATCGCATGGAGCAGGTGATCGACAACCTGGTCGGAAACGCGATCAAGTTCTCCCCCGCGGGCTCGATGGTCTCGGTGCGCTGTGGAGCCCGAGGTGACGGCTGGGCCCGGGTCCAGGTCAGCGACCAGGGCCCCGGCCTGAGCGAGGACGATCTGCGACGCGTCTTCGAGCGATACGCTCGGCTGAGCGCCCGACCGACGGCCGGAGAGGACAGCACCGGCCTCGGGCTGTCGATCGCGCACGAGATCGTCCTCCGACACGGCGGCAAGATCGGCGTCGCCAACAACGAGCCGGGGCCGGGCGCGACCTTCTGGCTCGAGGTCCCGACCCGGCGCTGAGCGCCACCCCCCTCCTCCCTCGGGGCAACCCCGGAGTCTTCATGCGCACATTTCGCCGGGTATGCGTCTACTGCGCGGCCTCCAACGACGTCCACGAGCGCTGGCGCGAGGTGGCGCGCGCGACCGGCCGCGCCCTGGCCGGACAGGGCATCGCGGTCGTCTACGGCGGCGGGCGGGTGGGCCTGATGGGCGAGCTGGCCGACGCCGCCCTGGCAGCCGGGGGGCAGGTGCTGGGGGTGATCCCGGACCGCCTCCGCGCGCTGGAGTTGGAGCACCAGGGCCTCAGCGAGCTCTTCATCGTCGACTCGATGCACGCGCGCAAGATGATGATGGCCCAGCTCTCCGACGCCTTCATCGCCCTCCCGGGCGGCTTCGGGACCCTGGAGGAGCTCTTCGAGGCCATCACCTGGACCCAGCTCGGCTACCACGACAAGCCGGTCGGGCTGGTCGACGCGCACGGCTTCTACCAGCCCATCCTCCAGTTCGTCGATCAAGCGGTGGAGCTCGGCTTCATCCAGGACCACCACCGGAACATGCTGCTCCACGCCACCGAGATCGGCGACTTGATCGAGACGATGAAGACGATCGAGCTCCCCAACCGGCCGCGCTGGGTCAACCGGCCCTGATGTCGCCCAACCGGCAGGCTCCGTCAGGCCGATGATGCGCCTGACCGCTGGCTGAGCGGCGGATCCACGCCCGTCAAGGGCTGACCGGAACCGGCGCCTGAGCCGGATAGCCATGTAGACATTTCAAGCACTTCGCTCGTTCGCCGGGCGGCACGAGGCCTGCATTGCCCCATCGCGTCGCCCATCCCGGGCGGCGACGGTCGAGGTGCTTCGTGGCGCTGGTAGCGATGTCAGGGACCCTGGTCGGGGTCGACGGTGTGCCCATCCAGGTCGAGATCGACCTGCTGCGGCGATTGCCCAGCGTGGTGATCGTCGGCCTGCCCGACGGCGCCGTCCGGGAGAGCGCCGAGCGCGTCCGGTCGGCCATCCAGCAGGCGGGCTTCGAGTTCCCTCGCAAGCGGGTGGTGGTCAACCTCGCCCCCGCCGATGTGCGCAAGTGCGGGACCGCCTTCGACCTGCCGATCGCCGCCGGCATCCTGGCCGTCAGCGAGCAGGTCAGCCGGCAGCGCCTCGAGGGTACCATGTTCTTCGGGGAGCTCTCGCTCGAGGGCCTGCTCCGCCGCATCCGCGGGGCCCTGCCGCTGACCCTGATGGCCCGGGAGCAGGGGGCGACCCGGGTCATCCTTCCGCTGGAGAACGCGGCCGAGGCCGCCGTGGTCGACGGGATCGAGGTGATGGGCGCCTCCTCCCTCGACGAGGTCGTCGAGTGGATGGAGGGCCGCCGGGAGCTGGCGCCGACCCAGGCGGCCCCCTCGCCCCCCGAGGCGGGATCGAGCCTGGACCTGGCCGAGGTGCGGGGGCAGGCGCGGGCCCGCCGCGCGCTGGAGATCGCCGCGGCGGGGGGTCACAACCTGCTGATGGTCGGCTCGCCGGGCTGCGGGAAGACCATGCTGGCCGCCCGGATGCCGGGCATCCTCCCCAGCCTCGCCTTCGACGAGGCCCTGGACATCACGCGCATCTGGTCGGTCGCCGGCCTGCTGCCCGAGGGCCAGGGGCTGATGACCCGCCGCCCCTTCCGCGCGCCGCACCACACGATCTCGGCGGCCGGCATGGTGGGCTCGGCCTCGTTGCGCCCGGGAGAGGTCAGCCTCGCCCACCACGGCGTGCTCTTCCTGGACGAGCTGCCCGAATTCTCGCGCCATGTGCTGGAGCTGCTGCGCGGGCCCCTCGAGGACCGCGCGATCACCCTGACCCGAGCCGCGGGGACGGTTCGTCTGCCGGCGGGCGCGGCCCTGGTGGCCGCTGCCAACCCCTGCCCCTGCGGCTACCTCGGCCACCCCAGCCGCCCCTGCGCCTGCGCGCCGGCAGCGATCGAGCGCTACCGGGCGAGGCTGTCGGGTCCCCTGCTCGATCGGATCGACCTGCAGGTCTGGGTGCAGCCGGTCGAGGCCGAGAGCCTCTCGCGCGGGGCCCCCGGCGAGGCCTCCTCCGCCGTGCGCGCCCGGGTCGAGCGGGCCCGCAGCCACCAGAGCCAGCGCCTCCAGGTCCTGGGCATCGCGGCGAGGAACAACGCCGAGCTGGCCGGGTCGGCGATCCGGACAGCGGCGGACCCCTCGCCCGAGGCGCTGCGGGTCCTGGAGAGCACCATGGAGCGGCTGGGCCTCTCCGCCCGCGCTTGGGCGCGAATGCTCAAGGTGGCCCGCACCATCGCCGATCTCGAAGGCGCCACCCGGGTCGAAGGCCCCCACATGCTGGAGGCCTGCAGCTTTCGCCTCCCCGAAGGGGAGCGGCTGTGAGCCTGGAGCTGAGCTGGCTGCTCTCGCTGCTCAGCGGCCCCCTGGTCGTCGACCGCATCGACGGCGACTTCGCCGTGGTCGAGGCGCCCGACGGCGCCCTGCTCGACCTCCCCCTGGCCTGGTTCCCGCCGGACCTGGGCGAAGGCGACCGCTTCCTGCCGCCGACCTCTCCCATCCCCCTTGCCGATGCGCCTGCACCGGCTCCCGCACCGCCCGGTGCACTTCCACAACCCTGCCGCCCTGCGGCACTCACCACGGTGAACCCATGACCCCCAACGTGACACCCTCCTCCCTGACGCGCGGCAACCTCGAGAAGGCCCTCGCGCAGATCCACAAGCAGTACGGCAGCAGCTCGCTCTGGCGCCTCGGAGACCGCGCGGCCGAGGTGATCGAGACGATCCCCAGCGGCTGCCTGGGCCTCGACCTCGTCACCGGCGTCGGCGGCTACCCCCGGGGCCGCATCGTCGAGATCTTCGGGCCGGAGTCCAGCGGCAAGACCACCCTGGCCCTGCACGCGATCGCCAGCTGCCAAGCACAGGGGGGCATCGCCGCCTTCATCGACGCCGAGCACGCCCTGGACCCCAGCTGGGCACGCAAGATCGGCGTGAACATCGACGATCTTCTCGTCAGCCAGCCCGACACCGGCGAGCAGGCGCTGGAAATCGCCGACATGCTGGTGCGTTCGGGCGCGGTCGATACCGTGGTGATCGACTCGGTGGCGGCGCTCACTCCCAAGGCCGAAATCGAGGGCGACATGGGCGATTCTCATGTCGGCCTGCACGCCCGGCTG
>DDSR01000279.1 GCA_002343455.1 Deltaproteobacteria bacterium UBA2385 | reverse complement strand
CAGGCCTGCCCGACGGCGACGCTGACGGAGAAGGCCGTCATCGAGATCGGCCAGCCCGAGCATTCCGAGATCACGACCTGCGCCTACTGCGGCGTCGGCTGCGCCTTCAAGGCCGAGATGCGCGGTGAGGAAGTCGTGCGCATGGTGCCCTGGAAGGACGGCAAGGCGAACGAGGGCCACTCCTGCGTCAAGGGCCGCTTCGCTTACGGCTACGCCACGCATCAGGACCGCATCCTGAAGCCGATGGTGCGCGACAAGATCACCGATCCCTGGAAGGAAGTGTCGTGGGAAGAGGCGATCGATCGCGTCGCCTCCGAGTTCCGCCGCATCCAGGACACGTACGGCCGCACCGCCGTCGGCGGCATCACCTCGTCGCGCTGCACCAACGAGGAAGCCTATCTCGTCCAGAAGATCATCCGCGCCGGCTTCGGCGTGAACAACGTCGACACCTGCGCCCGCGTCTGCCACTCGCCGACCGGCTACGGCCTCAAGACCACGCTGGGCGAGTCCGCCGGCACCCAGGACTTCGAGTCGGTCGAGCACGCCGACGTGGTCATGGTCATCGGGGCCAACCCGGTCGAGGCCCACCCCGTCTTCGCCAGCCGGCTGCTGCACCGCCTGCGGCAGGGAGCCCAGCTCATCGTCGTCGACCCGCGGGCCACCGAGCTGGTCAACCGGCCCCACGCCGCGGCCGCCCACCACCTCGCCCTCCGGCCGGGAACCAACGTCGCCCTGGCCAACGCCCTGGCCCACGTCATCGTCACCGAGGGCCTGGTGGACGAGGCCTTCGTCGCCGAGCGCTGCGAGGCCCCCGCCTTCGAGCGCTGGCGGGCCTTCGCCGCCCAGCCGAAGAACTCGCCCGAAGCCATGGAGGAGGTGACAGGCGTCCCCGCCGCCGAGGTGCGGGCCGCCGCCCGACTGTACGCAAGCGCCCGCAACGGGGCCATCTACTACGGCCTGGGGGTCACCGAGCACAGCCAGGGCAGCACCATGGTCATCGCCATCGCCAACCTCGCGATGGCCACCGGCAACCTGGGCCGCAAGGGAGTCGGCGTCAACCCGCTGCGTGGACAGAACAACGTCCAGGGCTCATGCGATATGGGCTCCTTCCCCCACGAGCTGCCCGGCTACCGGCACATCTCGGACGCCTCCGTCCGCGCCAGCTTCGAGCGGGAGTGGAAGGTCTCCCTCGATCCCGAGCCCGGCCTGCGCATCCCCAACATGTTCGACGCCGCCTTGCACGGCTCGTTCAAGGCCATCTACGTCCAGGGCGAGGACATCGCGCAGTCGGACCCAAACACGCAGCACGTGACCGCGGCGCTGCGGGCGATGGAGTGCGTGGTGGTGCAGGACCTTTTCCTGAACGAAACGGCGCAGTATGCCCATGTGTTCCTGCCGGGCGCGTCGTTCCTGGAGAAGGACGGCACGTTCACCAACGCCGAGCGGCGCATCAACCGCGTCCGCAAGGTGATGCCGCCCATGACCGGCCTCGCCGACTGGGAGGTCACGCTGGGCCTGGCCCGGGCGCTCGGCCTGGACTGGGCCTACGAACACCCCTCGCAGATCATGGACGAGATCGCCCGCCTGATGCCGACCTTTCAAGGCATGAGCTACGACAAGCTCGACCGCCTGCACTCGGTGCAGTGGCCCTGCAACGAGGACGCGCCGGAGGGCACGCCGACCATGCACATCCAGGACTTCGTCCGGGGCAAGGGTCTGTTCGTGACCACCGAGTACGTCCCGACCGAGGAGCGCACCAGCAGCCGCTTCCCGCTCCTGCTGACCACCGGTCGCACCCTGACCCAGTACAATGTCGGGGCCCAGACCCGGCGAACAGAGAACCAGCGCTGGCACGGCGAGGACCGGCTGGAGATCCACCCCCACGACGCCGAGCAGCGCGGCGTGCTCGAGGGCCAGGCCGTCATCGTCCGCAGCCGCAAGGGCGAGACCCGCCTGCGGGCGCACCTGACCGAGCGAGTCCAGCCTGGCATCGTCTACACGACCTTCCACCACCCCGAGAGCGGCGCCAACATCATCACCACCGACTACTCCGACTGGGCGACCAACTGCCCGGAGTACAAGGTGACGGCGGTCCAGGTCTCGGCCGGCGTCCAGCCGCTCGGAGCGAAGTGATGGACGCCGACAAGCTGGCCCGCATGGCCAACCAGATCGCCGCCTTCTTCGCCACCGACCCCGATCCGGCCAGCGCCTCGGCGGCCGTGGCCAGTCACCTCCGTCGCTTCTGGGACCCCCGGATGCGACGGGCGATCTTCGCCTGGCTCGACGAGACCGGCGGCCCCGGCCTCTCGCCGCTGGCCCTCCAGGCCCTCCAGGACCACCGCGAGCAGCTGCTCAGCACGACGCCGCGCAACCCTGCGCCCGCTACAGCTTGACCTCGACCTGCACCATCACCGTCCGGCCCTGCCCCTCCAGGTCTTCGGGGTAGCGGGCGGTCCCATCGTCGTTGACGGCGTTGGCGTCCTCGCGGGGGACCAGGGTGGCGTAGCGGGTGTCCAGCAGGTTGTGTACAGAGAGATCGACGCTGGTGCGCCCGCGGGTGAGGCCGTCCACGACCAGCCCCCCGTGCAGCAGGGCATAGGGCGCGCCGTCGCCCAGGCCGCTGTCCGGCGCCCACTCGATGCGCGGGCGCGGGCCGACCACCTCGGCCATGACCGTGAAGATCACCGGCTCGACCGGGCGCACCCCAAGGCGGGAGGCCGCCATATGGGGCGGAAACTCGTAGACCTGGAAGCCCGTCAGCCGGTCGATCGCCCGGGTCCACGAGTAGCTCAGATCCAGGCTGGCCGGCCCCCGCTCCAGGTTCAGCTCCAGCTCGGCGCCCACCGCCAGGGTGCTGCCCTGGTTGGCGTAGAACTCGTCGCCCAGAGCCTCGTTGTCCCCGCTGACCTTGACGATCTCCTGCTCGATGCCCGAGGCGAAGCCGCCCACCCGCAGGTCCAGGTCCGGGTCGGGAGAGAAGGTCAGCTCCAGCTCCAGCGTATCGATGATCTCTGGGTCCAGGCCGGGATTCCCATTGGTGAACAGATTGGCGCCCTCGCTGTCCGTCCCCACGTCGACCAGCAGCTCGCGGGCGTTCGGAGCGCGGAAGGCGCGACCGTACAGCAGCTTGACCAGCAGCAGATCGCCAGGCATCAGCAGCCCGCCCAGCCGGGGGCTGACGAAGGGGCCGAAGTAGCTGTGGTAGTCCAGCCGGGCGCCGCCGGTCAGCTCCATCCACCAGGCGGCCGCCCAGGAGTGCTGGGCGAAGACGAAGGCGTCGGTGATCCAGCCCGGGGGGGCCTGGAAGCTCGAGGGCGAGACCGGGTCGTGGCTGAGGTCGTCGTACTGGATGTCCTCCAGGTGCAGGATGTGGGTGCCTTCCACGCCCACGCCGGCCACCGTGGCGTGGTTGGTCGCCGGGATCAGCGTCCCCACCAGCCCCACGCCGTGGCGGGCGCTGTCCTTCTCGGTCTCCACCAAGGTGGTCTGCCACTCGGCGCTCGATCCGTCCACAGCGAGGTCCTCGAACCAGGCGTAGGAGCCGGGGTTGTCGTGACGCTGCGAGTACAGATAGGGCTCCACCGTGCCCAGATCGCCCAGGTCGACCTCGTAGGAGAGGGAGAGGTAGCTGTTGCGGTAACGAAGGGCGAAGTCGTCCGGATCGCTGAGGAGGACGTCGAGCGCGTCGTCCTGCTCGTTGACGAAGTAGGTGTGTCGGTAGTCGACCACGTCGACCGACAGGTTCAGTCCGTCCACCGCCAGCTTGACCCCGGCGTTCAGGGAGCGACGCGGGTCCAGGCCGTTGATGTTGCTTCGCCCGCGGGGCACCGTGTCCAGACCGTCGCCGTCCGAGGTCAAGGCCCGCGCATAGGCCCGCACATCGACCTCGTGCCCGCGCACCAGGACCCGCTCCCCCTGCACCGCCGAGGCCCCCACCCGCCCGTCGCTGCCCACCAGGGCCCGGATCCGTCCTCCGTCCAAGCTGCGCCCGTCCAGGGTGACGATGTTGACGACGCCGGTGAAGGCGTTCGTGCCGTACAAGGCGGAGCCCGGTCCCTTGATCACCTCGACCTGCCGCACATGGTCCAGGGCGATGTACTCGTCCAGCCAGGCGTGGGTGTAGATGCCGTCGTACCAGGGCACCCCGTCGATCATCAGCAGGAACTTGTTGTTGTCCGAGCTGGTGACGCCGCGGAACCAGGCCAGGTCCCGCGACTCCTTGGCGACCGAGATGTAGACCCCGGGGATCGAGCGCAGCACGTCGGAGAGCGTGCGATGCCCCGAGCGCCGGATGTCGCCGGCGCTGACCACGCGGACGATGCTGGGCGCCTGCCGCACCGTCTGGGCGAAGCGGCTGGCGACGGTCACCAGCTCCAGCTCCGCCCGAAACAGCTCGCTCTCGTCGGGCTCGGCAAAGGGGTCCTTGGGGGCAGCCTGCGCCACCCCCACGGCCACCAGGCCGGCCAGCAGGCTCATCTCAGCCGACCCCGACGATCTGACCGTCCACGAGGTCGACCCGCTCGCCCTGCGGCACCTTGGGCAGGCCGGGCATGCGCATCATCTCGCCCGTCAGCACCACCAGGAAGCCCGCCCCGGAGTTGACGACGACGTCGCGCACCGTGATGCGGAAGCCGCTCGGTCGGCCGCGCAGGGTCGGGTCGTCGGAGAGGCTGTTCTGCGTCTTGGCCATGCAGATGGGCAGCTCGCCGCAGCCCAGGCGCAGGGCCCGCTCGATGCCCTTCTCGGCCTCGCGGGTGAAGTCGACCCCGTCGGCCCCGTAGATGCGCCGAGCCACGGCGTTGATCTTGTCCGGCACGCTGTCGGTGAGGGCGTACATCGGGCGCACCGGGCCGGGATCCGGATCAGCCAGCTCCATGACCGCGCGGGCGAGGTCCTCGGCGCCCGCGCCACCCTCGGCGAAGTGGCGGCTCTCGGCGAAGGAGGCCCCCATCGCCCGGCAGCGCTCGGCCACCACGGCGATCTCCTCGTCGGTGTCGAGGTGGAAGCGGTTGAGGGCGACCACCGCCCTCAGCCCGAACTGCTGCACGCTGTCGATGTGCTTCTCCAGGTTGCACATCCCGCGGGCCACGGCCTGGGCGTCGGCCTTGCCCAGCTCGTTCAGGGCCACCCCGCCGTGCATCTTGAGCGCGCGAATCGTGGCCACCAGCACGACCAGGGAGGGGCGCAAGCCGGCCTGCACACACTTGATGTCCAGGAACTTCTCGGCGCCGAGGTCGAAGCCGAAGCCCCCCTCGGTGATGGCCCAGTCGGCGTGGTGCAGGGCCATCTTCGTCGCCAGGACGCTGTTGCAGCCATGCGCGATGTTGGCGAAGGGCCCGCCGTGGACGATCGCCGGGGTCCCGTCCACCGTCTGCACCAGGTTGGGCAGCATCGCGTCCTTGAGCAGGGCCATCAGGGCGCCGGTGACGTTCAGCTCGCCGGCCCGCACGGCCTTCTTGTCGCCGAAGCCCACCAGGGTCCGGTCCAGCCGCGCGCGCAGGTCCTCGGGCCCGCTGGCAAGGCAGAGCATCGCCATGATCTCGCTGGCGGCCGTGATGTCGAAGCCCGCCTGCCGCGGGTGGCCATTGGCCTGCCCGCCCAGGCCGATGACGCAGTCCCGCAGGGACCGATCGTTGACGTCCAGCACCCGGCGCCAGACCACCCGCCGCGGGTCGATCTGGGGGCTGTTGCCGTGGTGGATGTGGTTGTCGATGACCGCCGCCAGCAGGTTGTTGGCCGCCGTGATCGCGTGGAAGTCGCCGTTGAAGTGCAGGTTGATGTCGGTCGAGGGCTCCAGGGCCGACTTGCCGCCGCCGGTGCCGCCGCCCTTCACGCCGAAGCAGGGTCCCAGGCTGGGCTCACGCAGCGCCACGCAGGCGCTCTGCCCCAGGCGGCGCAGGCCCTGGGCGAGGCCGATGCTGGTGGTCGTCTTTCCCTCGCCCGCGGGGGTCGGCGTGATCGCGCTGACCAGGATCAGCTTGCCCTGGCCGGGGCGGCGCCGAGCGGTCTGCAAGGCGGCCAGCTCGATCTTGGCCTTGACCCGGCCGTAGGGGAGCAGGTGTTCGTCCGAGATGCCGAGCTCGGCGGCGATGTCGGTGATGGGTCGCAGGGTCATGATGCCTCCGGGGGGGCGGGACAGCTTACTCCGGCGCGTGGCGCGGGCCGAGCCTGTGGGGCATGATTGAGCCATGCTCACCCTGCTCCTCGCCTGCTCCGCCTCGCCCTTCGAGACCGGCGCGACCGACTCCGGGGGCAGCTCCGGCCCCAGCCTGGTCGAGCGCGTGGAGCTGGCGCGCCTGGAAGCCCACCTCGCCGCCCTGCAAGGCCACGCCGACGCCCACCAGGGCACCCGCCTCGCCGGAGGTGGCGGCTACGAGGCCGGCCTCGACTGGGCCGAGGCGCTCTGGCTCGACGTCGGGCTCAGCCCGGTGCGCCAGGCCTTCCCCCACCGGGTCTTCGAGGAGCTCAGCGAGCCCGTCCTCAGCTGGGAGGGCGCACCGGACCAGCCCGAGATCACGACCTTCCAGAACTCGCCCCCCGGCGAGGTCCGAGCCACCCTCCAGGGCGTCGACCTGCTCCTGCCCCCCGGCGCCGAGAACGCCTCGACCAGCGGCTGCGAGGCCAGCGACTTCGAGGGCTTCCCGTCGGGTGCCGTCGCCCTGCTGCAGCGCGGGACCTGCACCTTCACCGAGAAGGTCGCAAACGCCCAGGCCGCCGGCGCCGCGGCGGTGATCCTCTTCAACGAAGGCCAGCCCGGGCGGCAGGACGCCGTCGAGGGCACGCTCGACCCGGCGGTGGAGCTGGACATCCCCGCCCTCGGCGCGAGCTTCGCCCTGGGCGAGGCCCTGGCGGCGCTGGGGCCCGTCGAGGTCCAGCTCCGGGTCGACACCCGCCTGGAGCAGATCACCGTCCACAACCTGCTGGTCGACCTGCCCGGGGCCAGCGACGAGCTGGTGGTGGTCGGCGCCCACCTGGACAGCGTCCAGGCCGGCCCGGGCATCAACGACAACGGCAGCGGCACGGCCCTGGTCGTCGAGCTCGCCCTGCAGGCCGTTCAGGCGCAGCTCCAGCCCGAGTCCACCCTGCGCTTCGCCCTCTGGGGCGCGGAAGAGAGCGGCCTCATCGGCTCCTCCGCCTATGTCGCGGGCCTCTCGGCCGAGGAGCTCGACCGCCACGTCGCCAACCTCAACTTCGACATGGTCGCCAGCCCCAACGGGGTCCGCTTCGTCTACGACGGAGACGACAGCGCCGACCTCGCCGGCTACCCCGCGCCCGAGGGCAGCGACGCCCTCGAAGCGCTCTTCACCGACTGGTTCGACCAGGAGGGCCTGCCCTGGAAGGCGACCGCCTTCAGCGGGCGCAGCGACTACGGGCCCTTCATCCTGGCGGGCGTTCCCGCGGGCGGCCTGTTCACCGGCGCCGAGGGCAGCAAGCTCGACACCGAGGTCGACGAGTACGGAGGCCAGGCCAATCTGGCCTACGACGCCTGCTACCACCAGGCCTGCGACACCCTCGACAACGTCGACCTGGACCTCTTCCTGGAGATGGCCCGGGCCGCCGCTCATGCCACGGAGAGCCTCGCCGCCGGTCCGCCGCTCACCGCGCGCCAGCCCGTCCTCCTCGCCCGGCCGATCGACCTGCCGGGCTGCTCCCACCGGGTGCTGCGATGAGCCTGCTGCTCCTCCTCCTCCCCGCCTTCGCCGGGCCTCACGCCCAGGCGCTGGCCGAGCACGGCCACATCGTCCCGAGCTGGGCTGGAGGGCTCAGGCCAGGGGCTCCTCTGGCCCTTCAGCCGCCCGCTGCGGCCGCCGAGCGCGCCACCGTCTACGGCTACCACCCCTACTGGGGGGTCGATCCGACCACCCTGGACTTCGCCCGCCTGACCCACCTCGCCATCTTCACCACGACCATGGAGACCGACGGGACGCTCTCCGGCACCCGCTACTGGACCGACACCGCCCCGGCGGTCGTCCCGCTGGCCCACGCCGCCGGAGTGAAGGTGCACCTGACCGTCGTCGCCTTCGACGACGAGCAGCACGACGCCATCCTGCCCTCGGCCAGCAAGCGGGCCTCGATCATCGCCGAGCTGGTGGACCTGGTCCAGGCCTACGACGGAGACGGCGTCAACGTCGACATCGAGGGCATGTCCTCGGCCTACCGGGACGAGCTGGTGCTGTTCACGCAGGAGCTCAAGGCGGCCCTCCCGCCGGGGCAGGACGAGGTCTGGCACGCCACCCCGGCCGTCGACTGGAGCGGGGCCTACGACTATGACCGGCTCTGCGCGGCCTCCGACGGACTGTTCATCATGGGCTACGGCTACCACTGGTCGGGCGGGGACCCTGGCCCCAACGCGCCGCTGTACGGCGAGAGCCCCTGGTCCAGCTACGCGCTGGACTGGACCGTCCAGGACTACCTGGACAATGGCGCGCCGGCCCACTGCCTGGTGGTCGGGCTGCCCAGCTACGGCCACGAGTGGCGCATGGCCAACCCCGCCGAGGTCCCCGGCACCGCCAGCTCCTCGGGCTCGTCGGTCACCCTGGTCAACGCCCTTCCCATCGCCGAGGCCGAGGGGCGCCTCTGGGACGAGGTCACGCGCACGCCGTATGTAATCCGCGAGGACGGTCAGCTCTGGTACGACGACAGCGAGAGCCTGCGAGAGAAGATCGCCTGGTCGGTGGACCAGGGCGTGCAGGGCGTGGGCTTCTGGGCGCTCGGCTACGAGGGCGAGGACCCCGACTTCTGGCAGATGGTCGAGGACGAGACGAGCTGGCCCGCCGGGGAGACCGGCGACGGCGGGCTGGGCGACGGCGGGCTGGGCGAGGACGAGGGTCCCGAGGGAGAGGGCGGCCTCGGCCGGCGCGAGGACGGCGAGACCAAGGGCGGGTGCGCCAGCGTGCCGCTCGGAGGGGGTGCGCTCTCCCTGGTGATGTTCGTGATGGTCGGACGGAGGCGCCGGGCGCCCAGGAGAGTCGTATGAAGCGCGTCATCGTCGTGACAGGGGCCTCGCGAGGCATCGGGCTGGCCATCGCCGCCGATCTCGCCCGGGAGGGAGGCCGGATCCTGCTGGTCGCCCGCGATGCCGCGTCCCTGGCCGAAGCGGCCGACCGCGTCCGCGCAGCCGGCGCCGAGCCCGTCCTCATCGCCGCCGACCTTGCAACGGCCGAGGGCCGGGCCGTCCTCGTCGCAGCCGTGCATGCCGAGGGCGGGCTCGATGTGCTGGTCAACAACGCCGGCGTCGAGATCCCCGTCTCGGTCCTCGACCACCGGCCCGAGGACATTGACCAGGAGATCGCCGTCAACCTCACCGCCCCGCTGCAGCTCACCCGCGCGCTGCTGCCCGCCATGGTCGAGCGCGGGCGCGGCTGCATCGTGATGGTCTCCTCCATGTCCGGCAAGTCCCCGACCCCCTGGAACGCCGTCTACACCGCTACCAAGCACGGCCTCGTCGGCTTCACCGCCAGCCTGGACATCGAGCTCCAAGGCACCGGCGTCCATGCCGGCGTCGTCTGCCCCAGCTTCGTGGCCGAGGCCGGCATGTGGGCCGACACCGGCATCAAGGCCCCCTTCGCCCTGCGCGAGGTGCCGCTCTCCGCCGTCACCGCCGCGGTCCGCAAGGTCATCGCCGGCCAGGCCGAGGTGTTGGTCACGCCGGGTCCCATCCGGCCCCTGCTGGCCCTGGGGCAGCTCTTTCCCGGCCTCGCCCCCCGGATGCTCAGCATGATGGGCGTGCTCGACGTGCTGCGCGAGCGGGCTCGGCACACGGCGGCAGGGCGCGGATGAGGAGCGGCGGAGTCGACCCCAGCAACAGGGTCGACGGGACGCCCGCCGCCATAGATCCCTCTCCCCTCCCCGGTGCCTCCATGCCAGCCCTGATTCAACCCCTCCCCGATGGCCCCCTCGACATCATCGGCGACGTGCACGGCGAGCTGTCGGCCCTGCGCTCCTTGATCCTCCGCCTGGGCGGCGACCCCGACACGGGCAGGCTGGCGCGGCCGATCGTCTTCGTAGGCGACCTCGTCGACCGGGGCCCCGACAGCCCGGGAGTGATCCGGCTGGTGCGCCGGCTGGTGGAGTCCGGCCAGGCCTCCTGTGTCATCGGCAACCACGAGCTCAACATCCTGCAGGGCGAGCGCAAGGAAGGCAACGGCTGGTTCTTCGGAGACGCGGACGACGGCTACCAGTGGCGGGACGAGCGCGGCCAGGGGCACCACCTCGCCTTCGACAGCGTCCCGCCGGATCCGGCCGAGGTGGCCGAGATCCGGGCCTTCCTCGACTCCCTCCCCCTGGCCCTGG
Organism: Deltaproteobacteria bacterium UBA2385; assembly: GCA_002343455.1. Lineage (GTDB taxonomy): Bacteria > Myxococcota_A > UBA796 > UBA796 > UBA2385 > UBA2385. The sequence continues at coordinate 10,450 of DDSR01000279.1, read as the reverse complement.
TGCGGCCGGATCTGCGTGTCGTTCACGCCTGCTGGCACGAGGCATCCATCCGGGCCCTTCCGAACGAGGGATCGGTAGGCGAGCTGGTCAACGCCGCCGAAGCGCAGGTCGACGCCCGCCTCCAGGCCGAAGGCATCCTGGCGGCGGCCGCCGCGGAGCGCCTCCAGTGGGCCGGCCTCAAGGACCCCGGCGCCCGCCCGGACCGCCACCTCCCCGCCGAGCAGGCCCGCAACGCCCGCCAGCAGAACGACAACCCCTGGCGGGTGCTGACCAGCGGCCTGGAGCAGCTCATCGAGCCGGGCTCGCACTTCTTCGTCGGGGGGCGCTGGCGCTTCGTGGCCCGCGCGCCGTGGTGGGAGGCCTACGACGAAGACGCCGCGGTCGTGGTCGGGCACTATTGGCGCCGCCGGGAGGCGCCCGTCCCGGGCAAGGTCGACGTATTCCGGGCGGAGTCCCCCTGGCACTGGGCAGGCCCCCGAGGCACCGTCTTCTGCGTCGACTACAGCGTCGGCCGGCGCTTCATCCAGCGGGCCTTTCGGGGGACCGGCCCCGAGGGCTTCGCCGGCGGCCTCGCCGCGCTGCGCTGGCCCGAGCGCCACGTGGTGTTCGACGACCGCGAGGGCGAGATCCGCACCCAGGGCTTCGGCACCCCCCCGGCACGTTGACGACGGCCTCTACTTGTGCCATGAAGGCGGTCCAGGCTTTGCGACCCGCACAGGGCTCGCCGGCCACCCTCTCGGACCACGACCCATGCGCTGCTCTCCCGCCCCCGCCGCCCGTCTCGACCTCAGGGTCCGGCGCGGCCCGAGCGGGCGACGGCGCCTCCTTTTCACCATGAATCATCCGGGCCTCGGCAGTCGCCGCCCGTCGTCGCGCCTGACCGGCTCGCGACGCCAGCGCGCGCCCGAGCGGCGAAGCGCCATGGCCCACCGGAGACCACCTTGGCACACGAGATCATCGTCAACCGCACCGGGAGGGAGACCCGCCTCGCCGTCATGAAGAACGGGCAGCTCGACGAGCTGCACATCGATCGCGGAGACAAGGGCGGCGTCGTCGGCAACGTCTACCTGGGCCGGGTGGTCCGGGTGTTGCCGGGCATGCAGGCCGCCTTCGTCGAGATCGGCCTGGAGCGGGCGGCCTTCCTCTACGCCGGCGACATCTACCCCGAGTTCCTCGAGGACGAGGGCGCGCTCGACGACAAGGAGGCCGACGATCCCGAGATGACCGTGGCCGAGAGCGGCCCGGCCAGCAAGCCCCGCCCCGGCCACCCGCCGATCCAGGACCTCGTGCGCGAGGGCCAGGAGATCCTGGTCCAGATCGCCAAGGATCCGATCGGCACCAAGGGCGCGCGGGTCACCACCCACATCACCCTGCCCGGGCGCTACGTCGTCTACATGCCGACCGTCGACCACGTCGGCATCAGCCGCCGCATCGACCGCGACAAGGAGCGCCGCAAGCTGCGCGAGTTCGTCGACAAGAACCGGCCCGAGGGCGCCGGCTTCATCGTCCGCACGGTCTGCCAGGGCAAGCCCCTGACGGCCATCAAGCAGGACATGGACTACCTGATCGCCACCTGGGACCGCATCCAGGAGCTGCGGGTGAAGGCCACCGCCCCCCGCTGCATCCACGCCGACCACGGCCTGGTCCTGCGGGTGGTGCGCGACACCTTCAGCGAGTCGGTGGACCGCATGGTCATCGACGACCGCGACATCTTCGCCCGGGTGCAGGGCTTCATGGCCGACTTCATGCCGGCCCTGCGTGAGCGGGTCCAGCTCTACCGCGGCGCCGACCCGATCTTCGACACCTTCGGGATCGAGACCGAGATCAGCCGCAGCCTGGGCCGCAAGGTCTGGCTCAAGTCCGGCGGCTACCTGGTCATCGACCACGCCGAGGCGCTCACCGCCATCGACGTCAACTCCGGCAAGTTCGTCGGCAAGTCCAGCCTGGAAGAGACCACCCTGGCCATCAACCTCGAGGCCATCAAGGAGATCGTCTACCAGCTCCGGCTGCGCAACATCGGCGGAATCATCATCCTCGACTTCATCGACATGGAGAAGGCCGCCAACCGCGAGCGGGTCTACCGCGCCCTTGAAGAAGAGCTGCGCGACGACCGGGCCCGCACCAACGTCCTGAAGATCAGCGAGCTCGGCCTGGTCGAGATGACCCGCAAGCGCGTCCAGGAGAACCTGGTCCAGAGCATCAGCGAGCAGTGCCACTACTGCGAAGGCCGAGGCAGCACCCGCAGCCGCTCCACGGTCGTCTACGACATCCTCCGCGAGTCGCAGCGCGAGGCCAACCGCAGCCGTCAGTCCGAGGTGGTCTACGTCAACGCCCACCCCGAGGTCGCCGACCTGCTGTACGGGGACGAGTTCGACAGCCTGGAAGAGCTGGAGCGCCGCGTCGCCAAGCGCGTCGTCGTGCGGGCCATGGGCCACTTCCACCTGGAGCGCTACGAGGTCTACAGCCGCTAGGCTGCGCCCCTACCCGAAACAGCGGGGGGGGGGGCCTCAGCAGACGAGGATGGACGCCGTGCTGTCCTCGTCCAGCGGCTCGTCCGACTCGGTGAGCAGGCTCTCCAGGCTGCGAGGCGAAGAGCTGCGGCCGCTTCGACGCTCGCGCAGCAGGTCCGAGAGGTTCTCCAGGTAGCCGGTCCGGGCGACCATGATGCGCTCGCGCGCCCGAACGATGTCCTCGGGGCTGATGGCCCGCTCCACCGGGACGGGGGCCTCGCGGGTCAGGTAGTAGCCGAGCGCGTTGACCAGGTAGGGCTGCCCGGCGGTGAGCTCGTAGGCCATCCGCAGCGCCTCGGGCGTGAACTCCTGGCCGGTCTCCTCGGTGTGCTGGCCGTACAGCTCCGCCAGCTCGATCTGCGAGAACGAGCGCAACAGCAGGGAGTGCGACTTGATGTTGAAGGGGTTGTCCCGGCTGGCCGAGTGCCTCGCGAGGCCCTGCTCGTTGTGGGCCGTCAGGTCCCGCATCCCGACCAGCCCGATGCTGGAGGCGAAGCCGCGGGGACGGTGGTCGAAGCCCGCGCGAAGCTGGGCGAGGAAGCTGACCAGGGCTTCGCCCTCGAGGGTGTCCACCTCGTCGAAGAAGAGCACCAGCGGCAAGGGGAAGACCCGCGCGGCCCAGCGCTGGAGGAGCTGGGAGAGCTGCGTGCCGGGCGGGCCGGTCAGCTCACTGGTCGAGGGCGGGCAGTCCTGCGGCGGCAGGTAGAGGCTGGCGGTGTTGCGGATGTCCCAGAGCCAGCGCGGCTCGGCCTCGGCCAGGCTGGGCGTCTGCCGGCTGCTCTCCAGCGAGACGTGCAAGGCGACCATGCCTTCGCCCCGCAGCTCGGCCGCCATGGCCCGCACCGCGGTCGTCTTTCCCGACTGGCGCGCCGCGTGGATGACGTAGAAGCGGCGCTCGTCGATCAGGCGGCGGAGCTCGGGGAGGCGCGGCAGGGGCGGCAGCATGTAGTGCTGCTCCCGGTCGCACGGACCAGTCGTGTTGAAGTAGCGGGACATGCACAAGCGGTAACGCAGAACCCTTGGCTTTGTCTCGCGACACGTTAGCAAATTCGGTTCATCGGCGCCTGAGCGGTACCGGGCCTCCACGGACCCCGAACCCGGCGACGAGCCCGCAGAGCGTCCTCCTGGGCTACGATCCGACCCATGTCCGAGCCCGGCGACGAGACCATCGAGGGGGAGCTGCTCCGCTTCACCTACGCCACCGACGACGGGGCCTTCGCCGTCGCCCGGCTCAAGACCAAGGCCGGCGAGTGCATCGCCGTCGGCCCGGTCGGCCACGTCGCCCCCGGCCAGCACCTCAGCCTGACCGGCCGCTGGATGGACCACAGCAGCTTCGGCCGACAGTTCAAGGTCAGCAGCGTGCTGGTCGAGGACCCGCGCACCCTGCGCGGCCTGGAGCTCTACCTGGGCAGCGGCGCCGTCCAGGGCCTCGGCCCCGCCTTCGCCAAGCGGGTGGTCGACCACTTCGGCCTCGACACCATGAGGGTCATCGCCGAGGAGCCCTCGCGCCTGACCGAGGTCGAGGGCATCGGCCAGAAGCGGATGGAGCAGCTCAAGGCCCAGTGGGAGAAGGACCGCGCCAACCGCGAGGTCCTGGCGGCGCTGCGAGGCTACGGCCTGGGCGCGGCGCTGGCCAACCGCATCGTCGAGCGCTGGGGCAAAGACGCCGCCGCCCTGGTCGCCCGCGAGCCCTACCGCATGTGCGCGGAGATCCACGGGGTCGGCTTCCGTACGGCCGACGCCATCGCCCGCGCCAACGGCCTGCCCTCGGACTCGCCCGACCGCGCCGAGGCGGCCTTGCGGCACACCCTCTCCGAGGCCGAGAGCCAGGGCCACTGCTTCCTGCCCCGCGGCGAGCTGCTGCGCCGGGTCAGCCTGCTGGAGGTGCCCGACCACCAGGCCATCCCCGCGATCGATCGCCTCGCCCTGGCCGGTCGACTGGTCGTCCAGCACGGCATCGACAGCGAGCGGGACCCGGTCTTCCCTCCCGAGCTGCACCAGGCCGAGCGCGCCGTCAGCCGGGCCCTGTGCGCGATGGCGCAGGGGCCACCGACCTTCCCTCCCGCCCAGGTCGAGGCCGCGGTCGAGGCCGCCGAGCGTGGCATCGGCCTCTCCCTGGCCCCCGGCCAACGCAGCGCCGTCCTGCTGGCCCTGGCCCACCGCGCCGCGGTCATCACCGGCGGGCCCGGCACCGGCAAGACCACCATCGTCCGCGTCCTGGTCGAGGCCGCCCGCCGCCTGGACCTGGAGCTGCGCCTGGCCGCCCCCACCGGCCGGGCGGCGCGACGCATGACCGAAGCCACCGGCGCCGAGGCCCGCACCATCCACCGGCTGCTGGAGTTCAACCCCCGCACCGGCGCCTTCACCCGGGACATCGACCAGCCCATCGACGGCGACGGCGTGCTGATCGACGAGGCCAGCATGGTCGATCTGCGGTTGATGCACGCCCTGGTGCGGGCCCTGCCCGAGGACGGCCGCCTCGTGCTGGTCGGCGACGCCGATCAGCTCCCCAGCGTCGGCGCCGGGCGCGTGCTCGCCGATGTGATCGCCTCGGGAGCGGTCCCGGTGGCCACCCTCTCCGAGGTCTTCCGGCAGGCCGCCGGCAGCGGCATCGTCCGCAACGCCTGGCGGGTCAACCAGGGAGGGCGCCCGCGCTCCAGCGAGCAGGAGGAGGACGAGGGCCTGACCCGGGACTTCTTCCTGCTCTCCCGGCGGACCGAGGCCGAGGCGCTCGACACCCTGACCGAGGTGATGAGCCGCCGCCTGCCCCGGCTGGGCTTCGACCCCCGCACGGAGGTCCAGGTCCTGACGCCGATGCACAACGGCCTGCTCGGCACCCACTCCCTCAACCGCCACCTGCAGGGGCTGCTCAACCCCAGCGGTCCGGCCCTGGTGCGGGGAGAGCGCACCTTCCGCCAGGGCGACCGGGTGCTCCAGGTCCGCAACAACTACGACCTGGACATCTTCAACGGAGACGTCGGCCGCGTCGCCGACACCACCCCCCAGGGCCTGGTCGTCGACTTCGGCGAGGGCGGCGCCGGGGCCGAGGTGCTCGTCTCGGGCGAGGACCTCGGCGACATCGAGCTGGCCTACGCCATCTCCATCCACAAGAGCCAGGGCAGCGAGTACCCGGCGGTGGTGATCCTGCTGCACCGCAGCCATCGCATCATGCTGCGCCGCAACCTCCTCTACACCGCGATCACCCGGGCCCGCCGCTTCTGCTGCCTGATCGGCGAGGCCGACGCCATCGACCAGGCCGTCGGCCAGCGGGGAGGCGACGAGCGCTTCACCCGCCTGAGCGAGAGGCTGGCAGGAACCGAGCTGTGATCCCATGGCTCTCCCTAGCGGCGTTCGGGCAGGGGCTGACGGCGCTGAACCCCGAGCCTCCCCCGGGCTTCGACCTCTCGGTCGGCTCCTGCGAGGGCTGCCACAGCGAGGTCGCGGCGCAGTGGGCCGGCTCTCGGCACGCCGTCGCCGGGACCAATCCGATCTTCTGGGAGGCCTGGACCCGCTGGCCCAACGGCTGGTGCGTGAACTGCCACGCGCCGCTGGCCGAAGGCCAGCTAGCAACGCTAGGCGGCCTCGCCCGGCCGGGCTCCTTTCCTCGCCCTCAGCCGCCCGCCGGGCTGTGGGCCGAGGGGGTCAACTGCGCCACTTGCCATGTTCAGGACCAGCAGATCCTCAGCTCCCGCGAGCCCAGCACCGAGGCCCTGCTGGCCCACCCGGTCCGGGTCGACCCCGGCTTCGGCGGGGCCGACGCCTGCGCCTCCTGCCACGAGTTTCCCTTCCAGCAGCCCACCGCACCCGGCGAGCCCTTCGCCATCGGCGAGACCCTGGCCCAGGCGACCGTCAGCGAGTGGGCGCTCTCTAGCGCCGCTAGTGAGGGCCGAAGCTGCCAGGACTGCCATATGGGCAGGCACGGGCACGCCTTCCCCGGGGCCCACGATTCGGAGCGCCTGCGGAGCCTGCTGAAGGTCGAGGTGCAGCCCGGGGACCAGCATGCCGTCTTCACCGTGTCGGCACCCGGGGCCGCCCACCGGATCCCCACCGGGGATCCCTTCCGCCGCTTGATCCTGGAGACCTGCGCCGACGCCGCCTGCGCCGAGCCGGTCGACGAGGTGGTCTTTCGGAGGGTCTTCGCCTCGACCGGGCAGGGCTGGGTCGAGGTGCTCGATCGCACCATCCCTCCCGAGCGACCCGGCCAGCCGGCCCAGCGGCAGGTCCAGCTCTCGACCGCCGGCGCGAGGAGCTGGCGCCTGCGCTACGCGCTGGCCGACCATCGCCACGAGCACGTCCTGGCGCCGGAGGAGCGCGGCTACGTGGTGGTGGAGGGCGCGCTCTGAGCTCGCTGGACTATGCTCCTCCCACCTCTCCTCCGGATGCCCGCCATGCTGCTCCTCCTCCTGGCCCCGCTGGCCCTCGCCAACGCGCCCCTGAGCGTCGACCTCGACGGCGACGGCAAGCCCGAGACGATCACCGTCGACGACCGCGGCGTGCGCATCGGCAAGCACCTGATCGAGTGCGGGGGCGAGGCCCTCTGCGAGGTGCAGCTCCACGACATCAGCAGCGAGGACAAGGTCAAGGAGCTGGTCACCGTCGACACGGGCCCCCGCGACGACAAGTACGCCCGCGTCTACCGCCTGGAGAAGTCCGGCCCGGTCGAGCTGAGCTGGTCGCAGCCGGACACCTATGTGGAGGCCATCCACACCACCGGCAGCGGCATCCTGCTGACCGACAGCCGCGAGCGGCTCTACCAGAAGCGGCAGAAGTGGGTGCTGAAGGGCGGCGTCCTGACCCTGGTGCCCCAGCCCTTCTGGGCCGCCGGCACGCAGGTCGGCATCGATCGCAGCGCGCCGATCCACCGCACCATCAAGGGCGCCGAGGTGGTCGCCAACATCAAGGCGGGCAGCCGCATCGACGTCCTGCTGGAGTCCGCGGACGCGCCGGGCTGGTTCCTGGTGAAGATCAGCTCCGGGTTGACCGGCTGGATCGAGCTGGAGGCCCTTCGCGGCGCCAGCGACGAGGTGATGGGCATCTACGGCGCCGGCTGAGGCTCACCAGCGCAGCAGCGCCCCCGCGACGCTGAGCCCGGCGCCGGTGCCCATCAGCAGGACCGTGTCGCCTCGCTTGAGGCGACCCTGCTGCTCGGCCAGGGCCAGCGCCATCGGCACGCTGGCCGAGATGCAGTTGCCGTGGTCGGCCAGGATGTCGACGATCTGGTCCGTGACGAAGCCGAGCTTGCGGTAGGCCCTCATCCCCGGTCCGCTGGCCTGGTGGGGGACGACGAGATCGACCTGGGAGGGGCTCAGCCCCGCGCGGTGGAGCAGCCCGCCGATCAAGGGGGGCACCTTGCGCAGCGCCATCTTGTAGACCGAGGGGCCGTTCATCTGGAAGAGGTTGTCCGAGGCCACCGTCTGCGGGTCGTTGGGGTGCTTGCGGGTGCCGCAGCCGCGCAGCTCGGTGTGGCTGGCGCCCTCGGGCCAGGTGGCCATGTCGAAGGCCAACAGCGCGCTGGACTGCCCCTCGGGGGTCGGCTCGATGATGGCCGCACCGGCGCCATCGCCGATCAAGGCGGCGCTCTCGGGCTGGGTGAAGTCCCGGCAGACGCTGCCCTGCTCGGCGCTGACCACGGCCACCCGCCGCCACAGCCCGCCGTGGACCATGCTCATCGCGACCTGCAGGCCGACCACGAAGGAGAGGCAGGTGGCGTGTACCGAGAAGGAGGGGCGCCCGTCCAGGCCCAGCTCCTGCAGGATGAAGACCGAGGAGTCCGGGATGAGCTGGATGGGGGTCAGCGAGGCGTTGACGAGCAGATCGGGGGGCCCGCCCTCGCCCAGCGCCTGGCGCACCGCTCGGGCCGCCATCTTGTGCATGGGCTCGTCGGAGATCCGCCGCTGGCGGACGCCGGTGTGGGCCTCGATCCACCCCTCGGGCACGCCCAGGATCGGCTCGAGCTCGCGGGAGGCCTGGATCCGGGCAGGCAGGTCGATGCCTGTTCCGACGATCTGCGCGCGAAGCATCTCTCTCCCCGGTGGTCCCGGCAGCCTACCCGGATCAGGTAGAGCCCGCCCGGTTCGGATACGTCATCATCATGCCAATCCAGAGCCATCTCCCGCCGCTGCGCTCCGAGCGCCCCTTCCTCGCCCTGGACCAGGTCGGGCCGATCACCGACCGCAGCTCGACCTCCTTCTGGCCGAGCGAGGTGGTCCCCGCCGCCCCGGCGCAGGCCGTCGACCTCGACCCCGAGCTGCTCCCTCACATCGCCATCACCTGCATCCACGACGGGAGCGCCATCCCCTCGGACTTCCTGACGCGCCAGGGTCGGCCGGTGGATCCCGCGGAGATCGAGGCCCTCTACGCGCGCGAGCGCGACTGGGGCGCGGGGCTCGTGGCCGCCGAGCTGGCGGGCGCCCTGGGGGTGTCGGGCTTCCTGCACATCCACATCGCCCGGGTCCTGATGGACTTCGGGCGCTTCCCCGGCCTGACCCCGCTCAACGCCGGCTACATGGAGCGCCTGGCGATCAACTCGCCCTTCGCGCAGTGGCTGGACTTCGACCAGAAGTGGGCCCTGCTGGAGCGCTGCTACGATCGCATCAGCGACCATATGGACCGCGACGTCTGCCGCAAGGTCCTGACCATCGGCGTCCACACCTACGACGTCTACAACGCCAGCGGCACCCTGCGGCCCGAGATCAGCATCATCAACCGCCTGCAGGCCTACCAGCAGCACAGCCGCATGCCCTACGGCATCTTCGACCCGCTCTACCCCGACGGCCTGGGGGAGTACACCTGCGACCGGGTGCTGCCCAGCCGGGTCAGCCTGCACCTGGAGCGCAACGGCGTGCCGGTCGCCCTCAACTTCCCCTACTGCCTGCCCGAGGGCAGCGTCGAGGTGCGCAGCCAGGTCTGGCACTTCTTCGACTTCGTCCGCGAGCGCCTGCACGAGGTCGCGCCCGGGATCGTCGAGGACCCGATCTACGACCTCGTCTGGGACATGCTGCTCGACACCAACCTGCGCAGCTCCGAGAGCCAGGCCTTGCGCAGCACCCTGCACCTCTTTCGCACGGCTCCCCGCGGGCGGAAGCGCGAGTTCGAGGCGGCCCGGCGCGCCTACAACCACATCGAAGGCTTCGTGCACGGCAACGGCGGCGCCCTGATCGACGACTACCGCTTCGATGGGGGGCGCCCGGGGGCGATCGGCATCGAGATCCGCAAGGACCTGGTCTGGGAGTTCGACCGCAAGGGCAACCCCGTGGGCCCGCGGCGGGACAACGCGCAGAAGCTCGCCCGGCTGATCGCCGAGGCGCTGGAGCTCTACTTCCGGACCGACCGCACCCGCCGCATCCCCTTCAACGAGGCCATCCGGCGCCACCGGCTGCCGCACCACCTCGCGCCGGTCTAGCGCCGCTAGTGGGAGAATCTAGCGATGCTAGATGCAGTCAGAGCGTCGCTTCCACGGCGGTCCGGACCACGGCGATCGACTTCGGGTCGTCGTCGGGGCCGTAGGCCAGGATGAAGTAGACCGTCTGCCCGGCGCTCAGCGGCAGGTCGAAGGCGTCGCCCGAGTCCAGCGGGATGCTGAACTCGACGGTGGTCCGGCCACTCGCCTCGCTGCCCCCGATGAGCTCGACGTCGGCCGTTCCCCCCAGCGCCACATCGGGCTCGATGAAGGGCGGATCGTTGGCGTAGCGGTCCTCGACATGGGCGCCCGAGGCGTCCACCCAGCCCAGCACCATGTTGGCGAGGTGCTGCGCCCGAACGCTGTTGAAGCCGACCCGCACCCAGCCCGTCCCCGGCGCGCTCATGGTGCAGCGCAGACGGTCCCCGTCCACCGCCCAGCTCAGCTTCATTCCCTCGGACTCGACGCTCTGCGCGGGCGGCGGAGGGGGAGGCGGGGGAGGCGCCTCGACAGGCGGCGGCGGGGCGGCGGCGGCCTGAGG
>DDSR01000321.1:47719-47879 GCA_002343455.1 Deltaproteobacteria bacterium UBA2385 | reverse complement strand
GCAGTCGTTGTCCTTGTCGTCGCAGATCTCGGCGTTGCCCGGGTAGCGGGCCCCGTCCCCATCGTCGCAGTCGTCCGCGACCAGGACGTAGCCGTCGGGCTGCAGGCAGGAGAACTCGGTCTGGGAGGTGACGCCGTGCCCGTCGCCGTCGGCGTCGACG
>DDSR01000321.1:46734-47693 GCA_002343455.1 Deltaproteobacteria bacterium UBA2385 | reverse complement strand
GAGCTCGGGCGCGCCCGGGTAGACCTGCGCGTTGGTGTCGTCGCAGTCCTCGCTGGCGGGGAAGCGGTCGTTGTCGGCGTCCACCGCGCTGGAGCCACCGTCGCCTGTGGCGCCTCCGTCCCCCTCGCCGTCGCCGCCCTTCTCGTTCTTTCCGCAGGCGGACAGGAGGGTGGTGAGGAGGAGGATGCTGAGCCCGAAGAGGGGGGTCTTGGCCATGGTCGGTTCCAGATCAAGGGAGGGGCGGGAGATGATACCGCATTTTCTTCTGGCTGCGGAGAGAAGTCACCATCCCGATCGCCTCATCCCGCACCCATCCCGAGCCTCCCTTGCCCCGCCCGCAGGCGACGGGTACCATCCCGCGCAGGAGTCCACATGTACAGCCTCGTCGCCCTGTTGCTCGCCCTCTCGCCCCCCGCCGCGGCCCAGGCCCGAGCGCAGCTCAACTACGAGGTGATCGTCGCCCAGGTGGACAAGAAGGCGTCGGCCTGGTCCAGCTTGGGCCGCAAGCTCGGGCCGGTTGGGGCCGAAGCGGCGGAAGAGATGCGCAAGGCCCTCGCCGCGGACGACACCCGGGTCATGGCGCGCCCGCTGATCACCGCCTACGAGAACCAGGAGGCGTACTTCGAGCAGCGCAGCGGCGACGAGTACGTCACCGCCACCATCAGCGGCGCCGAGAACTCCGAGGGCTACACCCTGACGGTCGAGGTGGGCATGGACATCCTCAGCAGCCCCGCGACCTGGTCGGGCTCGGTGGACGCCGTCGACAGCGGGATGGCGGTGCTGGCGATGCGCCCCAAGAAGAACCTGGTCGTCCTGGTGCGCGCCCGGACCAAGTCCGGGGGCTGAGCCCTACTCCAGGTAGGTGTAGCCCTCCAGGCCGTTGATGTAGGCCTGGATGATGCGGGCGGCCTCCTCCATGGAGAGGCGCCCTTCCTGCACGGCGGCCTCGGCGGCCTGGC
>DDSR01000321.1:0-46682 GCA_002343455.1 Deltaproteobacteria bacterium UBA2385 | reverse complement strand
GCCGAAGAGGTTGTGCAGGTCGCCGAGGATCTCCTGGTAGGCGCCCATCAGGAAGAAGCCCAGGTAGTAGGGCTTGCCGTCGAGCTCGTGCAGCTCGAGGCCGTCCTTGACGTCGTGCAGGTCGATGAACTTGTCGACCTTGCCGTCGCTGTCGCAGGTGATGTCGGCCAGGATGGCCCGCCGGGAGGGGCGCTCGTCCAGGCGATGGATCGGCACGATCGGGAAGAGCTGGTCGACGGCCCAGGAGTCGGGGGCCGACTGGAAGACGGAGAAGTTGCAGAAGTAGGTGTCCGACAGGGTCCGGCTGAGGTCTTCCATCTCGTCGGGCACGTAGCTGAGCTGCCGGGCGATGCGCTCGACCCGGGTGCAGACGTTCCAGAAGAGCTTCTCGGCCCGGGCGCGGGTGGGCAGGTCCACCAGGCCGAGGTTGAACATGGTGAGGATCTCTTCGCGAGCTTCGATCGCGTCGTGCCAGACGGCCTGGTAGTTCTTGCGGTTGATGCGCTCGGCGGAGTCGGAGAGCTCGTGGAGGATGGGCGGGTCGGCCTCGTTGAGGGCCACGACCTCGCCCTCGCGGCTGGCGGTCTCGATGACGCCGAGCACGTTGACGACCAGCACGGCGTGGTGGGCCACCAGGGCGCGGCCGGACTCGGTGACGATGTCGGGGTGGGCGACGCCCTGCTCGTCGCAGACCGCCGTGATGGCGGCGATGACGTCCATGGCGTAGTCCTGGACGCTGTAGTTGACGGAGCTGGCGAAGTTGGTGTGGCTGCCGTCGTAGTCGATACCCAGGCCGCCGCCGCAGTCCAGCACGCCCATGGGCGCCCCGAGCTTGACGAGCTCGACGTAGAGGCGGCTGGCCTCGCGCAGGGCGTCCTTGAAGGAGCGGATGGCGCTGACCTGGCTGCCGATGTGGAAGTGAAGCAGGCGGAGGCAGTCCAGCATGCCCTCGGCGCGGAGCTGCTCGACGGCGTCCACCATCTGGCCGACGGTGAGGCCGAACTTGGCCCGATCGCCGCTGGACTCCTCCCAGCGGCCGGCCCCCCGGCTGGAGAGCTTGGCGCGGATGCCGATGTTCGGCTTGACGCCCATGCGCCGGGCGACCTCGACGATGAGGGAGATCTCGCTGCCCTTCTCAACCACGATGGTGACGTCCCGGCCGAGCTGGCCGGCCATCAGGGCGGTCTCGATGTACTCGACGTCCTTGTAGCCGTTGCAGATGATGCGGGCCTCGGGGTCGTTGAGGAGGGCCATGACGATCAGCAGCTCGGGCTTGCTGCCGGCCTCCAGCCCGAGGTGCCAGCGGCGCCCCAGGGTGATCAGGTCCTCGACCACGTCGCGCTGCTGGTTGACCTTGACCGGGTAGACCCCGCGGTAGCGACCCTTGTAGTCGTACTCCTTGATGGCGTTCTCGAAGGCGGTCGCCAGGATGCGCACCCGGGCGTGCAGCAGATCCGTGAAGCGCAGCAGGATCGGCAGGGCGATCCCGCGCCGCTGCAGGTCCTCGATCAGCTGCTTGAGGTCGACCCAGTCGCCGTCCGCCCCGTCGGGCGCCAGGACGAGGTTGCCGTTGTCGTCGATGCGAAGGAAGTCGGCGCCCCAGTGGGCGATGCCGTAGGTCTCTGCACTGTCACGGGTCGTCCAGCGGCGCATGGGGGCCTCCTTGAAGGCCGCCGGTCTAACGCGGGTGCGCCTGCGCGCATGGGGCCGGCGGGCATATGCTGCGCGGCGTGGACCTCTCTCCTGCCCGCACCCTGCCATTGGGCGCTCTGCTCTGCCTGCTGCTGGTGGGTGGGCCGCTGCTCACCCAGCCGGGCGCGATCCTGGCTTCGCCGCAGGGCGAGGTCTGGGGCCACCTCTGGGTCCAGGGCTGGCACGCGGCGGCCCTGCCGGACTGGCCCTCGGGGACGGGCCTGGCCCTGGGGGCCGATCCCTGGCCGGTGATCGACCCGCTCCCGACGGCCTTCGCCGCAGCGACCGGCCGCCTGATCGGTCCGGTGGCGGCTTGGAACCTGCTGGTCCTGGGCTCAGTGCTGCTGGCCTTCCTGGGGGGGGCCGCCCTGGCGAAGCGGGCCGGGGGCGAGCCCCTGGTCGGAGGGCTGGCGCTGGGGCTGGCTCCCTCGCTGATGGGCAGCCTCGGCTCGGGCTTGAGCGAGGACATGGGCGTGGGCCTCGCCGCCCTGGGCCTCTCCCGCCTGGGCAGCCCCCGCCTGAGAGACGGGGCCCTGGCGGGGCTGCTGCTGGGCCTGCTGGCGGGGACCGGCCTGCTACTGGCCTGGGCGACGGCGCTGGTCGCGGGCCTGCTGGGCCTCGCCGCGGCGTGGGAGGACCGCCGCACCGTCAAGGCCACCGCGCTGGCCGCGCTGATCGCCGCCGCGCTGGCGCTGCCGGTGGCCTGGCCCCACGCGGCCCGCCTCAGCGGCCTCGGACACCGCGGCGGGAGCCTGAGCGCCGCGGACGTCGAGCCCCTGTGGCGGCTCAACCCCTGGCGAGGGGTCGACCTGCTCAGCCTGGTCGCTCCCCTCCCCCAGGAGGCGGGCGAGGCGCTGATCCGGGTCCACCCCGGGTACCTGGGCCTCACCTTGCTGGGGCTTGCGCTCCTCGGGGCGCGCGGGGCGCGGATCTGGGCCCTGATCCTGCTGCTCCTGGCGGCCGCCGCCCTGGGCCCCGAGCTGCGTTTCGGCGGGCACCCGCTGGGCTTCGGCGGCAACGCGCTGGGCCTGGACAACCCCGTGGCGGCGATCTTCTCGCTGCTGCCGGGCGGCTCCCTGCTCAACCACCACGGGCGGCTGTTGCTGGTCGGCGCGATCGCCCTCTCGGTGCTGGCCTCCCGTGGGGCCCGGGTCGTGGGGGAGCGCCTCGGCCGACGGGCCCTCCTCGGGCTGTCGATGGCCGCGGCCGTGGACCTGGTGCTCCTGGCTCCCGGAGGAGCGCCCTTGCCCCTGGCGGACCCTGCGCCCGCCGACATCGTCACCGAGCTGGGCGGGCTCAGGCCGGGGGCGCTGCTGGTCGTGCCGGCGGCGGGCCCCGGCGTACACTTCCAGCGACCGCTCTTCGACCAGCGCCTGCATGGCCGCCGCCTGCTCCTCGATCCTCGCCACCCGGGCCTGCCCCCCGGGCTGGCCTCGACCCCGACCGGCCGCTGGCTGGGCAGCCTGGCCCAGCCCCGATCAGCCCCCCCTCCGACGGGGGAGGTCGCCCTGCCGGGCGTGGCGGTGCTGGTGGTGCTGGAGCCCTACGTCGAGGCGGTTGAGGCGGTCCTCGGAGAGCCGACGGTGCGCGCCGACGACGGCGCCGCCTGGGAGCGCTGAGCCCCCCTCCCCAGGCGAGGCGGCGGTGCGCTAAGCTGCGCCGGTGATTCGCCCCGAGAGACTCAACGAGCTGCTGGACTTGCTGGTCAGCCGCGGCTACCTCCACGCCGGCCAGAAGGGCGACGTGCTCAACCGTGGGCGCGAGCAGGCCCGCCACATCCTGCTGGACAAGCGGGCGGAGATGCGCCGCCTGCTGGGCCGGGGCCGGGTGGACTACCGGGTGACCGAGGGCGAGCTGGTGGCCAGCTTCCGCTTTCGCCGGCTGGACAACCCCGAGGAGGTCGTCGACGAGGAGCTGATCACCCGGGCGCTGGCCGACTCCCTGCAGCTGCCCTTCGTCCACCTCGACCCGCTGAAGCTCGACTACAAGCTGGTGACCGAGGCCTTCGGCGGCCCCTTCGCCGAGCGGCACCTCGTCATCGCCGTGGACGAGGACGCCCGCAGCCTGACGGTGGCGGTGGCCGACCCCTGGGACACGGCCCTGCTGCGGGACCTCGCCCGCTTCAAGAACAAGACGATCCACCCGGTCCTGGCCGAGAAGGCCCGCATCCTGCAGGTGATCGTCGAGTTCCACGGCTTCCGGCGCTCGATGCGCAAGGCCGAGGCCGAGTTCCGCAGCGACCTTCCCGACCTCTCCAACCTGGAGCAGCTCTACGCCGCCGACGGCGCCGCCGAGCTGGAGGCCACCGACCAGCCGATCGTGCGGGCGGTCTGGTACCTGCTCAACTACGCCTTCGAGCAGCGGGCCAGCGACATCCACCTCGAGCCCAAGCGCGACGAGGGCTGGGTGCGCATGCGCATCGACGGCGTGCTGCACACAGTCCACCGGCTGCCCAAGGCGGTGCACCCGGCGATGGTCAGCCGGGTGAAGATGCTGTCGCGGCTGGACATCGCCGAGCGCCGCCGCCCCCAGGACGGCCGCTTCAAGACGACCTTCAAGCAGTACGAGGTGGAGCTGCGGGTCAGCACCGTGCCGACCGCCTTCGGCGAGAAGGTGGTGCTGCGCATCTTCGATCCCGGGGTGCTCATCCAGGACATCGAGAAGCTGGGGCTGTTCCCGCGCGAGATGGCGCTGTGGCGCAACATGCTGGCCGCCAGCGCGGGCATGGCCCTGGTGGTGGGGCCCACCGGCAGCGGCAAGACGACGACGCTGTACAGCTCGCTGCACTACCTGCACAACCCGCGGATCAACATCGTCACCCTCGAAGACCCGATCGAGATGGTGCACGAGGCCTTCAACCAGATCCCGATGCAGCCGAAGATCGGGGTGACCTTCGGCAGCGCCCTGAAGAACGTGCTGCGGCAGGACCCCGACGTGGTCATGGTCGGCGAGATCCGCGACGGCGAGACGGCCGAGAACGCCGTCCAGGCGGCCCTGACCGGGCATATGGTGCTCTCGACGCTGCACACCGGCGAGGCGGCCGGAGCGGTCGGCCGGCTGCTGGATCTGGAGGTGCTGCCCTTCCTGCTCTCAGGCGTGCTCAGCGGGGTCCTGGCCCAGCGGCTGGTCCGCAAGGTCTGCCCCCACTGCGCCGTTGACGACATCCTCACCGAAGAGCAGGCCTACGCCCTGCACATCAAGGGCGCCCGCGGTCGCCGCCTGAAGGTCAAGCGCGGCGAGGGCTGCATCAAGTGCCGCTACACCGGCTTCCGGGGGCGGACCGGCCTCTTCGAGCTGCTCCAGGTGACCCCCCGCATCGCCCGCCTGATCAACGAGAAGGCCCCGCAGCAGGAGCTCAAGCGCGAGGCCCTCAACGACGGCATGCTGACCCTGCGCGACTACGGGATCATGAAGATCGCCCGCGGGGAGACCACCTTCGAAGAGGTGATGGCCGTAACGGACGACCTGGCGCTCTTCTGATCGCTGCAGGGCAGCTGGAGGCGCGTCACTCGGCCACGATCTCCTCGTCGTCGATCCAGACCCCGGTCTCGGGCACCGCCCACTCCGTCCAGCTGCCCGCCTCGTCGGCCGCGCCGGCGATCCAGAGGCCACGCCACTCGATCGGCACGCTCCAGGTCCGGACCTCCCCCGAGCCGACCGGCGCCACATCGTAGTAGAGGGCGGTCATGTGCAGGTGCGGCTCCAGGCTGACCCCGCTGTTGCCGACCCGCCCCAGGACGGTCCCCGCCTCCAGGCCGACGCCGGGGGCGATGCCCGAGGGGATGCTGCCTTGCTGGAAGTGCAGCAGGTAGAGGTAGACCTGCCCGCCCAGCCAGACGCCGACCATGTTGTTGACGGCCCCCTCGGGGTAGGCGCCGGGTCGGTTGTCGGGCGCGTCGCGGACGACCTCGACGACGACGCCGGCGGAGGGCAGGCGGACCTCCTGGCCCCAGACCAGGTAGTCCTCGTTCTGGGCGCCGGTGCCCGAGAAGCGACGTCCAAGGCTGTCGGTCCGGACGAGATCCCAGGCGAAGTCGCCGTAGCCGTCCTCTTCGAGGTGGTAGCCGTCCTGGCCCCGGATGACCAGGGCCGGTCCCTCCAGCGGCATGGACCCGACCCCCAGGGAGAGGCCGCGCAGGGTCTCCTCCCAGGTGGCCGCGCCGTCCAGGTGGACGGGCGTGCTGCGGGCGATGTCGGTGGAGTGAACGAAACGCAGGCTGCGGTCCTCGGGCCAGCTCGCCCAGCCCGCGGGGTCGAAGAGCGCCAGGGTCTCGACCTCGGCCGAGGCCCACCAGATCCGCTGGTCGTAGCTCGCGACCAGCGAGCCGCGCAGCACGGTGCCGTCGACCAGGCTCAGCTCCAGCCCGTCAGGCTCGGGCTCGGTCGGCTCGCTCGGCTCGGTCGGCTCGCTCGGCTCGGTCGGCTCGCTCGGCTCGCTCGGCTCGCTCGGCTCNNCGGCTCGCTCGGCTCGCTCGGCTCTGTCGGCTTGGTCGGCTCGCCGGGACGAGCTGGGGGGAGCGAGGCCGAGCAGGCCCACAGCAGGACGATCACAGGCCCGGCCCCAGCCGAGGGTGAGGAGGGAGCAGCGGGGGGATCGCCTGCTCGACCACCGCGGCCAGCTCCAGCAGGAGCTCGTCCTGCCAGGGGCGCCCGATGAGCTGCAGCGCGGTCGGCATCCGGTCCCCCATGCCCAGCTCGGCCATCCCGACCGGGACGGCCAGCGCCGGCAGGCCCGCCAGCGACGCGGGCACGACCAGGGCGTCGGAGCGGGCCATCTCGGCGGGATCATCCAGCCGCTCGCCGAAGCGGAAGGCCACGGTGCAGGCCACGGGGAGGGCCAGGGCATCGCAGTCGACGAGCAAGGCCCGGAGCTGGGCGCCGAGCTCCTCTCGCAGGGCCTGCGCCTGGGCGATCCGCAGGGCGCCCGCGCTGTCCCCCAGCAGGGAGGCGCCCAGGGCGAGGCGGCGGCGGACCTCGGGGCCGTGGGCCTCGGAGGGCTGCAGGTGCCCGACCAGCTCGACCGCGCAGAGATCCTGGTAGGCCCGGACGGCACGATCGATGGCCGAGGCGCTGACGGGGCGCAGCCGGAGCCCACGGGCCTCCAGCGCGGCCAGCCCCTCGNNTAGTCGATCAGGACGCCGATGGTGCGGCCCTCCAGAGCCCAGGTCCGGTCGGGGTCCGGCGCGGGGCCGGGATCCGAGAGCGCGGCGACCGCCAGCCGGAGGTCGCGGACGCAGCGCGCCATCGGGCCGACCGAGTCCATGCTGGGGGCGAACGGTACGAGGCCCTCACGCGGCACCCGGCCAGGCGTCGGCAGCCAGGCGAGGACCCCGCAGAAGGCCGCCGGCTGGCGCAGCGAGCCCCCCGTGTCCGAGCCCAGGGCCAGCGGCACCGCCCCCAGCGCCACCGCGGCCGCGCTCCCCCCGCTGCTGCCCCCCGGCACGCGGTCCGGGTCCCAGGGGTTGAGGCAGGAGAAGAAGGCGCTGTGCTCGGTGGAGGAGCCCATGGCCAGCTCATCCATGTTGGTGTGCCCCAGCGGGATCGCGCCGGCCCGCTCCAGGCGCTCGACCGCGATCGCGCTCCGGACGACGGGCTCGGCGGAGCGGGCGAGGCTGGCGCAGCGCAGCGGCTGGCCGGCCACGGCGATGTTGTCCTTGACCGCGAAGGGAACGCCGGCGAGGGGCAGCGTCTCGCCCGCCGCCAGCCTGGCGCTGACCCGCGCGGCAGCCCGCCGGGCCCCCTCGGCGTCCACGCTGAGGAAGGCGCCGACGCCCTCGTGGCCGACAAGGAGGTCCGTGCGCGCCAGGGCCGCCTCGACCACCTCGGCCGGGCTGAGCTCTCCCCGACGGACCGACTCCGCCAGGGCCCACGCCGCAGGCAGGGCCCAGGCGCCGGGCAGGCTCACTCCCGCACGCTCAGCCTTCGCGCTTGCGACGGCTGAAGCTGAACAGGTCGCCGATGGTCTGGAAGACCCCAGACTGGTCCTGCCCCGCCAGCGTCTCCAGCTCGCCCGGGTCGAGCAGCACCGCGCCGCAGTCCGGGCAGATCTCGACCTCCACCCCCTTGAATACGCGGGTGTCCATGTCCGCGCCACACTTGCCGCACTTGTTGAAGTGGGCGGCGCGGCGAGCCTCCAGACCCGCGCGGGCCTCGTCCGCCTCGACCTGGGCCTTGAGCCGCGCGAGCTTCTCCTTCTCCTGGCGGTGGAAGTACTCGTCTTCCTGATCGACGTGGTCCTTGCTCATGGGAGGCCTCTGGGTGGGGGATGCGGGAGATGCGGGTCGCGCTCAGCCTACGAGGCCACGCCGACGCCCGATCTGCTGGAAGAGTGTTGCCAGCTTTCGGCGATCCTGCAAGCCGTCGGGGAGGCCCAATTCCAGCATTCGCTGCCGGAGCCGCTCGAGGTGCTGGTGGTCGCGCAGGTCGAAGTAGCTGCACTCCGGTCCCAGCTGGCTCTCGTCGAAGCTGAAGCCGGGCAGCTCGATGGGCGGGCGCGGCTGGCCAGCGGCCATGGCGTCGGCGTCGAGCACCGCGCTGAGCGGATCCGCGGCGGCGATGCGGGCGGTCCAGGGGGCGATCCCGTGCTGCTGGCAGATCCAGGCCAGCCAGCTGGTGTGGTCGTAGACGGCGTGGTCGACCCCGGGCTTGACGTAGCCCCCCAGCAGCAGGGAGGGGACCCGGAAGCCGAGCTGGTCGAAGCCATCGGCGGCCCGATCGTCGGCCGCCAGCGGGGGCGGCACATGGTCGAAGAAGCCGCCGTGCTCGTCGTAGGTGATCAGCACCAGCACCTTGTCCCAGAGGGGCGAGGTGGCCAGCGCCTCGTGCAGCGCGGCCAGGAACAGCTCGCCCAGGGCGGGGTGGTGCGGCGGGTGGTTGTCGTTGTAGGAGAAGGCCGGGTCGACCCAGACCACCGGGGGCAGCTCGCCGCGCTCCAGGGCCGAGAAGAGCTCCTCGATGCCCTTGCCGCGGCTGACGTCCACCTGGTTGTGCAGCAGCGAGAGGAAGCTGAGGTCGGAGTAGTAGAAGCCCCAGTCGACGCCGGCCTCGTCCAGCTTCTTCCAGACGCTGGCGTCGGTCAGGCCCGAGCCATCCGAGGGCAGGCTGTTGCCGGTCAACCCCTGGCTGCTGCCCATCTGGCCGTAGAGCCGGTTGGGCCAGGTGCCCGTCATCAGGCTGCAGAAGTAGCGGTCGCAGAGGCGGTAGCCATCCGCGAGCGCGTAGCTGATCGGCAGGTCTTCGCGCTGGAGGTAGGCCATCGCCTCGGCCCCGTCGGTGCCGTGGCTGGTGCCGTGGACGCGCGCGAAGCCGTCGCAGGCCCCGGCGTTGAACTGGTCGTGGCTGCTGCTCCAGCCGTGGGGCGGGTCGTTGGGGCAGAGCTCGGTGGCGTGGAAGACCGGGATGTCCTCGCCCTGAGGCGAGGGGTTGCTCATCCCGGCGGTCAGGCCGTCCTCGTCGCTGCGCCCCTCGTGCAGGGCGCGCGCGCCGTACCAGTGATCGAAGGAGCGGTTCTCCATCATCACCATGACGATGTGCTCGATCTTTCCTGGCTGAACCGCTGGATCTCCGCTGTCCTTGCCCGATTCGCGGGGAGCGCAGGCGGCAGCCACACCCGCGGCGGCGCCCTGCAGCAGTCCCCGCCGGGTCAGTCTTGTCGCCATGGTCGCTCCTGTCCGGCGGCTAGAGGTCCGAAGCGGCCCGCGGGCAGATCTTCCACTCCTCGAAGCTGTAGTGCAGCGGTCCGGTCAGCGAGCTGACCACCTCGCCGTCGCCCAGCCCGTGGTCGAAGAAGAGATCATCGACCAGGATGCCCCAGTCGGTGGTGACCTGCCCGTAGCTGTCCTCGTCGCTGGTGATCTCCACCGAGTCCAGGCTGAGGAGCACACCTTCGTAGGGCTCCCAGTCCGAGGGCGTGGCGCTGAGGTTCGTGACCACCGGGGTGCCGGTGCCGGTCTTGACCACATCGGCGGTGTCGGCGACGACGATCTCGGTCAGGTCGTAGTACTCGGTGACCGTGCCCTTGATGGTGAGCACGTCGCCGGACTCGACCTCGAACTCCGCGCCGCCCTTGTGGATGTAGACGCCGCTCCACTCGCCGCCGCCGGGATCCTGCACGAAGAAGCCGGAGCCGTCGAAGCTGGCGGGGCTGGTAGCGACCACCCCGGTCAGGGTGACGAGGCTGCCGGTGCCGACGGTGCCCTGCTGGACCTCGGCCACCGAGGCGGCGATGGGCTCGCCGGTGCTGGCGCCGCCGGCGTCCTCCGCGTCGCGCGGCAGGATGACCGTCGCGCCGTAGGCGTAGCCGACCTGGCCGACCAGGCTCTCCCAGGTGTCGCCGGCGTTGGCCGTGACCGTGTAGAACCAGTCGTCGAGCGAGGCGTTCCAGTCCAGCTCGCACTCGCCGTAGCTGTTGGTGGCGGTGACCGCGGTGACGTCCTGGAGCTCCACCAGGGCGCCCTCCCAGAAGTTCCAGTCGGCGGGCGCCTCGGTCATGGTGTCCACCGTCACGGTCCCGGTGCTGCCCGTGGCGACGATGTCGGCCGCGTCGTAGACCGCGACCTCGGTCATGTCGTAGAAGACCGTCGCCGAGCCCTTGATGTCGACGACGTCGCCGATCTCCAGGTCCACCGCGCTGGTGTTGACATCCTCGTGCAGGAAGATGAAGAGGCCCGACTTCTCGCCGCCGCCGGGGGCCTGGACGAAGAAGCCCGGGGTGCCCGAGGTGGTCAGCGGGCTGGTGACGATCAGCCCCTCGAGCTCGACCGCGCCGAGGCCGTCGGGGTCGCTGGCCGCCTGGTCGTGGATCTCGGCCGGGGTGAAGGTGCAGCCCGAGCCCGCCGTGAAGCCGACCAGGTCGCTGGCGTCCCGCGGGTTGATCTTGTACTCGGAGAAGGAGTACTCCACGAGCCCGATGAATTGCTCGACGGTGGCGCCGCGGTCGGCGTCGTAGTCGTAGAAGAGGTCGTTGACGGTCAGGCCGCCGGACAGCGTCGACTCGCCGTAGCTGTTGGCGCAGCTGGTGAAGCTCTGGTCGGACAGGCCGACGAGCACGCTCTCCCACTGCTCGGGGTCGCCGATGTCGCTGACGGGCGTGACGGTGGCGCTACCCTCGCCGGTGACGGTGATGTCGTTGACCGAGGTCACGGTGACCTCGCTGAAGTCGTAGTACTCGACGTAGGTGCCGGTGACGCTGACGACGTCGCCGACCTCGAGGAAGAGCGACTCGAAGCTGCCCTGCAGGAAGATGTACATGCCGCTGTAGGCGCCGCCGCCCTGGTCCTGGACGAAGAAGCCGTCCCCTTCCTGGGTGACCGGGCTGGTCACGACGACGTTGTTGAGCGTGACGATGGTCTCCTGCTCGACGTTGCCCTGGCGGATGTCCGCGCAGGTGACCGAGCCGCCGGTGGCGCCGCCATCGCCGGAGGTGGCGGTGTCGTTGGTCTTGGGGGTGAGGCAGCCCGTGGCGAGCAGCGCGATCACGAGGGAGGAGGAGAAGGCACGGTTCACGAGGGCTCCAGGGAGAAGGACCGGGCGCGAAGGGCGCCACCTGGGTACAGGCGCACGGATTACGCGGAGGAGTTCCGGATGGCAAGCGACGCTTTGGTGACGCGGGGACTGACCCGTCGATACGGTGGCCGGGTGGCGATCGACTCGCTCGATCTGCAGGTCAAGGAGGGGGACGTCTACGGCTTCCTGGGGCCCAACGGCGCCGGCAAGACCACGGCCATCCGCTGCATGCTGGGCCTCATCCGTCGCGACGGCGGCGAGGTCGAGATCTTCGGCGAGCGCGACCCGGTCCGCCAGCGGGCTTCGGTCGGCGCGATGGTCGAGACCCCCGCCTTCCACACCTGGCTGAGCGCCCGCGACAACCTGCGCCGGGCCTGCGCCTTCGCCGGGGTGGGAGACGAGTCCGACATCCAGCAGGCCCTCGACCGGGTCGGGCTGCAGGGCCGCGCCGAAGAGAAGGTCAGCGGCTACTCGCTGGGGATGAGGCAGCGCCTGGGCATCGCCCGCGCCCTGGTGGGCCGGCCGCGGCTGTTGATCCTGGACGAGCCGACCAACGGCCTGGACCCCCGCGGCATGCGCGAGGTCCGCGACCTCCTGCTCGATCTCCGGCGGCGCGACGGGCTCACCATCCTCGTCAGCAGCCACCTCCTCTCCGAGGTCGAGCAGCTCTGCTCCCGGGTCGGAATCCTGGAGCGCGGCCGGATGGTCGCCGAGGGCAGCGTCGACGAGCTGCTCGATCGGGCCCAGACCAGCGTGGTCGAGGTCGACGTCGAGACCCACGACACCGCCGGGCTGGCGCGGGCCCTGGCCTCCATCCCCGGGGCCAGCCCGGCGGGAGAGGGCGAAGGAGAGCGCCTGCGCCTGCGCCTCAACGGCATCGGCCCCGCCGAGCTCAACCGCGCCCTGGTCAACGCCGGCGTGCCGGTCGAGGCCCTCATCCCCGTCACCCACTCGCTCGAAGAGCTCTTCCTCCGCCTCACCACGCGAGAGCTGACATGACCGCTGCCCACCTCCTCGGCATCCTGCGTGTCGAGGCCCGCACCATCTACGGCCGCGGCAGCGCCCGCCTCGCCCTGGTCGTCGCCCTGCTGACCGGCGTCGGGGCCCTGCTGGCCCACCAGTGGATCCAGGGCCAGGCCGCCTCCATCGAGGCCAACGGGGCCCCGGTGACCCAGATGATCGAGTTCAGCGGCCCGGCCGTCGCCGGCTGGGCCCTGCGGGTGCGCAACTTCTTCGTCCTGCCGCTGGTGCTGCTGCTGGCCACCGCGGCCAGCTTCGCCGGCGAGATCGGGGACCAGAGCCTGCGCGAGGCCCTGGTGCGGCCGGTCCCCCGCTTCGTCGTGCTCTTCAGCAAGGCGGTCGTGCTGGGCAGCCTCGCCGCCCTGACCCTGCTGGCCTCGCTGATCCCCTCGCTGGGAGGCGGGATCGCCCTCTTCGGGAACGAGGGCTCGACCACGGTGCCCGCGGTGCTGCTGGGCTTCGCCGCGAGCCTGCTCTCCGATCTGGGGCTGATCGGCCTGGGCCTGCTGGCCAGCACCTTCGTCCGCAGCGTCGGCGGCGTCGTCGTCAGCCTGATCCTGCTGTTGATGGCCGACACCGGCTTGCGGGCGATGCTCAAGGGCATGGCCTGGCTCGGCGCGGACTGGGCCGAGGCGGTCGGCCGCGCCCTGCCCGGCAACGCGCTGGCGTGCTGGGAGGGCTGGACCGGCGCCTGGGACCCCTGGGCCTTCGGCGGCATGGCGGTGCTGCTGGTCAGCTCCTACGGCCTGACGGCCTGGCGTTTCCAGCGCATGGACGTGCCCTGAACGACCCGGCCAGCCCCCGCCGCCACCGGCGGCGTGGAGGGGGGAACCGCTTGCGGTGCCCCCCTTGGGGAGCGGGCCCGCCCCCGCGTGGAACGCTGTTTCACAAGTCCCTTGATCTCGCCGCGCGCAGGCGCTAGGCTCCCGGCCGATGCTCCTCCCCATCTTCATCGCCCTGGCCCTCTCCCCCGCCCGGGCCACCGAGATCTACCGGGCCGAGATGGCGGACGGGACCCTGCGCTTCACGGACTCGCCCTCGCACAGCGGCTACGAGCTGTTCATGTCCCTCAAGGACATCCCGACCCGCACGAAGGTCAGCACCCGCACCTACCCGCTGCTGGACACCTTCGACCCGCAGATCCTCTCCTCGGCGCAGCGGCACGGCGTCTCTCCCGCGCTGGTCAAGGCGGTGATGCTGGCGGAGAGCGGGATGAACCCGAACGCGAAGTCCTACGCCGGCGCGATGGGCCTGATGCAGCTGATGCCCGGCACGGCCGACTACCTGGGAGTCGCCGACCCCTGGGACCCGGTCGACAGCATCGACGGTGGCACGCGCTACCTCGCCCAGATGCTTGAGACCTTCGACGGCGATGTGCGCCTCGCCCTGGCCGCCTACAACGCCGGCCCGGGCAACGTGAAGAAGTTCAACGGGGTCCCGCCCTTCCGCCAGACGCAGGACTACGTCGAGAAGGTCACCGACCTCTTCCGCCTGTTCCGAGACGCGCGGCCGGTGGCGGTGGTTCGGGCCAGCACCGCCGGTCCGCAGCCGTGAGCTCCCCGGCACCCTTCTGGAACCTCCCCAACTCGCTGACGGTCCTCCGGATCCTCTGTGTGCCCGTGATGGTGGTCCTGCTCTGGGACATGCCCGGCCCCACCGAGAGCCTGCTGGCCTTCTGGATCTTCATCGGGGCGATGATCACCGATGTGATCGACGGCTACCTGGCCCGAAAGTGGAACCAGGTCAGCCCGCTGGGGGCCTACCTGGACCCCATGGCCGACAAGCTGATGGTCACCACGGTCCTGGTGATGATGGTGCCGCTGGGCTGGGTGCCGGCCTGGCTCTGCGCCCTGCTGCTCTGCCGCGAGATCGCCATCACCGGCCTGCGCGGCATCGCCAGCAACGAGGGCATGGTCATCTCGGCCAGCGCCATGGGCAAGGTCAAGACGGCCTACCAGTCCACCGCGCTGGGCTTCATCCTCTGGCAGACCCACACCCTGGACGTCCGCCCCTGGGCCGCCGGCATCACGCTGCTCTACATCTCGACCGCGGTCAGCCTCTTCAGCGCGGCCGAGTACTTCGTCGGCTTCGTCCGGCAGTCGCGCAAGACCGCCTGAGGGGGCCTCAGCCCTGCCGACGCTGCCAGGCGACGGTCTCGGCCAGCCCCCGAAGCAAGGCCACCTGCGGCTGCCAGTCCAGCAGCCGCCGGGCTCGCCCGATGTCGGCGTGCGTGCGGGGCACGTCGCCGGCCTGCTCGGGGTGCCGCTCGATCCGAATGGGCCGACCGACGGCGGCCCCGATGGCCTCGACGAGCTCACGCAGGAGGATCGGATCGCCGCAGCCGAGGTTGATCACCTCGAAGCCGCGCAGCCGGTCGAGGGAGGCGAGCACGCCGCGCACGATGTCGTCGATGTAGGTGTAGTCGCGCAGCGAGGAGCCGTCGCCGAAGACCGGCAGGGGCCGATCGTGCAGGGCGAGGTCGATGAAGCGCGCGATGGCCATGGTGGGCCGCTGGCGAGGGCCGTAGACGGTGAAGAAGCGCAGGCAGCTCACGTCCAGGCCCCAGTGGGCGTGGGCGGCGTGGCAGAAGAGCTCGCCGGCCCGCTTGGTGGCCGCGTAGGGGCTGACCGGGCGATCGGCGGGCTCGTCCTCGTGGAAGCCGCCCTCGCCCTCCCGGGCGCCGTAGACGCTCGACGAGCTGGCGAAGACCAGCTTGCGGCAGCCTGCCTCGCGCATCGCCTGGAGCAGGACCAGGGTGCCGTGGACGTTGACCGACTCGTAGAGCAGCGGGTCGGCCAGGCTGTCGCGCACGCCGGCCAGGGCCGCGAGGTGGACCACCGCGTCGACCGAGGGCAGGAGCCGCGCGAGCAGGGCCGCGTCGCGGAGGTCGCCGCGCACGATCTCCACCGGCAGATCACCGCCGAGCAGGTCCTCCTCGCGCAGCTGGTGCTCCTTGCGGGCCGTCTCGGCCAGGGGCAGGAAGTGATCGAGGATCACCAGCTGGTCGCCCCGCCTCACCAGGGCCCCGCCGAGGTGGGAGCCGATGAAGCCGGCGCCACCGGTCAAGAGGATCCTCATCGCAGCACGCGGTACTGCTCGAAGAGCCGGCTGTGGCGGGTCTCGACGCTGACCGGGCGGCCGTCGATCCAGGCGGCCTGCACAGCGTAGCGCGGCTGGATGGGATCCCCTTGCACCTGGAAGAAGGAGGCCGAGCCGCCCACCTCCAGCGTGCCCAGGCCCGGCAGCCCCAGGATGCGCCCGGCCGAGGCGGTCATGGCGGCGATGGCGGCCGGGCGCGGCAGGCCGTGGGCGACCGCGAGCCCCGCCAGGGTCGGGAGCAGGCGGCTGTTGTGGGCCGAGTCGGTCCGCAGGGCGAAGGGCACCCCGGCCGCGTGCAGCGCGACGGCATTGTCGTAGCGGGCGTGGGGGTGCTCGAAGCTGTCGGGCTGGACGTCGATCGGCCCCAGCAGGACGCCCACCCCGGCCCGGGCCAGCTCGGGGGCGACCATCCAGGCCTCGGCGGCCCCGACCAGCACGATCTTCAGGGAGTAGTCCTCGGCCAGGCGCACCGCCGTCAGCAGATCGTCGGCCCGGTGGGCGTGCACCAGCAGGGGCAGGCGCCCGGCCCGGACCTCCCGCCAGGTGCGCTCGGCGGCGGTCTTCTCCTCGTCGCTGCCCCCCTCGGGCTCGCCGTCGCGCTCGCCGCCGCGCCGCTCCTCCGCCTCTTTCTTCTTCTTCTTTCGCTTTCGGGCGCCCTGCTCCTCGCCCTCCTCCTCCTCGGGCCCCTCGGCGGCGTCGAGCAGCTCGCGCAGGCGCGCCGCGACGCCCATCCGCGTCTTCGGACCTCCCTCGCCCCCCATGCCGGCCCGCCCCAGGCAGACGCAGAGGCCGACCGGGGCCTGGACGGTCGCCTCGGCCACGGTCAGGCCCGACAGCCGCATCATGGCGGCCTGCCCGGGGACCAGGCGGCTGAAGGCGGGGGTGACCAGCGAGTGCAGGACCCCGCCGGAGCGGGCCACGGCGAGCAGCTCGGAGCGCGGGTTGTAGGCATCGACGACCCGGGCGTCCGGGTTGACCGGCGCGCCCGACTCGTCGTCGTCGCGGGTGCTGGCCTCTTGCAGGACCTCGACCAGGCCCAGGCTGGTGCCGGCGTCGACCAGCCCGGGGCAGAGCCAGGCCCCGCCCAGGTTGGTGCCGCCTCGGACGGCCTCGCCCAGCTCGACGACGAGGCCGCCCTCGACCCGGACGCCCGCCGGGCCGAGCACGGTGCCGTCGTGCAGCTGGAGGGTGGCGTTGGAGAGGGTGAAGGAGGAGGCGGGGCCGAGCCAGCCGCCCAGCCCGTCCCGCGAGGGGAAGGCCCACGCCGCCGAAGGCGAGAGCAGCGAGCCCGCCGAGAGCAGCGAGCCCGCCGAGGGCAGGAGCGAGCCCGCCGCCAGCGCCAGCAGCGCCTCGCGCCGGGAGAGGCCGTCAGCGCGCCGCATCGGCGGCCTCCTCGACGCTGCGATCGTAGACGGCCACGCCGTCGATCCATGTCTTCTGGACTCGGGTCGTCACATCGAGCGGGTGCTTCGAGTACAGGGCGAAGTCGGCCTGCTTGCCGGGCTCGAGCGAGCCGACCAGGCCGTCGATGCCGAGCAGGCGGGCCGGGTCCAGGGTGATGCTGGTGAGGGCGTCCTGCTCGGACATGCCGTAGCGCAGGACCTTGGCGGCCTCGGTGTACATCCGCTGGACGACGTTGGCGGAGTCGGAGTGCAGGGCGACGGGGACCCCGGCGCTCTTGACCAGGGCGGCGTTGTGCGGGATGGCGTCCCAGGCCTCCATCTTGAAGCCCCACCAGTCCGGCCAGGTGGCGATGCCGGTGCCGTGCGCCGCCAGCAGATCGCGCACCTTGTAGGCCTCCAGGGAGTGCTGGATGCTGGTCACCTGGACGCCGAACTCGTCCATCACCCGGAAGAGGCCCTCGATGTCGTCGGCGCGGTAGCAGTGGACGTGGACGAGGACCCGGCCGTCGAGCACGTCGAGCAGGGTCTGGAGGTCGTGATCGACGGGGGGAGGATCGCGGAAGGAGCGCCGCGCCTGGCGGTAGTCGAGGGCAGCCTGGAAGGCCTGCCGCATGGCGGCGATGTTGCCCATCCGCGTGCTGGGGCCGTCGATGTCGCCCTGGTAGACCCGCTTGGGGTTCTCGCCGCAGGCCATCTTGATGCCGCGCGGCGCCTGGGCGAAGCGCATCCCGGCGAGCGTGCGGGAGGGGCGCAGCTTGAGGACGACGCTCTCGCCGCCGACCAGGTTGGCGCTGCCGGGGAGGATCTGGACGGTGGTGACACCCCCGGCGCGGGCCTGGGCGAAGGCGGGATCCTCGACGTGGACGCTGTCCTCGGCCCGGACGCGGGCGGTGACCGGATCGGTCGCCTCGTTGCCGTCGCCGTGCGCCCGGGCGCCGGGCCAGGAGTAGACCCCCATATGGGAGTGCACGTCGATGATCCCCGGCAGCAGCCACCCGCCGCCGCCGTCGACCACCTCGATCCCGGCGGGCAGCGGCAGGCCGACCCCGATGGCCTCGATGCGCCCGTCGCGGACAATCACGCTGGCGCCTTCGATCGGCGGGCTCGAGACCGGCAGGGCCTGGACGTTGACCAGGGCGAAGGCGCCGGCGAAGGCGGGCCGCAGCGTGGACAGGAGGAGGGCGAGCACGACGGGCACCTCGGGCCGGCAAGGTAGCACGCCGGACGCGCCCGGCGGGGCCGCGCAGCGGGGCCACCGCTCAGGGCTTCGAGCCGGCGGGTTATCCCAGCCCATGCTCCTGGACCTGGCCTGGCGACTGCTTCGCCCCCTCGCCTTCGCCCTGCCGGCCGAGAAGGCCCACGACGGCGCGCTGAGCAGCCTGGAGCTGGGCGGCGCGCTGGCGCGTGGTCTCGCCGGGGCCCTGGCCGGCCCCCCTCCCCCGTCCCTGGCCCGACCCTTGGGAAGGCTGCGCCTCACCGGGCCGATCGGCCTCGCCGCCGGGCTGGACAAGAACGGCCGCGCCGCCGACTTCTGGCCCGCGCTCGGCTTCGGCTTCGTCGAGCTGGGCACCGTCACGGCCCACCCCCAGCCGGGCAACCCCAAGCCGCGGATGTTCCGCCTGCCGGCCGAGCACGCCATCATCAACCGGATGGGCTTCAACAACGACGGCAGCGCGGCCCTGGCCTCCCGGCTGCGGGCGCTGCGCGAGGCCGGGCGCTGGCCCGCGAGCCCGCTGGGCTGCAACATCGGCAAGAGCAAGGTCACGCCGCTGGACGACGACAGCGTGGCCGAGGACCACCTCGCCAGCCTCCAGCACCTGCGCGGCCTGCCCGACTACTTCACCGTCAACCTCAGCTCGCCGAACACCCCGGGCCTGCGGACGCTGCAGGCGGTCGAGCCGCTGCGCCGGCTGCTCGATCGGGTGGTTCCGGCCGCGCAGGGCACGCCGCTCTTCGTCAAGCTCGCCCCCGATCTGGAGCCCGACGAGCTCGCCGCGATCGTCCTCGCCGCCATCGAGGGGGGCGTGGACGGGATCATCGCCACCAACACGACGATCTCACGCCCGGGCAGCACGGGCAGGCTGGAAGAGGCCGGCGGGCTCTCGGGCCGGCCGCTCTGGCCCCTGGCGAGGCAGCGGATCGGGACCGTGGTGCAGGCCGCCCAGGGCAAGGTCCCCGTGATCGGCGTGGGCGGCATCCACCAGGCCGATCAGGTCCTGGAGCTGCTCGACCTCGGCTGTAGCGCCGTCCAGCTGTACTCGGCGCTGATCTACGAGGGTCCCGGCCTGGTCCACCGCCTGAACCGCGCCCTGGTCGAGCGGGGCCGATGAGCCCGGCCCTGGCCCTGCTGGCCCTGCTCTCCTGCGCCGGGCGGCTGCCTTCGGCCTTGCGCCCCGACCCACCCGCCCTCGAATCGGCCGAGACCGACGCGGGACCCGCCAGCTGGGAGCGCCTGGTGGGCAGCGATCCGTTGCTGCGGCGGCCGCCCGCCGGACTGACCTGGCCCGAGGCCGCCGAGTTCGACGCCGTGAGGGCCTTCGCCGAGATCGCCGCCCTGCCCCAGCCTCAACCGACCGACTGGCGCGCCCTGGAGCGCAGCTTCCCCGCCAGCGTCGCCGTGCCCCTCGCGCGCGGCGCCCTGCTGGCGGACCTGGAGGCCCTGGTCGGCGGCGGGATCCGGCCCGCCGACGCCGCGGCGGTCGCGGCCCTGATGCTCCCGCTCAGCGATCTGGATCGGACCGGTCCCAGCGATGTCCGGGCGCCGCTGGCCTGGGCCAGCCGCGGGGGCCAGGAGGCGACGGCGGCCGACCTGCTGCACTTCGCCGAGCGCCGGGTGCTGCTGGGCTGGCTGGACGGCCCTGCCCTGCCGGTGGCCGCCGCCGCCCAGGCCATGCGGCCCGGGGTCCACGACCGCCTCATCTCCAGCCCGGCCGGCTCCATCTTGATCGCCCGGGCCGAGACCCGCAGGGATGAGGAGGCCGGAGCTCGGGGCCGCGCAGCTCTAGAGCAGGCCACCACGCTGGCCCTGCACCTCGTCGCCGCCGAGAGCGATCGCGAGCAGGAGCTGGCCCGCGAGCGCCTCGTCCAGGCCAGCGCCCTCCTGCCTCCCCCCGACGCGGACCAGGCCCACGAGCGAGACCGGGCCATCCGGCTGCTCCTGGCGCAAGCCCGCGTCGCCCTGATCGCCGACGCCGGCAGCGACGAGTCCAGCGGCCTCGCCCTGGTCGCCTCGGCCGCCGAACGCATCCGCGGTCAGTGCCCCGACCTGCCCTGCGGGGGCCTCGACCGCTCGGTGGCGCTCGCCCGGGTGTCGTCCTGGGGACCGGACGCGGCCACCCAGGCCAGCCTCTGGCAGGTGATCCTGACCCGACAGGCCATCGTCGGCCTGGAGCTGAACCTGGAGCGGCCGACCTTTCATGCCCGCCTGCTGGACACGGTGGAGCTGCTGCTCGGCGAAGGGGTCGACGCCCTCCCCCTCAGCCTGCTGCGCCAGGGCGCTCCCGGACCCAGCACCTGGCTGGCGATCACCCGCGCGGCCGGCGCGCCGGACGCCACCGAGGCCGAGCACGGCCTGCGGGCGCTGCGAGACCTGCTGGTCCGGCGCTGCGATCGGGCGCTGGCCCTGGGGCTGAGCTCAGAGGACCGCGCCCTGGTCGAGCGGATCAAGGGCCGGGCCGAAGCGCCGCCCCCCGCCCCGACGCCTTAGCGACCCACGCACTCGTAGGTGAGGATGATGGTGTCGGTCCCGGTGCCGCCCATGCAGTCCTCGACCGTCAGGGTCAGCTCGGCCCAGCTGCCCTCGGTCCCGCCGTAGATCGGCGTCGACCCGGCCAGGGTGACCGTCGTGCTGGAGGCGTCGGGGTTGTCGATGACCGCCGTGGCGGTGCCGCCCGTCTGCTCCCAGTTGTAGTAGACGAGCGCGTCGCCGTCGATGTCGAAGGAGTCCGCGGCGTCCACGGTGAACTCGGCGTCTTCGCAGGCCGCGCAGTCGTAGGAGACGCCGTAGCTGACCGGGGTGCAGGTGATGAAGCCCGACTTGTCCTCGTCCGGGCCCGCGTCCGCCGTCGGATCGTTGTTGTAGGGCCGGTTCACGATCTCGAGGTCCAGGACCGACGGCTCGGAGTACTCGGTGCCGTTGTAGACGACCAGCTCGAAGCTGTGCAGGCCTTCACGGTCGGGGGTGAAGGTCGGGTCGATCGTCGTCGGCGTGATGATGTCGTCGGTCGTCTTGCGCGAGTCGGCCGGCGCGGTCGCCAGGGTCCACTCGTGCGTGATGTCCTCGTCCTCCTGGTCGTAGGAGGCGCTGCCGCGGAGCTGGATGGTGTCGCAGGTGTACAGCGTCGAGTCGGAGTCGTAGTCGGCGATGGCAATGGGCCAACAGTACTCGTTCATGTCACCGGGCGAGCCGCCATCGGACTCGGCGACCTCGTCCCAGACCAACGAGGCGGTACACCAGGAGGTGCCGCGATCGTTGAGGGAGCTGCTGTAGAAGTCGGGGTCGAGCAGCATCGAGGCGCCCTGAGGATCGGGCATGGAGGCGCCGTCATCCCAGCTGACCTCGTCGATGATGGTGTCGCCGGCCATCAGGATCAGGTCGTCGGTCTCGTTCTGCAGGGTGACGTCGCTGTACTCGTAGCTGACCGGCACGCCGCCGTTGGTCAGGAAGTCCGAGTTGATGCCCAGCACGTAGTGCTCGCCGGCGCCGATGGTGATGACGTCGTCCGAGTGGATCTGGTGCCAGTCGCCGTCGTCGGAGGAGGTGATGACCACCCCGTTGAGGATCAGCGAGCGGGTCGTGTTGTTGTAGATCTCGAACCACTCGCCCAGGGGGTCCGAGGCGCCGTAGGGGTTGTTCATGATCTCGGTGATGAGCAAGTCGCCCGCCCGCCAGGCGGTCTCGTCGACCAGCCCGTCGCAGTCGTTGTCGACCAGGTCGTCGCCGACCTCGGAGGCTCCGGGGTAGATGCTGGCGTCGGAGTCGTTGCAGTCCGGAGCGTCGGTCGCCGAGCCGCAGGTCGTGTAGCCGTCGCCGTCGGCGTCGAAGCCCTCGTCCACCTGCCCGTCGCCGTTGTTGTCGATGCCGTCGCAGACCTCTTCCGCCAGGCAGTCGGCGACGCCATCGCCGTCCGTGTCGGGGTAGCCCTCGTCCACCTCGCCGTCGCCATCGTTGTCCAGGCCGTCGCAGATCTCGGTGTCCACGCAGTCCGCGGTGCCGTTGCCGTCGGTGTCGGCGAAGCCCTCGTCCATCAGGCCATTGCAGTTGTTGTCCAGGCCGTCGCAGTCCTCGGCCCGTCCCGGGTAGACCGACGGGTTGCCGTCGTCGCAGTCGCCGGCGTCGACGGTCCAGCCGTCGCCGTCCAGATCGCCCGTGGTGCCGCCACCGCCGTCGCTGCCACCGCCGTCGGCGGTGCCGTCGTTCCCGTCCTTGTCGGAGCCGTTGCAGGCCGAGAGCGAGAAGAGGCTGGCGCCGATGGAGAGCCCGAAGAGAATCCGATGGAGGGACATGGACCACCGCGCTGGTTCGAGGGAAGTTGAACCATAGCAGCCGCGTTCGTCAGGGGTCAAGCACCCAATGGAGGGCAGTCAACGCCCGGTTGGTTCAACGCAGAATCCACCCCCTGGGACACTTCAAAGCCCTTGCGCGATCCGAAGGGCCATGGTTATACCGGCGGGGCTTGCTGGGCGGGAGTAGCTCAGTTGGTAGAGCACAAGCTTGCCATGCTTGATGTCGCGGGTTCGAGTCCCGTCTCCCGCTCCACCGAATCTCTTCCGCCGAGCCTCTTCACGGGGCTCGGCGGAACTGCTTTCGGGGCCCTCGCTCAGGTCTCAGGTCTCAGGTCTCAGGACAGGGTGGCGCGCCCGTCGACGAAGCGCCGCCCCTTCCACAGCGACCGGATCCCCAGGACCGAGCGAGCCAGGATCAACACCAGCATCAGGTTGGCCAGGGGCTGAAGCAGGGCGATCGAGCCCGGACGGCCGTCCCGCCGCTCCAGCCGCCACCGGAAGGCCGTCTGCAGCAGGCAGACCGCTATGAGCCATCCCAGCCACCAGCCCGAGAACACCGACCACCCTGCCAGCAGCTCACCCAGGACCACCGTGATCAGCGCGAGGTAGGGCAGCAGCGAGGCGACGATGAGGAAGAGGATCGAGCCGAGGGCGATGGCCGGACGCCGCCCCATCCCCTCGTAGAGGTTCTTCCCGTAGCCGGCGAGGATCTCTCCCAGCCCTCGGTAGAGGCGCACCCGGAAGGCCCAGGGGGCCACCATCAAGCCGATCGGGTGGCCGGCCTGCTTGAAGGCGCGCGCCAGCCCGACGTCGTCCAGCACCCGGTCGGCGACCGCCTCGTGGCCGCCGATGGCATCGTAGGCGCCTCGCTCGACGAGCAGGACCTGCCCGTTGGCGAAGGCGTCCTCCTGGCTCGAGTCGTTGACCCGATCCAGGTCGATCGAGCCCCGGATGGTCCAGCCCACCGCGGGGATGATCAGCCGCTCCCAGAAGCTGTGCAGCTCCCAGGTCCCGAAGATGCTCAGCAGGCCCAGCCCGCGCTGCCTCATCGCGCCCTCCAGGGCCCGCAGGGCGCCCGGGTCCAGCCGCACATCGGCGTCGACGAAGAGGAGGAGCTCACCGGTGGACTCGCCCGCGGCCCGGGTGCAGGCCCATGGCTTGCCCGCCCAGCCCCGAGGGGGCTCGGTGCCGGCGATCACCCGGACCCGGGGATCTCCCTCGGCGGCCTCCAGCGCGAGGCGGCCGGTGTCGTCCCGAGAGCGATCGTCGACGACGACGATCTCCAGCGCGGGCCAGTCCAGCGCCCGGGCGGCACGCACGGCCGCGGCGATGTTCTCGGCCTCGTCCCGGGCAGGAATGCAGACGCTGACCGAGCGGGCGGCCAGGACCGGCTCCGAACCCGGCCGTTCGAGCAGCCAGCGCCGACCCCAGTCCATCACCCCGATGGCCAGGGCCAGCCACAGCAGGCTGAGCAGCCCGAGGTAGGCGCCGCCCAGGAGCGCCGAGAGCGCCGGGTCGGCCCAGCTCACCGCCTCACCCGCCCAGCGAGGACGCTCATCGCGCCACCAGGCTGCCGTTGCGGACCGTCACCGTGCCGCTGAGCCCATCGGGCACCCGCAAGAGCAGCCCCTCGGGCGGCGCGACCACGGCGAGCCCGGCAGGGACGGCCCTCCCCGGCGCGACCCGCACGCCCCCGCCGATCAGCGTCCCGGCGCCGACGCAGACCCCGGCGAGCCCCAGGGGCGCGGGCACGCTGCGGCCGTCCACCCGGACGGAGACCCCCTGGTCCAGGGCCATGTCCATCAGGTGGGAGCCGACCTTGACCTGGGCGTCGCGGTCGATCACGCTGAGCTGCACGAGGCCGCCGACCGAGCTGCGCGCCCCGAGCAGCGAGTACTTGACCAGGCCCATTCGCTGCACCCGCGCCGCCGGCCCCAGCACCGAGAGCTCGACCATGGCCTGGTCCTCGACCGCGGCCCCGTCGGCGAGCACCGCGCCTCGCACCACCGCGCCCGCGCCGATGTCGACCCCGTCGCCCAGCCAGCAGCCCTCGACCACGGCGGAGCGGTGGACCCGGCAGCCCTTGCCTCGACGGCCCAGGCGCGCCGCCACGATCGGGGGCGAGAGCGAGCCGGCCGCCAGGATCGCCACGCCGAGGTGCCAGCCCATCTCCAGGACGTTGCGCCCGGCCAGGCCCCGCCAGAGGAAGGGGGCCATGCCCAGGAGGTTGGCCCACAGCAGCTGCAGCCAGTGGCCGCAGGGCAGGAGCAGGCGCTCGGTCAGGGGCAGCTCGACCAGGGAGGCGCCCGTCTCGCCGGGCACCGGGACCTCGATCAGCCGCTCGCTGGGATCCAGCTCGACGATGGGCGCCGCGGCGATCCTCGCGAGGTCGGGCGCCCCCTCGTGCAGGTAGACCAGCAGCGGCTCGTCCCGGCCAAGGGCGATCTCCGCGGCGAAGGCACCGGCCCGGCCGCCCAGCACGAAGCGACAGTCCGCGCCTCTCTGCGCCCCGATCCGGGCGGCGTCGTCCACGGTCGCGCCGCTGATCGCCACGTCCTGGCGCACCAGCAGCCGCGGTCCGGGGGCCGGCTCGGGGTCCAGTCCGACGACGGCGGGGTGGACCCGCAGCCGCCGCTCCAGGAAGGCCCGCTCCTGCCGCTCCCGCAAGGGGAGGCCCAGCAGCAACAGATCTCCCGCCTGGCCGGCGAGCCCCTCGGGGGCACGAGGCGCCAGGAACCAGCCTCCGGTCACCATAGTCGGTAGGCCCTCACGGGTGCGTCCGCACGGGCCCCGCCCAGGGGCTCGAAGGCCGCCGCGACCGCAGTGGCGGCGACGTCGTGCATATCGGGCCGGGCGAGCGGGTCCTCATGCAGCACAACATAGCGGACGCCCGCCGAGCGCGCCCGCTTCGCCACGCGCTCTCGAAAGGCCAGGAGCGCCTGCTCGTCGGGATCCTCGCCCAGGCCCTCGGCGGCCAGGATGAGCTCCCGCCAGGCGCGGATACCCAGCGCGTTGTTGGGGAAGTTCAGGGTGCCCGCCATTGGCTGGCCATGGAGGGTCTGCTCGTAGAGGTAGGCCCTCCCCCCGACGACCGGGTGGTTGAGCACGACCCCGACCGGGGCCTCTCGCAGCGGCCGCAGCAGCTCCGGGGCGACCACCTCCACGGTGTCGGGCAGCCCCTTGAGCGGGCTGAGCAGCCGACCCTCGACCAGGATCAGCAGGCAGAGGAGGGCCGATCCGGCGACCGGTCGCCGCCCCGAGGCGAGCCCGAGGCCCGCCAGCAGCCCGAGGGCCAGGGCGGGGCCCAGGGCGAGGCGGTGCAGGAGGGACAAGGAGCGGAAGCCGGGGAGCTCCTCGACGAGCAGGTATGGCAGTGGGATGGCGCGGTCCCCGCCGATGATCACGGCGGCGCCGTCGGCGACCGCGACCGGCCCCAGGCTCAGCAGGAGCGCGCCCGCGCCGCCCATCCAGAGCCAGGGCTCCCCCGCGCGTCGACGTGCCCCGTAGAGGGCGGCCCCGAGGACGAAGATCCCCAGGTAGTGGCAGTGGAAGAACTGCTCCCCGTAGCGGGAGATCTCGCGGAAGTCCGGTGACCGGAAGTCGCCGCCGACCACGAAGCCCCGCAAGTCGGCCGGCCCCGTGCTGCGCCGGACCGTCGCGAGCTCGCGGTCGTGCTTGATGCGGACGAGGTTGCCCTCGCCCGTCGCCGCGCGCTGGATGCCGACGTAGGCCGGCGCCACCAGCACCAGGGCCAGGAGCAGGACCGCCAAGGCCCGGCCTCTCCCCTCCCCCACCCCGCCCGATCCGCGCGGGGGAACCAGCAGCAGCGCCCCGGCGAACAGGAAGGCCACAACGGCGCTGTAGGCCGAGCTCAGGGCCGCCGGGACCAGGGCCAGCACGGCGAGCAGCAGCCGCCCCGAGCCCCCCTTGCGGACGGCGGACCACCCGGCCCAGGCCGCGAGGAGCACCAGCCCAGCCGGGACGCCCTCCGACGTGCCATTGTGGATGGCCGCCAGGACGACCGGCGCGGTCGCGCAGGCCACCCCGGCGACGAAGCCGGCGGGATCACCGGGCAGGCCGCGCTCGGTGGCCAGGTCGCGGGCGAAGCGGTGGGCCACCCAGCCCAGCAGCCAGAGGTGCCCGATCACCAGGACCGTCCAGGTGGTGGGCAGATCGAAGAGCAGGCCGAGCGGGACGCTGAGCAGGGCGTTGAGCGGGTCGGCGACCAGCAGCGTGCCTCCCCGCGGGGGGTCGAGCAGCTCGGTGTGCCAGGGCAGGCGCCCCTCGAAGACGGCCGAGCGCACGAAGTGCAGCGACCAGAGGGCGTTCCAGACGTCGGTGCGATCGGCCCCCGGGACCGCCGAGCCCAGCTGCGGCGCGGCCGGCCAGGTGCTGAGGACGGCCAGCCCGAGGTAGGGCCAGCCCCGCCAGGGGATGCGGCGCCAGGGGACACGGCGCCGGGGGGCAGGAGGAGGAGGAGGGCGGGTCACGGGGCGGGAGCCTAAGCCCGGGGAGCCGGCGCCCACAAGCAGGCAGGAGGCAGGCAGGAGAGCGAGGGGATACCAGGAGGCAGGACCTCAACCCCCAGGAGGAGCCATGACCCTGCTCACCACCCTCGCCCTGCTCGTCGCTTGCGGCGGCAAGAAGGCGCCCATCGCCGCCCCCGCCGCCGCCGCCGAGACTCCCGCCGTCGCCAGCGGAGACTTCCCCAACGACGCCGCCACCCGTGGCTTCGTGCAGAAGCTTACCTCCACCGAGATCACCAACTTCACCGCCAACGACGCTGGCGGCGCGAAGGTAGTCCTCAGCTCCGTGCGCTTCAGCGCCGACAACACCTGGAAGGCCAGCGGCTTCGTGGACGCCGGGGAAGAGCGGATGGACTGCGTCGAGAGCGGCACCTGGACCAGCGATCCCGCGGTCAGCCCCGCCGAGGCGACCATCACCTGGGTCATCGGGGCCACCGACTGCATCGGGCGCGACAAGGGCTACAGCACCCGCGCCTTGATCACGATCGACGGCGATCGAGTGGACATCGCCCTGCGCTGAGGCGGCTCAGCCCGCGCCGACCGTGGCGATGACGGCGTCTGCCGCCTTCATCCCGTCCAGCGCGGCGCTGACGATCCCTCCGGCGAAGCCCGCCCCCTCCCCCACCGGCATCAGGCCGGGGAGGCCGAGCGAGTGCAGGTCGGGGCCCCGGGTGAAACGAACCGGGGCGCTGGTGCGGGTCTCGGGGGCGATCAGCACCGCCTCAGGACCGGCGAAGCCAGGCAGCTGGCGCTCGAAGTGCCGCAGCGCCTCGCGCATGCCCTCGATGATCGGCCCGGGCAGGATCTCTCGCAGGTCCGTGGGCTGCGCCCCGAGGGTGTAGCTGACCTTGGGCAGGCCCTGGCTGGGCCGGCCGGCGAGCAGGTCCTCCACCAGCTGGCCAGGGGCGCGAAAGCCCCCTCCCCCACTGTCAAAGGCCAGGCGCTCGATGTGGTCCTGGAAGCGCGCTCCGGCCAGGGGGTCGGCGGCGCCGTAGTCCGAGGGCAGCACCTCGACGACGACCGCGGAGTTCGCGAAGGCCGCTCGGCGGTTGGAGTAGGACATGCCGTTGACGACGACCCGGCCGGCGTGGTTGCTGGCGGCGACGATGGTGCCGCCGGGGCACATGCAGAAGGTGTGGGCCGGCCGGGCCCGGCCCGCCGGGGGCACCGAGGTGAAGCGGTAGGAGGCCGGCGGGAGGGCCCCGCGCTCGGCGCCGTAGCGGGCCTGGTCGACCAGGCGCTGGGGGTGCTCGACCCGGGCGCCGATGTGGATCGGCCGCTGCTCGGCGGAGGCGCCGGCGTCGAGCATCGCCTGCCAGGTGTCGCGGGCCGAGTGCCCGGTGGCGACGATCACCGGAGCTCCGCGGAGGAGCTCGCCCCCGGCCAGCTCGACGCCGACGCAGCGACCGTGCTCGACCACGAACCGATCGACCCGGGCGCGGAAGCGCACCTCGACCCCCAGCTCGGCGAGGCGCGCGCGCAGCCGGGGCAGGATCTCCCGGATGCGATCGGTGCCCAGGTGGGCCCAGCCCTCCTCCATCACCCGGGGATCGGCGCCGTGATCGACCAGCCGCCGGAAGACCCAGCCGAGCTCTCCGTCCCGACGGCGGGTGTAGATCTTGCCGTCCGAGAAGGCGCCGGCCCCGCCCTCCCCGAAGACGGCGTTGCTCTCGGGGTCGAGCTGGCCGTGACGCCAGAAGGCCCGCACATCGTAGTGGCGGCGCTCGACCGGCTCGCCTCGCTCCAGCAGCAGCGCCGGGGCGCCGGCCTCGCCCAGCCTCAGGGCTGCGAAGAGCCCTGCCGGTCCGGCGCCGATGACGATGGGGCGCTGCGAGGCGGGCCAGGTGGAGCGCAGGTCGGGCACCGGCACCGAGGAGGCGAAACGCTGCGCGTCGCGGGCGGTGAAGAGGCGGAGGCCGTGGCGCCCCTGCTGGAGCAGGCGCTGCTCGGCGGGCTCGCCGTCCCGCAGCTCGACCCGGTAGTTGGCCAGCCAGAGCGGGGGCCGACGGCGGCCATCGACCGAGCGCTTCAGCAGCTGGACGCTGAGGATCTCGGGCGGGGAGAGGCCCAGGTGGACGGCGACCCGACGGGCGTCGTCGAGGGGCTCGTCGGTCCAGGGAACATTGCTGACGAGCAGCGGCACACCGGCCTCCACGGCTGGCGAGGGGGGAGGGCCAGCGTTAACGCCTCCCCACCCCCTCGCCCCACTCTTCACCGAGGTGAACCTTGGCCATCCGCGTTGCTCTCAACGGCTTCGGCCGCATCGGTCGCTGTGTCCTCCGCGCGGGTTGGAACGACCCCGCGATCGAGTTCGTCCACATCAACGACCTCTCCAGCGACGAGATGCTGGCCCACCTGCTCACCTGGGACTCGGTCCACGGGCGCTTCGCCCCCGAGGTCAAGGCCGTCGACGGAGGGCTCCTGATCGGCGATCGCCTGGTCGGCACCAGCGCCGAGAAGGACCCCACCAAGCTGCCCTGGGCCGAGAAGCAGGTCGACGTCGTCCTGGAGTGCACCGGCGTCTTCACCAGCCGCGCCAAGGCCTCCACCCACCTCGAGGCCGGCGCGAAGCGCGTCGTCATCAGCGCCCCCGCCAAGGATCCGGTCGACCTGACCGTCTGCCTCGGGGTCAACGACGACCAGCTCCGCCCCGAGCACCGGGTGATCTCCAACGCCTCCTGCACCACCAACTGCCTCGCCCCGATCGCCAAGGTGCTGCACGCCGAGTTCGGCATCGAGAGCGGCCTGATGACCACGGTGCACAGCTACACCATGGACCAGAAGCTGCTCGACTCGCCCCACAGCGACTTCCGGCGGGCCCGTGCGGCCGCGCTGTCGATGGTGCCGACCTCCACCGGCGCCGCCAAGGCCGTCGGGCTGGTCCTGCCCGAGCTCAACGGCCGCCTCAACGGCCTCGCGATCCGCGTGCCCACCCCCAACGTGAGCCTGGTGGACCTGGTCTTCAACTCCTCGCGTGACCTCAGCAAGGAGGCGATCAACGCCGCCCTGACCCAGGCGGCCCAGGGGCCGATGGCGGGCATCCTCCAGGCCTGCACCGTGCCGGTCGTCTCGACCGACCTCTGCGGCAACCCGCACTCCTCCATCGCGGACCTCGCCCTGACCCAGACCATGGGCAACCGCATGGCCAAGGTGCTCTCCTGGTACGACAACGAGTGGGGCTTCAGCAGCCGGCTGGTCGACCTGTGTCGCCTCCTCGGTCGCCTGGAGGCATGATGGCCCTGCCGAACGTCACCGATCTCGACCTCAACGAGGCTCGCGTCCTGCTCCGAGTGGACTTCAACGTCCCGGTCGACGCCGCCGGCGCCATCACCGACGACAACCGCATCCGCGCGGCGCTGCCGACCATCCGGTACCTGCAGGAGCGCCGCTGCAAGATCGTGATCTGCAGCCATATGGGGCGGCCCAAGGACGCGCCGGACCCGCGCTTCTCGCTGGAGCCCGCGGCGGCGCGGCTGGCCGAGCTGCTGGACGGCGAGGTGGTCCTGGCCCACGACACGGTCGGGGAGCACGTCGAGCAGCTCGCCTTGGACCTGCCGCCGGGGGGGGTGATGGTGGTGGAGAACCTCCGCTTCCATCCCGGCGAGAAGTCCAACTCCCCCGAGTTCGCGGCCGCCCTGGCCCGCCTGGGAACGGTCTTCGTCAACGACGCCTTCGGGGCGATGCACCGCGCCGACGCCAGCATCGCCGGCGTGCCCGCCCTGATGGACCGGGCCTGCGTGGGCCTGCTCGTCAAGGCCGAGGTCGAGGCGCTCAGCAAGGTCATGGAGCAGCCCAGCCGCCCGCTGGTGGCCATCCTGGGCGGCGCCAAGGTCAGCGACAAGATCGGCGTGATCGAGAGCCTGCTGCGGCGGTGCGACGCGCTCCTGATCGGAGGCGCGATGGCCTACACCTTCCTCAAGGCGAAGGGCCAGCCCGTCGGCAGCTCGCGGGTGGAGGAGGACCGGGTGCTGCTGGCCCGCCGTATCGCCGAACGCTGCGCCGAGCGCGGGATCCGCCTGCTGCTGCCTGTGGACCACGTGGTGGCCCAGGACCTGAAGGCCGACGCCGAGAACCGCATCGTCGAGACCATCGAGGACGGCTGGATGGGGCTGGACATCGGGCCGGCGACCTCCGAGGCCTGGGCGGCCGAGATCCAGGGGGCGGGCACGCTCTTCTGGAACGGCCCCGCGGGGGTCTTCGAGATGGAGGCCTTCTCCTCCGGGACCCGCGCGGTAGCTCAGGCCGTGGCCAGCTGCCCCGGCTACACGGTCGTGGGCGGCGGCGACTCGGCGGCCGCGATCGCCGCCTTCGGGCTGGCGGACAAGGTCGACCACGTCTCGACCGGGGGCGGCGCCTCCCTGGAGTTCGTCCAGGGCGTCGACCTCCCCGGCATCAAGGCCATTCGGGAGAAGGGCCAGGCCTCCAGCCGCAGCGGGGGGCCGCGATGAGCCGACGCGCCTTCGTCGCAGGCAACTGGAAGATGAACAAGGGCCCGCTGGAGGCCGACGCCCTGGCGATGGAGCTCAAGCGGGCCTTGATCGACGCCAGCGGCGTGGACGTGGCGGTCGCGCCGCCCTTCCTCTCAATCCCCGCGGTGGTGGCGAGGCTGAGCCACGGCGGCATCGCGGTAGTGGGCCAGGACCTGCACCCCGAGGTCAGCGGCGCCTTCACCGGTGCGGTGTCCGGCGAGATGCTGAAGCAGGCCGGCTGCAGCTACGTGCTGGTCGGCCACTCCGAGCGGCGCAGCCTCTTCGGCGACACCGACGCGGTGGTCGCCCGCAAGCTGCGCGCTGCGCTCCGAGCTGGACTCAAGCCGATCCTGTGCGTAGGGGAGACCCTGGCCGAGCGGGACGCCGGCACCGCCATCGCCGTGGTGCAGGCGCAGCTCAGCGCAGCGCTGGGCGAGCTCGACCGGGACTCCATGATGACCATCACCATCGCCTACGAGCCGGTCTGGGCCATCGGCACCGGCCGGACGGCCAGCCCGGACCAGGCCCAGGAGATGCACGCGCAGATTCGCGGCTGGTTGAGCGCGCGCTTTCCCCGCGAGGTCCCCGCCTCCGTCCGCATCCAGTACGGCGGTAGCGTCACCGCCTCCAACGCCTCCAGCTTGATGTCGCAGCCAGACATCGACGGTGCCCTGGTCGGCGGAGCCTCGCTCAACGCCGAGAGCTTCCGGGCGATCGTCGAAGCGGCGGCCAGCAAGCCACGCCTCTCATAGCGGTAGAACCATGCAACTCTTCGTGACCATCCTGCACATCTTCCTGTGCGTCTGCCTGATCCTCATCATCCTCCTCCAGCCCGGAAAGGAAGGCGCCGCGGCCTTCGGCGGATCGGGGGGCAACCAGATGTACGGGCCTCGTGGGCAGGGCCATCTCCTGGGTCGGGCGACCACGGTCGTCGCGGCCATGTTCATGTTCACCAGCAT
This sequence comes from Deltaproteobacteria bacterium UBA2385, assembly GCA_002343455.1. Taxonomy (GTDB): domain Bacteria; phylum Myxococcota_A; class UBA796; order UBA796; family UBA2385; genus UBA2385. Next base: position 14,505 of record DDSR01000321.1, on the reverse strand, counting down.
CACCCTGGCCCTCTACAGCGGGTCGAGGATCTCGACCGACTCCGACCTCGAGCGCGGCATCGAGACGCTGCCGGGCCTGGACGACGAGGGGGGCTTCAAGATCGACCNNGCCCCGAGCGAGCCCCCGGCGACGGTGCTTCCCGCCGAGCCGGCCCAGGGTGAGCCCGTCGAGCAGTGACTTGACGAGGCCGACGGCCCCGAATAAGCCTCAGGAAACGCGTGGATGGCGGAATTGGTAGACGCGCTAGGTTGAGGGCCTAGTGGCCGCGAGGCCTTGGGGGTTCGATTCCCCCTCCACGCACCACCTCAAACGAAAGAGGGCTGGGTTCAACCCCAGCCCTCTTCTCGTTTCGGCGCCCGAGCGCTCCGCCGAGCGCCCCGGACTACCTGGCCTGGGCCTGGGCCTGAGCCTGGGCCTGCCACCAGGTGCACTCCGTCGGCTGGATGCACTCGCCGTAGATGTCGTGGCGGTGCGCCACCACCTTCATGCCGTGGGCCGCGGCCACCTCGGCCTGCCGCCGCTCGACCACGTCGTCTTCGAACTCGAAGATATGCCCGCAGAGCTTGCAGATCAGGTGATCGTGATGCTCACCCTGCTCGGCAGGTTCGTACCGCGAGAAGCCGTCCTGAAAGCGGCGCTCGTGGGCGATTCCCGCCTCGGTGAAGAGCTTCAGGGTGCGGTAGACCGTGGCGTAGCCGATGCCCGGGAGCTCGGGCTGAGCTCGAGCCAGGAGGTCCTCAATCGCCAGATGACCCTCGGAGGTCACGAAGCAGTCGAACAGCACCTGGCGCTGCTGGGTCTGCTTGAGACCCTTCGAGCGCATGAACTCGAGGAGCTTCTGCTCCAATTGGACCCGATCAGCCATTCAAGCCTCTAACCCGAAACCACAGGCGCGCCGCTCCACCACGCCGCGACGGAGGGTGGTTGCCACCCTCCGTTCCCCGGTCAGAACGACCGCTACTCGTCAGCCGAGTCGACGGCCTCATCGGCGAGCGGACCCGCCTCGGTGACCGGGCCAGGCTGGTCGACGAGCTCGATGATGACCATCGGAGCGTTGTCGCCGTTGCGGTAGCCGACCTTGTAGATCCGGGTGTAGCCGCCCGGACGGTCCTTGAACCGCTCAGCGTACTCACCGAAGACCTTGGCGAGCGCGCCCTGGTCCAGCACCATCTTCCGAGCCTGACGGATCTTGTGGACCCGAGCGGCCCGGGCCTTGACGAGCTCAGCATCGGAGAGGCCCTCGAGAGAGCTGGCAGTGCCGCCCTTCTTCCCGAGGGTGATCACCTGCTCAGCAAAGCGCCGCAGCTCCTTGGCTTTCGGCTCCGTGGTGCGGATACGCCCATGAACCATGAGCGCCGTGACCATGTTCCGGTACAGGGCAGTGCGGTGCGAGCTGTTGCGCCCGAGCTTTCGGCCAGTCTTGAGGTGCCGCATGGCGGCCTCCTTTCTTGTCGAGCAGGCGGATGCCTACTTCGAGCGGTTCTTGGGGAAGTTGGGGAGCTTCATGCCGAGCGTGAGACCGAGATCCACCAGGATCTCCTTGATCTCGTTGAGCGACTTCCGCCCGAAGTTCTTGGTCTTGAGCATCTCGGCCTCGCTCTTCTCGACGAGCTGCCAGATGAACTCGATGCCGGCGTTCTGGAGGCAGTTCGCCGAGCGAACCGAGAGCTCCAGCTCGTCCACGCGCTTGAACAGCGAGTCGTTCCAGTCTTCTTCCGCCTTGAAGTCCGAGGTCCCTTCGGCCTCCGACTCCTCGGTGAAGTTGATGAAGACCTGGACCTGCTCCTTGATGATCTTGGCGGCATAAGCCACCGCATCTTCGGGGCGAACGCTGCCGTCGGTCCAGACCTCGAGCGTGAGCCGGTCGAAGTCCGTGCGCTGCCCGACGCGGGCGTTGGTCACGGTGTACTTCACCTTCTTCACGGGAGAGTGCAGGGCGTCGATCGGGATGGTGCCGATCGGCAGCTCCAGGCTCTGAGCCAGCGAGCCGGGGACGTAGCCCTTGCCCAGGGAGACCGTCAGGTCCGCGATGAAGCGGCCGCTCTCGGTCAGCGTGGCGACCACGTGGTTGGGGTTGAGCACCTCGGCCTCACCCTGGAAGCGGATGTCGCCCGCCGTGACGACGACGCTCTGGCCGGGGGCGCCCTTCTTGTCGATCCGACCGACCAGCACGTCGCTGGCGCTGGTGCGGATGCGAACGCCCTTGAGGTTCAGGATCACCTCGGTCACATCCTCGGTCACGCCGGGAATGGACGAGAACTCATGAAGCACCCCCTCCAGCTTCACCGAGGTGATCGCTGCCCCCTGGAGGCTGCTGAGCAGGATCCGGCGGAGGGCATTGCCCAGGGTGATGCCGAAGCCGCGCTCGAGGGGCCGAACTACGAACTTGCCGTAGGTCCCGCCGTCCTTGATGCTCTTCTCCAGCGTACGGGGCCGAATGACACCCCGCCAGTTGTTGGTCGATGCTTCTTCCATGATCTCTCCGTCTCGAGCTTCTGCCGACCAGGCCAATCGGTTCTACGCTCAAAAGGGACTGAAGGACGCCCGGTCCAGGTGGACCGGGCGAGAGCCTGAGCTGTCCGACCACGCCGCCGAAGCGACGCAGCCCCACCACTAAACGCGGCGCTTCTTGGGAGGGCGGCAGCCGTTGTGAGCGATCGGCGTCACGTCACGGATGTGCGTGATCTTCAGACCGCAGTTCGCGATGGCCCGGAGAGCCGACTCACGGCCGGTACCTGGGCCCTTCACGAAGACCCCAGCGGCCTTCATGCCGTTCTCCATCGCCTTGCGGACCGCGTCCTCGGCCACGAGCTGGGCCGCGAAGGGAGTCGACTTGCGCGACCCCTTGAAGCCCTTCACGCCGGCGCTGGACCAGGCCACGGTGTTGCCCACCGGATCCGTGATCGTGACGATGGTGTTGTTGAAGGTTGCCTGGATGTGAACGACACCAGTCGGAACGTTCTTCTTGACTTTTCGGGGAGCCCGACGTGCACTTGCCATGATTGCGATTCCTCCCTACTTCCGACGGCTGATGGCGCGGCGCGGACCCTTACGAGTCCGAGCGTTGGTATGGGTGCGCTGACCGCGGACGGGCAGGCCTCGCTTGTGCCGGAGACCCCGGTACGAGTTGATGTCGATGAGCCGCTTGATGTTCATTGCCACATCCTTGCGGAGCTCTCCTTCCACCTTGCAGGACTTCTGGATCACTTCCCGAATGGCCGCCACCTCAACCTCAGAGAGGTCCTGGGTGCGGATGTGGGGCTCAACCGTCGCATCCTTGAGGATCTTGAGCGCCAGAGCGCGGCCGATCCCGTAGATGTAGGTGAGAGCGATGTCGACCCGCTTGCCACGCGGAAGGTCTACGCCTTCGATACGAGCCATGTTCTACCCCTGCCGCTGCTTGTGCTTCGGGTCTTCGCAGATGATCCGCACGATTCCCTTTCGGCGCACCACTCTGCACTTTTCGCAGATCTTCCCAACGGAAGCCTTGACTTTCATCTCGATCACCTCGCCGGCCGCTGGCCGGTTCATCGGTTTCGTTTGGGGACAATCCCCGATGAGGAGCGCACTACGCCCCTCAGACTGACGGGCCCACCTACGCAGGTCTGGCCCTCCCGTCAAGGAGCGGATTGAGCCTGCTCGATCGCGGCGGCCACCTGAGCCCCCACGGAGGCGATGCTCTGGCTGCCATCGAGCCGCACCACGGGGCAACGCTCGGAGAGGAAGGGCAACACCGCCGCGGTCTCGCGGAGGTAGGTCTCCAGCCTCGAGCGGACCGTCTCTTCACGGTCGTCGTCCCGCTGCACGACCTCACCGCCGCAGGAGTCGCAGACCCCTTCCACGCGAGGCGGACTCGTCTCGACATGGTAGCTGCGGCCGCAGGAACGACAGGTCCGACGACCGCTGAGCCGAGCGACGAGGAGCTCGGGCGCGACCTCCAGGCTGAGGACGAGATCCACGGCGCGACCATGCTTCGAGAACCAATCCAGCAGGATCTCCCCCTGGCTCACGGTCCGTGGGAAGCCGTCCAGCAACACCCCCTTCGAGGCGTCGGGCTGCGCGAGGCGATCCGTGACGAGGGCGCACACCACCTGGTCCGGGACGAGCTCGCCCTTGTCCATGTAGCCCTTGGCCAGCCGACCGAGCTCGGTCTGCTCCTTCAGGTGCCGCCGAAAAATGTCGCCCGTGGCGACATGGGGGACATCCAGGCGGGCAACGATTGCCTCCGCCTGAGTGCCCTTGCCCGCGCCCGGCGGACCGAAGAGAAGCACATTCATAGCCCGACTCCTCAAGAACCCTGTAGACCGCTCCGCCGTCCCCGGGTCTTCGATGTCTTGGGCCCGAGAATGCCGTCGTAGTGCCGTGTGAGCAGGTGACCCTCGATCTGACCGACCGTGTCGAGGGACACCGAGACGATGATCATCAAGCCGGTGCCACCGAAGTAGAAGGGCACCCCGTACTCGGAGACCAGCAGGGTCGGCAGGATGCACACCGCGGCGAGGTAGATGGACCCTCCCGCCGTGAGCCTGGTCAACACCCGATCCAGGTACTCCGCCGTCTGCTTGCCCGGCCGGACGCCGGGGATGTAGCCACCGTGCTTGCGGAGGTTGTCAGCGACATCCACCGGGTTGAAGGTGACCGCTGTGTAGAAGTAGGCGAAGAAGACGATCATCGCCACATAGGTCACGTTGTAGACCCAGGTCCCTGGGCTGAACGCCGAGTTCATCGCCGCGAAGATCGGATGGTCGTAGAAGGTCCCGATGGTCGCAGGGAACATCAACATCGACGAGGCGAAGATCGGCGGGATGACGCCCGCTACGTTGACCTTCATAGGGAGGTGGGTGGCCTGCCCCCCGTAGACCTGCCGCCCCACGACCCGCTTCGCGTACTGGATCGGGATCTTCCGCTGGCCCCGCTCGATGAAGACGATGCCCATCACGACGAGGAACATGAAGCCGATCAGCAGCACCAGCTCCAAGAGGTTGATCTGCTCGATCCGCACCATCTCCAGGGTCTGCCGCACACCGTTGGGCATCGCGGCCACGATACCGCTGGTGATGATGAGCGAGGCCCCGTTCCCGATTCCCCGGTCGGTGATCTGCTCTCCCAGCCACATGATGAAGCAGCTACCCGCCGTCATCGTGATGATGGTCATCGCCCGGAAGCCCCAGCCCGCCTCGATGACGACGTCTGCACCACCCAGGGTCTTCATCTGCTCGAGGCCCAAGGCGATGGCAGACGACTGGATCAGCGCGATGCCGATGGTCAGGTAGCGGGTGTACTGGGTGATCTTGTTGCGCCCGGACTGGCCCTCGTTCTTCAACCGCTCGATCTGCGGGATCACGATGGCCGACAGCTGCATGAAGATGCTTGCGCTGATGTAGGGCATGATGCCCAACACGAACACGCTGAACTGCTCCAGCGCGCCGCCTGTGAACATGTCGTACATGCCGAACAGGCTGTTCTGGTTCGTCGCGAAGAAGTCCGCGAGCGCGGTCCGGTCTACACCAGGCGCCGGAATGAAGACGCCCAGTCGGTAGATACCGAGCATCGCCAACGTGAAGAGGATTCGGTTCCGGAGGTCCGGGATCCGAAAGATGTTGGCGAGGGCTTCAATCACGGTCGGGGATCCTCAGACCGTCTCGGCCTTCCCACCCGCCGCCTCGATCTTGGCGACAGCGGAACGGGTGAACCGGGACGCACGAATGGTGAGTGCGTGGCCAAGATCCCCGTTCCCGAGCACCTTGATGCCATTCTTCTCCACCTTGCTCACCAACCCGCTGTCCTTCAAGGCCTGCGCGTCGACAACTGAGCCGGCCGGAAAGCGCTCAGCGATCCGGTCGAGACGGACCTCGCTGAACTCGAGAGCGAAGATGTTGGTGAACCCGCGCTTGGGCAGACGACGATGGAGCGGCATCTGACCGCCTTCGAAGCCCGCACGAACCGTGTTCCTGGCCCGCTGACCCTTCATGCCGCGGCCCGCGGTCTTGCCCTTTCCAGAGCCCTCACCACGGCCTACGCGCATGCGGCTCTTACGAGACCCAGGAGCAGGAGCGAGATTGCTGAGTTCATCGGCCATGGCGTCTTCCCTTGGGCCTCAGCCCAACTCGAGTTCGGAGTCGATCTCCGTGGCGTCGACGAGATGAAGCACTCGACGAATCATGCCACGGATGGCAGGCGTGTTGTCGAGGACGCGGACGTCCCCGACTTTGCGCAGGCCCAGGCCCTTGACGGTCGCCTTCTGGCGATCGGTGGTGCCGATTGTGCTGCGGTGCAGCGAAACCTTGAGCTTCTTCACGTGTACCCCCTGAGCTCAGTGGCTCGAGCCCCAAGCTGCGGCCCCGACGTTGTAGTCCCGCATGATGTCTTCCACGGAACGCCCGGTACGGAGTGCGTACTGCTGAGGCGACTCCAAGCGCTCCAGAGCGTCCATGACGGCCCGCACGACGTTGTGCGGGTTGCTGGTGCCGAGCACCTTGGTCAGGACGTTGTGGTAGCCGGCCGCGTCGAGGATCGACCGAACGCTCGCCGAGGCGATGACACCGGTACCCGGGTTGGCCGGACGCAGAACGACCTTGGCCGCACCGAACTCGCCGATGACGTAGTGAGGAACCGTGCCATCCACGATGGGCACCTCGATCTGCCGCCGACGCGCCTTCTCCGTGCCCTTACGCACGGCTTCCGGCACCTCGGCCGCCTTGCCGTGTCCGACTCCCACCCGGCCCTGACCATCGCCCGAGACGATGATCGCCGTGAAGTTGAACCGACGACCGCCCTTCACAACCTTCGCCACCCGATTGATGGCAATGGTCTTCTCGATGAACGACGTCTCTTCCTCGGAGCCTCGAGCGCTACGCACTTTGGCCATGATTCCTCCTGCGGAGTTGGCTCCGCAAATACACTCAGAACTCGAGACCAGCTTCGCGAGCAGCGTCGGCCAAGGCCTTCACTCGCCCGTGGTACAGGAAGCCGTTTCGATCGAAAGCAACCTGCCGCACCCCAGCCTGGAGTGCGCGCTCGGCCACAAGGGCACCTACACGAGCCGCCGCAGCCTGGTTTCCACGATGGCCCTCGAGCTCCTGCAGCTCGCTGCAGAGGGTGCTCGCAGACGCAAGAGTGGAACCCGACACATCGTCGATGATCTGCGCGTAGATGTGATTCGCGCTGCGGAAGACGCTCAGCCGCGGCCGCTCCGTGGTTCCACGGACCGTCTTGCGAATGTGCTTCTTGCGTCGGAGTCGAGCCTTCAGGCTCTTGTTCATCGTGGCCATCTTGCCCTCACTTCTGACCGGACTTGCCGGCCTTGATTCGGATTCGCTCGCCCTCGATTCGAACGCCCTTGCCCTTGTAGCTGTCCGGCGACCGGAAGCCTCGGAGCTCGGCGGCGACCTGGCCGACACGTTCACGATCGATGCCCGAAACCAGCACCTTCGTGTTCTTCTCAACGCTGATGGTGATGCCCTCGGGGAAGGGGTACTCCACCTGGTGGCTGTAGCCGAGGTTGAGCACCGCGGTCTTGCCCTTGATCTCAGCTTTGTAGCCGACGCCCACGATCTCCAGCTTGCGCTCGAAGCCCGTGCTGACACCGCGGACCATGTTGGCGACGAGCGCCCGCATCAGGCCGTGGTTGGTACGAAAGCGCTGAGAGTCATCGTCACGCTCGACCAGCAGGACATCGCCCTCCTGTCGAATGCTCACGCCCTGGACAAGGGACCGCCGCAGCGAGCCCTTGGGGCCCTCCACCGAGATGTTGCCGCCGTCGAGCGCCCAACGGACACCGCGGGGAAGCTGGATGGGCTGCTTTCCGATTCGAGACATGGGAACTCCAGAGGATCCGGCCCGGTACTACCAGACGTAGCAGAGAACTTCGCCACCAACGCCCTCGACGCGCGCCTGACGATCGGTCAGCACTCCGCGGGGCGTGGTGAGAATCGCGACACCAAGGCCGTTGCGAACACGCGGGATGTCATGCTTGCCGACGTACTGACGGCGGCTGGGACGGCTGATGCGCTCGAGACCCCGGATGACGGCCTTGTTGGATGCGTCATACCGAGGCGAGACACGAATGAACCCCTGGGGCCCCTCGTCCACCTCGGCGAAGTCTTCTACGAACCCCTCTTCCTTCAAGATTCGAACCAGTTCGACCTTGATCTTCGAGCGGGGAACGAGAAGAGTCGTTTGACGCGCCTGAACTGCGTTCCGAATCCGCGTGAGCAGGTCGGCGATCGGATCAGTCATTTAATGCTCCTGACAGTACGAGTGCAGTGCGCGCTACCACGACGCCTTGGTGACTCCGGGCACTTCGCCCTTGAGCGCAAGGTTCCGGAAGCAGATGCGACAGAGGTTGAACTTGCGGAGGTAGGCGCGAGGACGCCCGCAAACGCCGCACCGGTTCTTCGCTCGCACCTTGAACTTGGAAGGCCCGTTCGCCTTCACGATCATCGAGGTCTTGGCCATTCTACTGCTCCCTGAAGGGCATGCCCAGGTGCTTGAGGAGCGCCCGAGCTTCGTTGTCGGTCCGGGCAGTGCTCACGAAGGTGATGTTCATCCCCGTGATCTTCTGCACCTTGTCATACTCCACCTCGGGGAACACGATCTGCTCGGTGATCCCCATGGAGTAGTTGCCGCGACCGTCGAAGCCGTCCGGATCCAGGCCGCGGAAGTCGCGAACCCGAGGAATCGCCACCGAAACGAGCCGGTCGACGAACTCCCACATCCGCGCACCCCGCAGGGTGACCTTGGCACCGATCGGCATCCCCTCGCGCAGCTTGAAGTTGGCGATGGACTTCCGGGCACGACGAATGATCGCCTTCTGCCCGGTGATGGACCCCAGCTCGGAGGCCGCGACATCCAGCACCTTGGCGTTGGTGATCGCCTCCTTGAGGCTGACGTTCACAACGACTTTTTCAAGGCGAGGAACCTGCATGACGTTGCGATAGCCGAACTCAGCTTGAAGAACGCCGCATACCTTCTCCTGGTACGCGGTCTGCAGTCTGGTCTTCATAGCCTTGCTCTCCTTTGATGCGACCCGTGAGGCCGACGCGAAATTTACGCTTGATCCAGGACCTGACCGGTCTTCTTGTCCACTCGAACCTTGCGACCGTCATCCAGGACCCGGAACCCCACCTTCACGCTGCGCGACTCAGCAGCGTTCCAGAGGGCCACGTTCGAGACGTGGATCGGTGCTTCCTTCTCGATGGTCCCACCGGGACGTCCCGCCTGAGGCTTCACCTGACGCTTCACCAGGTTCAACCGCTCGACGACAACCTTCTGGTCATCACGGAGCACGCGCAGAACCCGGCCGGTCTTGCCCTTGAACTTGCCTGCGAGCACTACGACGGTGTCGTCTCGCTTCACTTTCATGCTGGCCACGTGAACCTCCGGATCTCTACAGGACTTCAGGAGCGAGCGAGACGATCTTCATGAACTGCTTGGCGCGGAGCTCGCGCGCAACCGGTCCGAAGATACGGGTCCCGATCGGCTCGTTCTCGGAATTGACGAGGACCGCCGAATTCGAGTCGAACCGGATGTAGGTGCCGTCAGAGCGGCGGATCTCCTTGGAGGTCCGGACGATCACCGCACGAGCGACCTGCCCCTTCTTCACCTTGCCGTTGGGGATGGCGTCCTTGACAGCCACCACGATGACGTCACCGATGGAAGCGTACTTACGCTTGCTTCCACCGAGCACCTTGATGCACTCCACCCGACGGGCGCCGCTGTTGTCGGCGACATCGAGCTCTGACTGCATTTGAATCATGACTTACCTCCGGGGGTTGTACTCGAGAGAGACGCTACGAGGCGAATGCCCCGGATCAGCGCTGCTCGACCACTACCCAGCGCTTCGTGCGGGAGAGAGGACGCGACTCGCGGATGACGACAAGGTCGTCAACCTTGTAGGTGTTCTCCTCGTCGTGGGCCTTGTACTTCTGGCTGCGGCTCACGTACTTGCGGTACCTCGGATGAAGGACCCGACGCTCCACCTCCACCACGACGGTCTTATCCATCTTGTCGGAGACGACTCGTCCCACCAGAACGCGGCCGTTTCCAGCCTGAACTTCAGGAAGCATCTTGAGGACTCTCGCTTGTGCCCCGGGGGGCGGTTGACGATGCCGGGCTCAGACTTCGGGGTCTCCCGCGTCACCGCAGGACTCGCCGAGGAACGAACCAGGCTGGTGACCCCCACGAGTGGAGGCCGCTTCGAAGGACTATTCGTTGCTCTCGATCTTGTCAACCAGGCCCTTCACGAACCCAGCCGAGCCACCAGAGGTCGCTCCGGCAGCCTGCGGTACGAAGGTCGCCGAGTAGCGACCGCGCAGAGAGTCCTTCAGCAGACCCTGAGCACGCTCACGGGTGCGCTGAGCAGTGCGAAGCTGGGCGATCTTGCGCCGCAGCTTGCCGATGGATGAGGTGTCTTCCAGGTTGCCCATCCGAAGGCGGAAGCCCGCGGCCAGGAGCTCACGCTCCGCGCCGAGCTCTGCATGAACGAGCGCCTCGTCCGTCAACGTGCTGAAATCCGACTTGCCCATCAGAGCACCTCCGACCGCTTGACGAAGCGAGTCGCCACTGGCAGCTTGTGTCCGCAGAGGCGGAAGGCCTCTGCCGCCACTTCCTCGGCGACGCCCTCCAGCTCGTAGAGGACGCGACCGGGCTTGACCACGGCAACCCAGAACTCCGGGTTGCCCTTTCCCTTACCCATTCGAGTCTCGGCCGGCTTCTTGCTGACCGGCTTGTCCGGGAACACCCGGATCCAGACCTTGCCACCGCGCTTCACATGACGAGTGAGCGCGATACGGCCTGCCTCGATCTGCCGCGACGTGAGCCAGCCGCACTCCGTGGCCTGAAGCCCGAAGTCGCCGAAGCTGACCTCACTGCCGCGGTACGAGAGACCGGTCATCCGGCCCTTCTGCGACTTGCGGAACTTTACTCGCTTTGGGGAAAGCATCTCGATCTCCGTGGAGCCTGGTCAGCTCCGCCTGTTTACCTAGGAGAGCTGGTCTTCTTCGCCGGGCAGAACTTCGCCCTTGAAGATCCAAACCTTGACGCCGATCACGCCATAGGTGGTCTTGGCCTCGGCCGTGGCGTAGTCGATGTCGGCCCGGAGGGTGTGAAGAGGCACGCGGCCCTCCATGTACCACTCCGACCGGGACATCTCAGCACCGCCCAGACGACCCGCGCATCGGACCTTCACGCCCTTGGCACCGGAACGCTTCGCCTGCTGCAAGGCCTTCTTCATGGCGCGCCGGAAGCTCACCCGCTTCTCGAGCTGCGCCGCGATGTTCTCTGCCACCAGCGCGGCATCGGTGTCCACCTTGCGGACCTCGATGATGTTCAGGTAGATCTCAGTCTGCGTGAGCCGCTGAAGGTCCGCACGCAGGGTGTCCAGCCCGCTAGCCCGCTTGCCGATGATCACACCGGGCTTGCTGGCATGCACGAACACCTTGGCCTTGTTGGCGGCCCGCTCGATGGTGACCTTGCTGATGCCCGCGGTCTTCAGCTTCTCGTAGAGGAACTTCCGGATGGCGATGTCCTCGTGCAGGAAGCGGACATAGTCCTTCTCCGCGTACCACTTGGAATCCCAATCACGAATGACCCCCAATCGGAAGCCTACGGGGTGGACTTTCTGACCCATCAGATCACCTCTTCGCCGACCACCACAGTGATGTGGCTGGTCTTCTTGTGGATGCGGTTCGCCATGCCTCGAGCCCGGGGACGGAAGCGTCGAAGGTTGGGCCCCTGATCAACGAGGATCTGCTTGACGAAGAGCGAGTCGACGTCGAGGTCCGTGTTGTCGCGGCTCGCCATGTGCTCAGCGTTCGCCACCGCCGACTCCACCAGCTTGCGAATCAGCGGGGCTGACTTCTTGCGGGTGAACGCCAGCAGCTCGATGGCTTCGCCAACCTCGAGACCGCGAATGAGATCCGCAACCAGTCGAGCCTTCTGAGGGCTGACACGCGCGAGTCGAAGAACTGCCTTGGCTTCCATTGGATACCCCTTGCAGAGGACGCTGCCTCACTGAGTGAGTCAGCGACCCCGAGACTTCTTGTCGGCCGCGTGACCGAAGAACGTGCGGGTGGGTGCAAACTCGCCGAGCTTGTGCCCCACCATGTTCTCGGTGACGTAGACGGGAACGAACTTCTTGCCGTTGTGAACCATGAAGGTCAACCCGATGAAGTCGGGCAGGATGGTGCTGCGGCGGCTCCAGGTCTTGATCGTTCGGTTGGCGCCCTCTTTCGCGGACACCACCTTCTCAATCACGTGCTGGTCGACGAAGGGACCTTTCTTGACGGAACGAGCCATGGGGCCGTCCTCCTAAAAGCGTGTTGCTACTTGCGCCGCTTGACGATGAACTTGTCAGAGGGGTTCTTGCGGGAACGGGTCTTGTAACCCTTGGTGGGCTTGCCCCAGGGAGTCACAGGATGACGCCCCTTGGCGCGACCCTCACCACCACCGTGGGGGTGGTCGATCGGGTTCATGGCCGTACCGCGGACCTTCGGTCGCTGGCCAAGCCAGCGCGACCGACCAGCCTTTCCGATCACCTGGTTCTCATGCTCGAGGTTGCCGACCTGGCCGATGGTGGCCCGGCAGCGCCGATGCACGCGACGCAGCTCACCACTCGGAAGCCGCAGAAGGACGTACTCGCCCTCCTTGGCCATCACCTGAGCGTACGACCCGGCAGACCGACAGATCTGACCACCACGGCCAATCTGAAGCTCCACGTTGTGGACCCAGGTACCCAAGGGAACGGCGTGCAGGTGCATGCAGGTCCCAGGAGTGACGTCCGCATCGTCGCTGGTGATGATGGACGAGCCGACCGACAGCTTGGCCGGAGCCAGGATGTAGCGCTTCTCGCCATCAGCGTAGTTGACCAGCGCGATACGGGCGCTGCGGTTCGGATCGTACTCGATCGTCGCCACCTTGCCCGGCACGCCCTCTTTGTCCCGCTTGAAGTCGATCAGCCGGTACCGGCGCTTGTGACCGCCACCGCGATGACGCGACGTCATTCGGCCGCGGTTGTTGCGACCACCGCTCTTGCTGAGAGACACCACCAACGAGCGCTCTGGCTTGTCAGTCGTGACCTCCGCGAAGTCCGAGGTGGTCATGAAACGCCGGGAAGGCGTAGTCGGATTGAATCGGCGAGTGCCCATCGTCGCTCCCGCTATGACTCGAGAAAGTTAAGAGAGTCGCCCGCCGCGAGGCGAACGTAGGCCTTCTTCCAGTTGGAACGCTTCCCAGAGAAGCGCCCGAACCGACGAGCCTTGCCTCGCACCACAAGGGTACGTACAGACTCAACCCGAACACCGAACACTTCCTGGATGGCGCGCTGGATCTCGATCTTGTTCGAGCTCAGGCCCACCTCGAAGGTGTAGACGTTTTCGGACGCCGACAGCTTGGCTGTCTTCTCGGTGACGAGAGGCCGAATCAGGATGTCATGCAACTGAGCCACGGTTTACCTCCCCAGCCGTTCGACAACGGCCGCAACGGCATCACGCGTGAGCGCGAGGTTGCGGTGCCGAAGTACATCATAGACATTGAGGCCTTCGACCGGCAGAACCGTCACACCCGGAATGTTCCGAGCCGACCGGGCCACCGCCTCGTCCTTGGAAGCCAGGACCAGGAGGAGATCGTCGAAGGCGAAGAGCCCGAGCACCTTTGCGAACTCTCGGGTCTTGACCGCGGGCAGCTCGAAGCTGTCGAAGACGGTCAGCGTCTCGTCCTGGAGGCGCTTCGAGATGGCGCAACGGAGGGCAGCACGACGGACCTTCTTGGGAAGGTCGTGGGCGTGCGACCGCGGATGCGGTCCATGAACCACTCCGCCGCCACGCCAGTGCGGAGCTCGCGTCGTACCCTGACGGGCCCGACCGGTTCCCTTCTGCTTGAAGGGCTTCTTGCCGCCACCCGCGACCTGAGCGCGAGTCTTGGAAGCATGGGTACCCGCTCGGCGCTTGGCCAGCTGGTACCGAACCGCCGCATGGAAGAGGTGAGGCTTGACCACCGCACCGAAGACCACGTCGTCAAGATCGATGGAACCCACCGATTCGCGCGCCGTGTTGTAGACATTTACCGTAGGCATGACTGGTTACCCCCACGTCGTTCCGTGGTTCTCAGGTGGTCTTGATCTCGACGTGGACACCCGCGGAGAGGTCGAGCTTCATCAAAGCATCAACCGTGACCTGGGTGGGATCGAGGATGTCGAGCAGACGATGATGCGTCCGGCGCTCGAACTGCTCCCGCGACTTCTTGTCGACGTGAGGCCCACGGAGAACCGTCCAACGGCTGATCGTCGTAGGCAGCGGAAACGGTCCGCGGACCAGCACCCCAGTCCTCTTGGCAGTGTCCACGATCTCCTTGGCCGAGCGGTCAAGCAGCTTGTGGTCGTAGGCTTTGAGGCGAATGCGAATCTTCGGGTTGTTGGCCATTGATTGCTTCCTTGATTGGGAGTCTTTGACGCCCAGAATCCAGCGCGAACCGGATGATGGTTCCTACTCGATGATGTCCGACACGAC
>DDSR01000128.1 GCA_002343455.1 Deltaproteobacteria bacterium UBA2385 | reverse complement strand
TCAGGTCTACCGATCAATCCTGTCTTCACGCCCGCGCCTCGGGCCCGCAGGTCGGCGATACACGGGGGGCGCCCCGGCGACGCGTGGGGTGATATCACGTTGGCCAGGTCAGCGCGGGGAGCTCCTCAAGCCGAGGCTTGGCGAGGGGCGGTCGCGCGATGTACCTGGCGAGGCCCTCCATGCCCTTGCCATCCGCACAGCGCCACCTTCAGCACGCCCGGCGCAGGGGCATCATGGCCAATCAGGCCGCCAAACATGTGCCGAAAGACCAGCACCTACAGCCCCATCACCTCGCGCAGACCCGCCTCGACCTCATCGAGCCGATCGCCTGGCAGATGCCCGATACGTTGGACCAGAACCCCCTTGTCGACGGTGAGGACCTGGGAGACGTTGACGACGGCGTCCTTGCGGAGCCCGGTGTCGCGCGCCTCCACCTTCACGTTCCCGGGGGCCGCCGCCAGGCGCAGGTTCGACGTGACCACGACGACGATGACCGTGGAGATCCGGCTGTCATTGAACGTGTCCGTCGAGATCACGACCACCGGGTGCCGGTAGCCCGGACCCGACCCGACGGGTTCGCCCAGGCCGGCCCACCAGACCTCGCCGCGCTTCACTCCTCCCACTCCGACGCGATGCGGGCCTGGGCGCGCGCAACACCGGCGGGGAGCGCCGAGGACTCCTCGGCGTAGAGTTCATCGAGCACCCGGCGCTTCGCCACTTCGTCGTGATCCTCCACGAAGGCGCGGATCGCGTTCGCGTACAGCTCGCTGCGAGAGATGTGAAGGCGCCGAGCGAGCTCGTCCGCCTTCTCAAACAGGGGATCGGGGATTGAGATCGCGGTCTTCATGTACGCGGTATAACCGCGGTAGGAACCGGCTGGACCAGCAGCGTCAGCAGATCCCGCGCCAGGACCGTGGGAGACCTCGTTCCCCCCGCCGCTTGCCGCTCGGCCTCCTGCAAGGCCGCCGCCAGCTTCGGCTCGCGAAACGCCTGCCGTATCCCCTCATCCAGCCGCTCCCACAGCCAGCGTACCCGCTGCGCGGCCCGCCGCTCCTCCCAGGTGCCGGCAGCGACGAGCGCAGCGCGGTGCTCTTCGATCGTGCTCCAGACCTCCCCGATGCCCGTAAGCTCCAGGCTGCTGGCCAGCAGCACCCGCGGTCGCCAGGGCTCGCCCCTGCGGTGCAGCAGATCGATGGCCCCCTCCAGGGTGCTGGCCGCCTGCCGGGCCGGCACGAGGTTGTCGCCGTCGGCCTTGTGCACGACCAGGGCGTCGGCCAGCTCCATCACGCCGCGCTTGATGCCCTGCAGATCATCGCCGGCCCCGGTCAGCATCAGCAGCAGGAAGAAGTCGGTCATGCCGGCGACGGCCAGCTCGGACTGGCCCACGCCGACGGTCTCGACCAGGACGACGTCGTAGCCGGCGGCCTCGCAGACCAGCATGGCCTCGCGGCTGCGGGCGGCCACCCCGCCCAGGGTCCCACCGGCGGGCGAGGGTCGGATGAAGGCCGAGGGGTGCATCGAGAGGCGGGCCATCCGGGTCTTGTCGCCCAGGATGCTGCCCCCGGTGCGGCTGCTGGAGGGGTCCACGGCCAGGACGGCGACCCGGTGGCCCCGCTCCACCAGCATCATGCCCAGCGCCTCGATGAAGCTGCTCTTGCCGACCCCGGGCACCCCTGTGATACCGACCCGCCAGGCCCGGCCGGTGTCCGGCAGCAGGGCCTCGATCAGCTCGCCGGCCCGCTGCTGGTGGTCGGGGTGGCGCGACTCGACCAGGGTGATGGCCCGGCCCAGCGAGGCACGATGGCCCGCGCGCACCCCGGCCAGCAGCTCGGGCAGCGCGATCACGGGCTCAGCAGCAGGTCGAGCAGCTCCAGCGCCGCGACCGGGATGACGGTGCCGGGCCCGAAGATGGCGACGGCGCCGGCCTGCTTGAGGGCCTCGTGGTCGTCTGGCGGGATGACGCCGCCGACGACGATGCGGATGTCGGGACGCCCCTCGGCCTCCAGCGCCCGACGCAGGGCCGGGACGAGGGCGAGATGACCCGCCGCCAGCGAGCTGACGCCGACGAGGTGGACATCGTTCTCGACCGCCTGCCGGGCGGTCTCTTCGGGGGTCTGGAAGAGGGGGCCGACGTCCACGTCGAAGCCCAGATCGGCGAAGGCGCTGGCGATCACCTTCTGTCCACGGTCGTGGCCGTCCTGGCCCATCTTGGCCACCAGGATGCGGGGCCGGCGGCCCATGGCGGCCTCGAACTCCGCGACCTTCTGTTCGATGCCTTCCACAGCGCCTCCCGAGTCGAGCAGCTGGGCCCGGTAGATGCCTCGCAGGGCCGAGGGCTGGGCCTGGTGCCGGCCGAAGACCCGCTCAAGGGCGAGGCTGATCTCCCCGACTGTGCAGCGAGCGCGGGCGGCCTGCACCGCCAGCTCCAGGAGGTTGTCGGTGCCCTCGGCGCCGCGGCTGAGCGCCGCCAGGGACTGCTCGACCGCGGCCTCGTCCCGCTCGGCGCGGTTCTGGGCGAGCCGGGCGAGCTGGGAGCGGCGCACGGCCTCGTTGTCCACGCGGAGCACCTGGATGGGCGGCTCTTGGGCCTGGCGGTAGCGGTTGACCCCCACGACGACCTGCTGGCCGGCGTCGATCCGGGCCTGGGTGCGGGCGGCGGCCTCCTCGATGCGGCGCTTGGGCAGGCCGCGCTCGATCGCCCTGGACATGCCGCCCAGCTCCTCCACCTCGGCGAGGTGGGACCGGGCCTGCTGCACCAGCTCGGCGGTGAGGCGCTCGACGACGAGCGAGCCCCCCCAGGGATCTACCGTGCGGCAGGTGTCGGTCTCACGCTGCAGGAAGAGCTGGGTGTCGCGGGCGACGCGGGCGCTCTCCTCGGAGGGCAGGGCCAGGGCCTCGTCGAAGCTGTTGGTGTGCAGGCTCTGGGTGTGGCCGTGGGTGGCGGCCATGGCCTCGACGCAGGTGCGGACGACGTTGTTGGGCAGATCCTGGGCGGTCAGCGACCAGCCCGAGGTCTGGCAGTGTGCCCGCAGCATGCTGGAGCGGGGGTCCTTGGGGGCGAAGGGCCGAAGCAGCTCGGCCCAGAGCAGCCGGCCGGCCCGCAGCTTGGCGACCTCGCGCAGGTAGTCCATGCCGACGGCCCAGAAGAAGCTGATGCGCGGCGCGAACTGGTCGATGTCCAGGCCGGCGGCGAGGCCGGTGCGCAGGTACTCCAGGCCGTCGGCCAGGGTGTAGGCCAGCTCCAGATCGGCGCTCGCCCCGGCCTCCTGCATATGGTAGCCCGAGACGCTGATGCTGTTGAAGCGGGGCATATGCTGGCTGGTCCAGGCGAAGATGTCGCCCACGATGCGCATGCTGGGGCCCGGCGGGTAGATGAAGGTGTTCCGAACCATGAACTCCTTCAGGATGTCGTTCTGGATGGTCCCGGTCAGCTGCTGGGGCCGGACGCCCTGCTCTTCGGCCGCCACGATGAACAGGGCCAGGATCGGCAGGACCGCACCGTTCATGGTCATCGAGACGCTCATGCGGTCCAGCGGGATCTCCTGGAAGAGCAGGCGCATGTCCAGGATGCTGTCGACGGCGACCCCGGCCATGCCGACGTCGCCGAGCACGCGGGGGTGGTCGCTGTCGTAGCCGCGGTGGGTGGCCAGATCGAAGGCGATGGAGAGGCCGGCCTGCCCGGCGGCGAGGGCACGGCGGTAGAAGGCGTTGCTCTCCNNTGGAGAAGCCGGCGTACTGGCGGACGGTCCAGGGCCGCAGCAGGTACATGGTCGGGTACGGACCGCGCAGGTAGGGCGGGAAGCCGGGCAGGGAGTCGGCGGCCGCGTGTGGCAGCGGCGCAGGCTCTGTACGAGCGGCTCCCCACAGGGGGGCCCTCTGTTCGTGCAAGCGCTCCCAGGCCGCCTCCATCAACCCTACGGTCCGGCTCTCCAGGAAGTAGCTTCCGCCCGCGGCGTCGAGCTGCTGACCGAGCAGGGCCTCCTGGGCGAGGACGAGGGGCGTGTTGCGAGCGAGGCGCAGGGCCTGGGGCGAGTCCAGAACAGAGGGCAGCGCGGTGAAGGCGTCGGCGCCGGCGAGCAGCGCCGAGAAGGCCGAGGCGCTGATCCGCAGGGAGTTGGACCAGGGCTGGTCCGGGCGGAGCTCTCGGCGGGCGGGCAGGACGTGAACGAAGGCGCAGCCGCGAGGATCGTCGGCCGCGAGGCCGGAGAGCTCGGCGATGCGGCCCCAGAGTCCGCGCAAGGCGCGAATGGCGGCGATGCCCTCGAAGGACTCGCTGCCCAGGGCGAGGCGGAAGGCGATCCGGGCGAAGGCCTCTTCCCGGCCCAGCGGGCCCTCCAAGCGGCGCAGGGCGACGAGGCCCTCGTCCACGACCCGGGCGAGCTGCTCGGCGAGGCTGGCCCCGGCCTCGCTCCAGCGCTGGCCATCGGCGACGGCGAGGCGCAGCTCGGGGTGCTGGCCGGCGATGGCTTGGAGATCGGGGGCCTGTGGGTCGAGGCCCAGCACTCCCCTGCCCTGCACACCCTGCGCGGACAGAGCAGCCAGGGTGGACAGAGCCGCCGCTGCCGAGCCTGCTTGAAGGGAGAGCTCGCAGCGGTCCAGGGGGAGCAGCGCCGGGTCCAAAGCTCCGACGACATGAAGCCCGGTGGCGCCGCTGTCCAGCTCCTCCGCGGCGGCCTGCACGGAGGGCGACGGGCACCACGACCAGACCCGGGTCGGTGTCCCCCGGCCAGCCGCCCAGGGAACCGTTCGGCCCGGCAGATCCCGCCGGGTGTACAGAGGCTCGGTGCGGCGCCCCTCGGCGTCGACGTAGACGAGGCGCTGATCGAAGTCGGCCCCCTTCAGATCGCGCCGCACCTCGGCCAGCCAGTCTTCGCGGGTGGCCAGCCAGTCTTCGCCGGTGGGAGGGGCCATGGCCTACTCCAGCTCGACCAGGACGGTGCCGGCCTCGACCAGAGCCCCCGCCTCGACCATCATCCGCTTCACGACGGCGTCTCGCGGGGCCTTCAGCTCGTTCTCCATCTTCATGGCCTCGACCACGACCAGGGGCTGGCCCTTGTGCACCGCGTCGCCAGACTGTACGAGCAGACGCACCACCCGACCGGGCATGGCGGTCCGGACGGAGGCGGCCCCTCCGGCCTCGGCCAGCCGCAACGCCTTGCGGCGAGGGTCGACCACCTCGCACTGGTGCCGCAAGCCGAGCACCTCGACGTCGAAGCCCTCGTCCGTCCGCACGAGGCCGGCCTCCCAGACGTCGTCCTCGATCAGCAGCGAGAGCACGTCGGCGACCGGACGCGATGCATCGACCTGGAGCACCGGGCCGTCGTCGATGCGCAGCCCGTAGCGCAGGCCCTCGCCGCAGGAGGCGGGGCCGAGGCGGGCGACAGTGACGAGGCGGACCCGATCGCCAACGGTGATCTCGTAGCTGCCACGGACCTCGGCGCGGGCGAGATCGTCGGAGGTCAGGGTGCTCATCGGAAGCTCCAGCGCCAGCGGTCTGTCGAAGCGGGGTCGGCGTCCTGGCGGGTGAGCTGGTGGTCCCGCTCCAGGCTGGCGATGGCCGCGGCGACCGTGGCGAGCTGGTCGTTGCGGGCAGCGGCGGTCAGGTCGGCCATGCGCTGCGGGCTGAGGAAGCCGGTGTGGTACTGCCCCGCCAGGAAGTCGGGGTCGTTCATCAGGGATCGGAAGAAGGGGATGGAGGTGCGGATGCCGCGCACCCGGTACTCCAGCAGGGCCCGGCGGGTGCGGCGGATGCAGTCGTCACGATCCTGGCCCCAGACCACCAGCTTGGCCACCATCGGGTCGTAGTAGATGGGCACGGTGGCGCCCTGGTAGACGCCGGTGTCGACCCGGACCCAGGGGCCGCCGGGCTCGCGGTAGCCGGTGACCAGGCCCGGCGAGGGGCTCCAGTTGTCGCCGGCGTCCTCGGCGTAGACCCGGCACTCGATCGCGTGGCCGCGCATGACGAGGTCCTGCTGCGAGAACCACAGGGGCTCGCCCCCGGCGATGCGGAGCTGGGCCTGGACGAGGTCGATGCCGGTGATGGCCTCGGTGATCGGGTGCTCGACCTGCAGCCGGGTGTTCATCTCCAGGAAGTAGAAGCTGTCGTTGGCCGGGTCGTAGAGGAACTCGATGGTTCCGGCGCCGACGTAGCCCACGGCCTGGGCCGCCTGCACCGCGACGGCGGTCATCGCCTGCCGGGTGGCCTCGGGCAGCACCGGGCAGGGGGTCTCCTCGACCACCTTCTGGTTGCGGCGCTGGATCGAGCAGTCGCGCTCGAAGAGGTGGACGGTCGTGCCGTGGGCGTCGGCCAGGACCTGCACCTCGACGTGGCGAGGGTTGACCACCCGCTTCTCGATGTAGACGGCGTCGTCGCCGAAGCTGGAGAGGGCTTCTGACCGCGCGGCGGCGAAGGCGGAGTGCAGCTGATCGGGCGAGGCGACCTCGCGCATGCCCTTGCCGCCGCCGCCCGCGCTGGCCTTGAGCATGACCGGGTAGCCGATCTCGGCGGCCACGCGGCTCAGCTCGGCGGGATCGTCGATGCGCGCGGTCGTGCCCGGGACGACCGGGACCCCGGCCTCTTGCATCCGGCGGCGGCTCTCGGTCTTGCTGCCCATCGCCTCGATCGAGAACGGGGGCGGCCCCACCCAGATGAGCCCGGCGTCGAGCACCATCTGGGCGAAGCGGGCGTTCTCGGAGAGGAAACCGTAGCCGGGATGGATGGCGTCGGCCCCCGTCTGGAGCGCGACCTCGATGATGCGTTCGGCCTGGAGATAGCTCTGGGCCGAGGGGGCCGGCCCGATGCAGACGGCCTGGTAGGCCTGACGCACATGGAGGGCGTTGCGGTCGGCCTCGGAGAAGACGGCGACCGTGCGGATGTCGAGCTCGTGGCAGCCGCGGATGACGCGGACGGCGATCTCGCCGCGGTTGGCGATCAGGACTTTGCGGGGGAGTGGCATGGGGGCGGGATTAACGCGCCGCCCCCATGCTCGCCCTCAGCCCGCCCCCACCCGCGCCCTCAGGCGGAGGGGGTCGCTGCGGCCGCCGCCGCCGCCTCGCTGGCCTCCTGCTTCACCCGACGCGACTCCAGCTCGGCCTCCAGCTCGGCCTTGCGCAGGTCGAGGGCCTCCCGTCCCAGGGCGATGGCCAGCACATCCTCCATCCGCGAGCAGAAGTGGAAGGTCAGGTCTTCCTGGATCTCGGGCGGGATGTCCGGGAGGTCCTTGCGGTTCTTCTCGGGCAGGATGATGGTGCGGATCCCCGCGCGGTGGGCCGCCAGGACCTTCTCCTTGACGCCGCCCACCGGGAGCACGGCCCCGCGCAGGGTGGCCTCGCCCGTCATCGCCAACTGGTGGTCCACGCAGATGCCGGTCAGCAGGCTGACGATGGCGGTCAGCATGGTGACACCGGCGCTGGGCCCGTCCTTGGGCACGGCGCCCGTCGGGACGTGGACGTGGATGTCGAGCTTGTCGAAGATGTCCTCGTCGATGCCCAGATCCCGAGCCACGCTGCGGATGTAGCTGTTGGCGACGCCGACGGACTCCTTCATCACGTCGCCGAGCGAGCCGGTCAGCTTCATGTTGCCCTTGCCCTTCATCTTGGTGGCCTCGATGAAGAGGATGTCGCCGCCGGTCGGCGTCCAGGCGAGGCCGGTGGCCACGCCGGGGACGCTGGTCCGCTCGGCCACATCGCTGAAGAAGTGGATCGGTCCGCGGATCTCCTCGGCCTTCTCGGGGGTGATGGTGACCTGCCCCTCCTGCGCGCCGCTGGCGACCTCCTTGGCGACCCAGCGCATGATGGCAGCGATCTCGCGCTTGAGGCTGCGCACCCCCGCCTCGCGGGTGTAGCTCTCGATGACGAAGCGCACCGTGTCGTCGGGCAGGTCGACATAGTGGTCGCCGATGCCGTGCTCTTCGAGCTGCTCGGGGATGATGAAGTTGCGGGCGATCTTGAGCTTGTCCTCCATCGTGTAGCCGGGGATCTCGATCACCTCCATGCGGTCGCGCAGGGGCGGCGGGATGGGGCCCATCTGGTTGGCGGTGGCGATGAAGAGCACCTTGGACAGGTCGAAGGGCACGTCCAGGTAGTGGTCCATGAAGGTGTCGTTCTGCTCGGGGTCGAGCACCTCGAGCAGGGCGCTGCTGGGATCACCCCGGTAGTCCATGCCGAGCTTGTCGATCTCGTCCAGCACGAAGACCGGGTTGTTGCTGTTGGCCTTCTTGATGCCCTTGATGATCTTGCCCGGCAGGGAGCCGATGTAGGTCCGCCGGTGTCCGCGCACCTCGGCCTCGTCCCGCACGCCGCCCAGGCTGATGCGCACCATCTGGCGGCCGACGGCGCGGGCGACCGACTTGGCCAGCGAGGTCTTGCCGACACCCGGCGGGCCGACGAGGCAGAGGATCGGCCCCTTCATGTCCTGCTTGAGCTTGCGCACGGCGAGGTACTCGAGGATGCGCTTCTTGACCTTCTCGAGGTCGTAGTGGTCCTCGTTGAGGATCTCGCCGGCCTTCTGGATGTCCAGGACGTCCTTGGTGGAGCGGCTCCAGGGCAGCTCGATCAGCCAGTCCAGGTAGGTGCGGCTGACGGTGTACTCGGCCGCGCCCGGGCTCATCCGGCTCATGCGCTTGAGCTCCTTGAAGGCGGTCTTCTCGACTTCCTTGGGCATGCCGGCCTTCTTGATGCCCTTCTTGAGCTCTTCGAACTCCTCCTGCCGGTCGTCGACCTCGCCCAGCTCCTTCTGGATGGCCTTGAGCTGCTCGCGCAGGAAGTACTCCCGCTGCGCCTTGTCCATCTCGCCCTTGACCTCGGTCTGGATCTTGTTGGACAGCTCCAGGACCTGGATCTCCTTGTTGAGCAGGGCGATGACCTTGTCCATGCGGGCGCCGGTATCGAAGGTCTCCAGCAGGTCCTGCTGCTCTTCCACGCCGATGCCCAGGTTGCTGGAGACGATGTCGGCCAGCACGCCGGGGTTGTCGATCGAGCGGACCAGGAAGCTGGCCTCGGCCGGGATGGTCGGGGAGAGGTCGATGATGCGCTGGGCCAGCTCGCGCAGGTTGCCCATGCGGGCTTCCAGCTCTTCGGAGTGCTCTTGCGGTTCTTCGAAGACGTCGACCTCGGCGCGCAGGAAGTCGTCGCCGGGCAGCCAGCTGCGCACCTTGATGCGGGCCACGCCCTGGATGATGACCGAGAGCTTGTTGCCGGGGATCTTGACCGACTTGAGGATCTTCACCACCGAGCCGGTCTGGTAGAGCTCGCCGGAGGTGGGGTCCTCGTTCTTGACGTCGCGCTGGGCGAGGATGCCCAGGTACTTCTCGCCGGCGAGCGCGGACTCGACCGCCTGCAGCGACTTGTCCCGGCCGACGTTGATTGGGCGAGCCAGGACGGGGAAGATCACCGAGTTGCGGATGGCGAGGATCGGCAGTTCGAGGATGCTGGGAAGGCTGACGCCCTCGCGTTCGGAGCTATCGGCGGGCATCGTGACCTCGGTGGGAGCGGAGAGGGCCAGGGCGGCCAGGAGAATCGCCTAAGCCTTATTCGCGGGCGAGGAGGAGGCAACCGCTCCGACCGTCGCAGAGACGCCATCGGGCCAACCTTCGAGGATCGATCGGCGGTCGCCGTCCAGCGCAGGGGCGCCGCGGGCGGCCACCGGCCGGGCCCCGTCCAGGCTCCACGGGGCGGCCAGGGTCTTGACCGTCCGGCCGCCATGGGGGTGGTCGTGCTCGACGAGGGTGGCGTCGGCGAGGGCCTCGGGCACGCTGCGGACCGGGCCGACCGGCACCCCCGCGGCTTGCAGGCGCGCGACCCACGCCGAGGTCGACGCGCCCGCGAAGATCGGCTCCAGCAGGTCGTCGAGCGCCGCCCGATGCTGCACCCGGCCGGGGTTGCCGGCGAAGCGCGGGTCCGTGGCCAGCTCGGGTCGCTGCAGGGCCTGGGCGAGGGCCGCGAAGAGCGTGTCGTTTCCAACGGCGACCGCCATGTTGCCGTCGAGGGTCCGGTAGGTGCGCAGGGGGTGGACGGTGGGGTGGGCCTCGCCCGAGCGGCGCGGGGCCTGCCCCTCCTCGACCCAGGCGACGGCATGGTAGACCAGCAGCTCCAGCAGGCCGTCGAGCAGCGAGAGGTCGACCAGGCAGCCCCGGCCGGTGCGCTCGCGGTTGAGCAGGGCGGCCAGGATGGCCTGCACGGTGTTGAGGCCCCCGACCAGGTCGCCGATGGAGGCCCCGCACCGCACCGGCGGACCGTCGGGAGCCCCGGTCATGGCCGGGATGCCGGACATGGCCTGGATGACATTGTCGTAGCCCGGGCGAGGGTCGTCGGGCCCGAAGCCGGAGATCCGGCAGACGATCAGCCGCGGGTGCCGCTCGATCAGGCGCTGGGGGTCGAGGCCCAGGCGCTCCAGCACGCCGGGCCGGAAGTTGCTGACGAGGAGATCGGCTCCGGCGACGAGGGCGTGGAGGAGCTCCCGATCCTCGGCCCGACGCAGGTCCAGCACCAGGGAGCGCTTGCCGCGGTTGACGCTGAGGAAGTAGACCGACTCGGCGCCTCCCTCTCCCTGCACGAAGGGCGGACCGAAGGCCCGGGCCTCGTCCCCGCCCGGCGGCTCGATCTTGACGAC
>DDSR01000040.1 GCA_002343455.1 Deltaproteobacteria bacterium UBA2385 | reverse complement strand
GGTCCCCCCTCGGTCCGAACCCCCCAACCCACCCCTCGTGACTTCCCCTATCGGAGGCGCCCAATGAACTTCCTCGTCAACTCCATGCACAAGGGCGGGCCCTTCATGTGGCCCATCCTCGGTTGCGCCGTGTTCGCGCTCGCCATCGCCTTCGAGCGGCTCTACTACATCATCTTCCGCGCCAACATCAACGGGACCGCCTTCATGGCCCAGGTGCAGAAGCTGATCATGGCCAACAACATCGACCGGGCCATCAAGCTCTGCAACGCCGAGCCGAACTCGGCGCTGCCGAAGGTGCTCAAGGCGGGCCTCACCCGGGCCAACCGCTCCGAGCAGGAGATCCAGAACGCGGTGGACGAGTCCATCCTCGAGGTCTTCCCCAAGCTCAACAAGCGGACCCCCTTCCTGCCCATGATCGCGAACGTGGCGACCCTGACCGGTCTGCTCGGCACCATCCAGGGTCTGATCCTGGCCTTCGAAGCCGTGGCCCACGCCTCGGCCGAGACCAAGCAGACGCTGCTGGCCGCCGGTATCTCGACCGCCATGTTCACCACGGCCGCCGGCCTCGTGGTGGCCATCCCGACCCTGGTCCTGCACGCCCTCGTGCAGAGCCGTACGGTCAAGATCCAGGACGAGATCGACCAGTTCGCCCTCAAGACCGTCAACCTCCTCTCGGCCCGCCGTCGCGGCACCCTGAAGGAAGATGGCGGTGAGGCCGCCCAGGCCTGATCTCGACGAGACACGCGCGCCCCGGGGGGTCTGGACAGGACGTCCCGGGGTTGCGCGATCCAGACTGAGCTGCTTCTGAACCCCTCCGGAGTTCCCAATGGCCATCAAGCGACACCTGCCCGAGGCTGAGGACCTGAACCTCGTCCCGGTCATGAACCTGGTCACCATCCTCATCCCCTTCCTCTTGATGGCGGCTGAGTTCGTCAGCCTCGCGGTCATCGACAGCACCCTGCCGGCCATCGGCCCGCCGGTGCCGGTCGAGGAAGAGCCGGACAAGAAGCCGCTCAACCTCAGCCTCGCCCTCACCCACGAGGGAGTGACGGTGCTGGGCGCGGACGCGGTCCTCAACCCCGCTGGCGCTCCGCCGGTGGTGGAGGGCGAGAAGCGCCCCCCCACCGTGCCCTGCAAGAGCGGCGGTCGCTGCACCAACCTGGAAGACTACGACTGGGCCGAGCTGACGCGAATCCTGGCCCTGATCAAGGACGAGTACCCGGACGACGAGAACGTCATCCTGGTTCCGGACTCCAAGCTCAAGTACGAAGTGATCGTGAAGACCATGGACTCCAGCCGCGAGGACAAGTCCAACCGCGGGCCGGATGGCTCGTCTCGGGTCCTCTTCCCCTTCGTCGTCATCGCGGGCGGCGCGCTCAACTGAGCGGGCATCCCCCTCTTCCTTTCTACTGCAGGACTTCCCCATGGCACTCAAGAAGGCACGGCGACCGAAAGACTCGGCGGGGCTGAACATCACGTCGATGATGGACATGATGACCATCATCCTTGTGTTCCTCCTCAAGTCCTACTCGACCAGCGATGTGTCGGTGGCGCCCAGCGACATGCTCCAGCTCCCCAGCTCCAGCGCCCAGAAGCCGCCCGAGCTGGCGGTGAACCTGGTGGTCGCCCGCAACCAGATCGTCGTCGACGGCGTGCCGGTGCTGAACCTCACGACCATCCCCGACGAGGACAACCCCGGCCAGTACCTCGCCGCGGTCCCCGAAGACGAGAAGAAGGGGCAGAGCATCGACAAGCTCTACCAGCGCCTGTTGGACAAGGCCGAGGCCGCCAAGGCCCTGGCCGAGCAGTCCGGCTCCGAGGAGCACGCCTTCAAGGGGCGGGTGCTGATCCAGTGCGACAAGGAGCTGCCCTTCGCGGTCCTTCGCGAGGTCATGTACACGGCCGGCCAGGCCCAGTTCGGCGAGTTCAAGTTCGTCGTCTACAAGACGGAGTAGGGAGTGGTGGCTCCACCTGTGGACCTTGGCATCGCCTCCCTGTCTGCTGGCAAGGGCGTTGCGGTCTCAGGTGGTGTCGATTGGTCTTTCGTGGTCGATTCCACGAACCGGATGGAAAGGTTGTTGTCATTGAAGACGACTGACGAGATGTACCGCGCAGGCGTGGTAGCAACGGGTTGCGATCGGCTTCGCAATCTGCCACCATACAGCCAGAGGACGTAAAG
This sequence comes from Deltaproteobacteria bacterium UBA2385, assembly GCA_002343455.1. Taxonomy (GTDB): domain Bacteria; phylum Myxococcota_A; class UBA796; order UBA796; family UBA2385; genus UBA2385. The sequence continues at coordinate 5,003 of DDSR01000040.1, read as the reverse complement.
GAATGGCCGACACGTCGACGAAGCAGCAGGAGCAGCCCAAGGTCCTACGGATCGGCGTTCTGCAGGGCGGCAAGGTGGTTCAGGAGCGGGTCGTCAAGGCCGGTACCGACGTGACCATTGGTGAGTCGCCCCGCAGCACCTTCGTGGTGACCGGCAAGGGCGTTCCCAAGCGGTACTCCATCTTCCTCCACAAGTCCGGGCAGTATCAGCTCGCCTTCACCCAGGAGATGGACGGCAAGCTGTCCCTCGACGAGGGGATGGTGTCCTGCGCGGACCTCCGGTCGCGACCGGCGACCGCCAAGAAGGGGGACACCTGGATCCTCCCCCTCAGCGAGAAGAGCCGGGGCAAGGTCTCGCTCGGCGAGCTGACCATCCTCTTCCAGTTCGTGCCGGCGCCGCCCGAGTCCGCCCGCCTCGTCGGGGGTCAGGACTTCCGGCCGCGGCTGCTCGACGACGACGATCCGGCCTTCCTCGGCTTCCTCGGTCTCTTCTCGACCATGGCCGCCGTGTTGATGGTCTACGTCTACAACACCGAGGTGCTCGACCTCGTTCGGGCCGACGACATCCCCGACCGGTTCGCCCTGGTCGCGCCTCCCGACGTCGACGCGCCCCCTCCCGAGGACCGGCCCGAGCTCGAGACCGACGAGGGCGAGCCCGTCCTCAAGGAGAAAGAGTCCGAGATCGCCCCGAAGAACGACTCCGAGCGCCAGATGGCCGAGGCCTCGCGCCGCGAGGCGAAGCGCCAGGATGTGACCCAGAAGTCCTTGCTCCTGGCCGGCCTGATCGGCACGACCGGCGAGAACAACTCGGGCCGGCAGATCGAGGATCTCCTCGGCAACAACGACAGCAAGTTCGGTGACCTCTCCGACGCCCTCCAGAACGTGGGCGGCGTGGCCGAGGCCTCCGAGGCGAACCTCGCGGCCAACCGCGGCGCGACCGACGGTCGTGGGACCGGCGACGTCGGCATCGACCAGATGAGCCAGGCCGGCACGGGGACGGGGTCCGGAGTCGGGTCCGGTCCCGCTGCGGCGCCCAAGGCGCGTGCGGTGAACCCCGAGACCGACGGCGGCTCGGCCACAGGCGGTGATGCAGCGGCCGCTACGGTGCGCAAGAACAAGAACCAGATCCAGGCCTGCTACGAGGGCGAGCTCAAGAACAACCCCTCACTGCGCGGTCGACTTGCCGTGGCCATCGACGTCAAGGATGGCCAGGTGCGGGTGGTTCGGATCGAAGACAACGGCACGGGCAACAAGGCCATCGAGGAGTGCGTCAAGCGCCGCGCGCGCTCCTGGCGCTTCGACGCCAGCGTCACGGGCGAGATCTACTCGACCTTCGTCTTGGAGCCGGCAAGCTGACGTGTCGCTCAGGCGATGCCTTGGAGGGCGGTCTAGGGAAATCCCAGGATCGCCCTTCTTCGTTGAGAGGCTGAGATCCAATTGGGGGTAGCCGGCCACCCTTGGTCATGGTATTCCCGACCTGACCACAGGGGCGGCTAGGCGAAGCCTTGCCCGTCTCGCTCTGGAGCCAATCATGCGCCCCTCAATCTTCGTGCTCCTCGCCACCCTTGGGATGGCCGCATCGCCTGCGATCGCGCAGGAGACCGCGGTGGCCGCGGCCCCGGCCGTCAGCAGCCAGCAGATGGTCCAGCAGGCCAAGGACGCCTTGGCCGAGATGAGCGCCATCGACGCCCAGGTCGGCAAGCAGCTCGACGAGGCCGAGCGGGAGGGCGACGCCGAGACCGTCGAGTGCATTCGCCTGCGCAAGAGCAAGATCTCCGCCCTGCTGGCCGTCTCGTCGCTGGCGCAGAAGGACATGAACCTGGCGCTCTCGTCGGGGCAGGACGCTCGCGCCGAGCATGAATTCCGCAAGATCACGGTGGCTCAGGCGAAAGTTCGGCAGTTCCAGTCCGAAGTACAAGCCTGCACCGGAGAAGGAAGTGTCGCGGACTCCAGCTCGTCGGTCGACGCCGAGTCGAACCTCGATGAAGACGACGACACGCAGGGTCTCGGGATCTCGGACGGTGTCGTCGGCGTCGATCCCCCGGGCACCACCCCCTTCGAGTACTGAGCGGTCTTCGCCGAAGCTGCGGTTGCCTCATTCCCACGGTTGCTGATGTCTGCTCGCCTCCAAACACGCTTTACCATCGGACTCGCCTGCCTCCTCTCGGGCACGGCGGTGGCCGCGCCAGGCGATCATCTCGGTGACGAGACCACCCAGCTGGTCCCGTACCTCGAGGCGGGCATCTTCCATCGCACCAACGCCTTCCTGGTGGAAGGACCTGCTGGCGGCGGCGCCGAACCCGTTGCCGGAACGGCCTTCGTGATCCGACCGGGCATCGGACTGCGCGCCAAGGGCTCCGGCTTCGAGCTGAACCTCGACTTCGACTACGAGGCCAAGAAGTACTTCCAGGCCGAGGTCACGAACCTCGACCGCTTCAACACGATCGGCCTGAAGGGCGGGCTCAAGTACCTGCCGGACGGCGCCAAGGTCGGCTTCCGCATCGCCGACAGCTTCTCGATCAGCGGCTACGAGGCCGAGGATGAAGCCGGTGTCGCCGACAGCGCCTATCAGCAGCACCTGGTCAACGACCTGGGCGGCTTCATCCTGATTCAGCCGGGCGGGCCGTTGGAGGTCGACGCGGGCTTCCGGGTGCAGGTCGACCAGTGGAACGTCCCCGAGGAGTTCAAGTCGGCGGCTTCGGACCGCGATCTGGACCTCGGCCTGACCAGCGGCCTGACGGGTCCGGGCCTCAACAGCCGCTTTGGCTACGGCCCGGCCGTCGACGCCCGCTGGCGCTTCTTCCCCAAGACCGCGGTGGTGCTCGACTTCCGTCACGAGTGGTTCCGCTGGCAGGACAACGTGGTGGATGCGCAGGGCGACGGCATCAGCTCGCAGGACGTCGGCGACTTCCTGGCTATCCCCGACGGCCGGACGACCCGGGTCAAGGGCGGACTGCGGGGCCGCGTGACCTCCAAGCTCGTGGTGGGCGCGGTGGCCGGCTACGGGCAGGCCATCTACAACGAAGACTCCGTGACCGAGCAAGCGGCGGAGCTCGGCCTGGAGACGACGACGGAGCTCGACCCCACGGGCGCCGGCTTCGACGTGGATCGCAAGCGCTTCGACGAGGGCATCCTGCTCGAGGTCGACGCCGAGTACGAGCCCGCGGAAGCGCAGAAGATCCTCCTGGGATTCCGCCGCGACTTCCAGGACGTCTACTTCACGAACTACGTGAACTACGACCGGGTCAGCCTTGGGTACGACGCGATCTTCGCCCGCAAGGTGGGCCTGGGACTCAGCTCCGCCTACCGCTACGAGCGCTACAAGGGCGAGGTCTCGCGCAACGATCACATGCTCCTGCTGGGGGGTGAGGCCCGCTACATCGCGACCGACTACCTCGACATCAAGGGCGGCGTGAACTGGGCCCGTCGCGCCAGCGCCGACAAGCTGCACGCCGAGATCGAGTACGACGACGTCCGCCTGACCCTCGGGGCGCGCTTCACCTACTGATCGAGCCGAGCTCGCTGGGGAATGTTCACCCCGGTTCGAGGCTTGAGCATGACGTGTCAACAGCGATGCGCTACGATGCCGTAGCCGGAAGAGATGGCCTCGGCCTTGCCGTGTCCTCCTCCGGCGGGACCCATCGGAGCAACCGTGGCCGCCACCCGGAATCGCAAGACCTCGACCCTCGCGCCCGAGCTCGGAGCGGCCGCTGCCTCCTCGGGCGCGGCGGGCAAGACCTCCTCGGCGGGCAAGGCCTCCTCGGCGGGCAAGACCTCCTCGGCGGGCAGGGCTGGGGCCCGCGCCGAGGCCGAGGCGCCGCGTGAGCCGACCCAGACGGTCCGCCCCTCTCGGGCGGGACGCAAGAAGGACGAGCCCAGGGCCGCCGCCTCTCCGGCGATGCGCCACCTCAGGCCGATCGGCCTGCTGCTGGCGCTGCTCGTCTCCGTCTACACGCTTGTCGCCCTGGCGACCTGGAACCCGCTCGACCCCAGCTTCAGTCGCTCCAGCGGCAGCAAGGTGACCAACGCGGCCGGGCCGGTCGGCGCCTGGGTCAGCGACCTGCTCTTTCAGGTCCTGGGTCATGGGGCCTGGGTCCTGCTGCCCGTGGCCGTCCTCTGCGCAGCCCTGCTCGCCCGTCGGCGGGTGGGCGGGCTGGCACGCTTCGTCGGCGGCCTGACCCTGCTCTGGGCCTCGCTGACCATCATCGCCTCGCTCTGGCCGTCGCAGGTCGGCGACGACTTCCCGGCGGGCGGCATCGTGGGCGAGGTCTCGGTCCAGACGCTCCGAGGCCTGGTCGGCCCGGCCGGCACCTGGATCGTCGCGGTGGGCACGGCGCTGGCGGCGCTCCCCTTCGTCGCCCCGCTTCGGCTCGAAGAGCTCGCCTCACGCCTCCTCGGTGGCGTCGAGGTCGCGGTGCCGCGGGTGGGCAGCATGGGCCTGTCGCTGGGCCGGAAGGCCGTCGGCGGGGTGAGCGCGGCGGGGGCCCGGGTGGCCGACCGGATCCGCGAGGCGCGAGAGGAGCAGTCCGAGCTGGACGAGGAAGAGCCCTCGGTGAGCGAGCTGGAGGAGGAGCTCGCCGCCGATCTGCAGGTCCGCGGTACCCCTGAGCCCGCGGCGGTCATCCCGCTGGAGCTGCCCGAGTCGATGCCGCGCCGCACGGGCCGCCCGACCGCCTGGAGCGACGGGCCTCCGCTCGACCGGCCCACCACCGGGAGCAGCGAGCGAGGCACGGCCGCCAGCGGTCGGCACCTCGTCGAGGCGGAGTGGGACCCGACCCTGCCCCCCGACGATGTGCGTGACACCATCGCCGCGGCCGACCTGCTGGAGCGGTCCATCGCCGATCTCCCTCCCCGCGAAGCGCGCGGCCTGCCCCGCGACGCGCGTGACCCGTCCCGCGACCTGCCTGCCCCGCCGCGTGAGGCCGCCGCGCCTGCTGCTGTCGCCCAGCGCCAGGCGCCTCGGCCCGAGCCCCGCACGCCCCCACCCCTGGAGATGGACTACCT
>DDSR01000123.1 GCA_002343455.1 Deltaproteobacteria bacterium UBA2385 | reverse complement strand
GCCGAAGGCCGATCGGGGGGGGAGGGGGCCGGCGAGGCCCCAGCCCCCCCCCGCTGTTTCTGGATAGAGTAGGGCCCAAGACCGGGATGTCGAATGAGCGAGTCCGAGACCGCCGATCACTACACGACGCTCGGGGTCGCGCGCGACGCCAATGTCGACGAGATCAAGAGCGCCTTCCGCAGGCTGGCGCGCGAGTGCCACCCCGACGTGGCCGGCGATGATCCCAAGATCCAGCTTCGTTTCACCCAGGTGCGTGAGGCCTACGAGACGCTGGTGGACCCGGTGCGCCGCGCCACCTACGATCGGCGCGGGTACTCGACGATGTTCTCCGGGCCGGGGCGCAACGGCGGCAAGTGGCGGCCGCCCGGCGGCTTCGACTTCGAACAGGTCGGCGATCCCAGCCCCCACGGACGGGCCGGGCCCTCCACCCGACGGGGCCGGCGCAACCCGGCCAACGACATCGGCCTGGAGGACATCTTCGGCGACTTCGGCGGCGGGGAGTTCGGCTTCGGCGGACCCCAGGCCAACGCGGCCAACCGCGGCAGCTGGGGCCGGCCGGCCAGCAGCGGCCCGGTGCGCGGCGGACCGGCGCCGGCGGCGGAGGACCCTCGGCCCGGGCGCGACATCCACCTGAAGGTCGATGTGCCCTCCAGCGTGGCGGGCCGCGGCGGGACGGTCACCCTGCGCTACCCGCGCCTGCTGCGCGGGGACGACGGCCACGGCCTGCACCGCTACCCCGAGATCCACGATCTGCGGGTGCCGCCGGGCGTGAAGAGCGGGGACACCCTGCGGGTCCCCGGCTACGGCGACGCCGGGGTCAGCGGCGGGGCCTACGGCGAGCTGGTCTGCGACATCACGGTCGTGCGGGATGAAGACGCCTCGCCCGGCCCGCAGAGCCAGCGCGGCGAGCGGCGCAGCCACGGCTCGGGGCCGCGGCCCTCTGCCTCTCCTCCTCCGGCCGCGCCTGCGCCGGGCGAGGTCAGCGTGGTCGAGATCTCGGTGGTCGAGGCCCTGCTGGGGGGGCGGATCAAGGTGCAGACCCCGGCGGGCCCGGTGCACGTCAGCATCCCCCCGTGCAGCGACTCGGGCGCCCGGTTGCGCCTGCGGGGCCGAGGCGTGGACGGCGGCGATCACCTCGTCGAGCTGCGCATCCTGACCCCTCGGACCCTGGACGACGAGAGCCGCAGCCTGATCGAGCGCTTCGCCGAGCTCAACCCGGTCGGCCCACGGGAGGACTGAAGATGGATCGACGTTCGGTGTCCGGCACGCTCCCCGGAGCTCTCGCCGCGCAGGCCATCGCCCGGGGCCGCTTCGACATGCAGCACCGCTACCGCTCGGTCGTGATGGACGCGGAGCGAAGCGAGGGGGTCTGGCTCCAGGACCTCGACGGCAACATCTTCCTGGACCTGTTCGGCAGCTTCGCCCTGGGGGCGCTGGGCTACAACCACCCGGCGCTGCTGGCGACGGCCTCCTCGCCCGCCTTCGCTCGCGCCGCGGCCAACCCGACCTCGACGCCCTTCCTGACGGCGCCGGACTGGCTGGAGTTCGTCCACCGGGTCCAGGAGCGCTGGGCGCCGGCGGGGATGGGCTCGATGTACTGCGTGGACGGGGGAGGGGAGGGCGTCGAGAGCGCCCTGAAGGCCGCCTTCATCGTGCACGGCGAGGCGCGGCGGCGGCGCGCGGGGCGATCGCCGGACCCGCTCCAGATGGACGCCGACGAGCAGGCCGCCTGGATGGACAACCGCGGCACCGACGCGGTCGTCGTCGCCTTCGAAGGCGCCTTTCACGGCCGGGGGCTGGGTCCGCTCTCGGCGACGCACAGCAAGCTGCTGCACAAGGCCGATCTGCCGGCGTTCCCCTGGCCGACCGTGCCCTTCCCGGCCAACCGCTGGCCGCTCGCCGACAACGCCGAGCACAACGCTCGGGAAGAGGCCCGCTGCCTGGTCGAGCTGGAGCGAGCGCTCGACGCCCACGCCGGCCGGGTCGCCGCGGTCATCGTCGAGCCGATCCAGAGCGAAGGAGGCGACCGCCACGCCAGCCCGGCCTTCTACCAGGCGGTCCAGCGCCTCGCCGGCCAGGCGGGAGCCGCCTTCGTGCTGGACGAGGTCCAGACCGGGGTCGGGACCAGCGGCCGGCTCTGGGCCGTCGAGCACCTGCAGCTGCCTCGCCCGCCCGACCTGCTCTGCTTCGGCAAGAAGATGCAGATGGGTGGCTTCTTCTCGACGCCTGAGTTCGCCATCACCCGGTTCGGGCGGATGTACCAGACCCGCAATGGGGACCGCTGCAAGGCCCAGCTCGCCCAGACCGTGCTGCAGACGATCGAGGTCGAGGACCTGCTGGCCAACGTCCGCCAGACCGGGGCGCTCCTGCTGGAGGGGCTGGAGCAGCTCTGCCGTCGGCACCCGGGCCTGCTCAGCCAGGCTCGCGGGCGGGGCTTCCTGCTGGCCTTCGACCTGCCGACCGCCGCGGCCCGCGACGAGTTCAACCGCCGCGCCCTGGCCCGGGGGGTCTTCGCCACCTACACGGGCAGCCGCTCGGTGCGCCTGCGGCCCCACCTGGTCACCCGCCCCGAGCACGCCGAGATCGCCCTCTCGGTCTTCGCCGACGTCGCCGCCGAGCTGGACGGATGAAGCTGGACCTCCGCCTGGCCCACCCCGGCGAGCGGCCCGAGCGGCTGCGGGCCCTGCTGGAGGAGCTGCGCCTGGAGGTCGTGGACCAGGCCGAGGCCTTCGAGCAGGGGCTGGCGATCCTGAACGAGCACTTCGGTCCCAAGGGCGAGATCGAGAGCGACGAGGTGCTCCGGCGCTGGTTCCACGCCGGGCGGGTCGTCTCGCAGGTCCCGGACTTCGAGGTGCAGTACTGCATGGTGCTGGTGCGCGACCTGGAAGGCGCCATCGTCGGGGTGCGGGACTGCTTCTTCAGCTACGCCCGGGACTCGGCCCGGGTCGTGGTCCTGCTCTCGCACAGCTACGTCGTGCCGGAGTGGCGGCGCACGGGCGTGGCCAGCCTGCTCCGCATCGCGCCCGCCCAGCTCGCCCGCGATGGGCTGGGCGGCGAGGGCCGGATCACCCTCTTCGCCGAGATGGAGTTCATCGATCCGGCGGACCAGTCCTCGATCGTGCGGCTGCTCGCCTACGGAAAGACCGGCTTCTCGGCGGTCCCGCCGACGGCCTTGCACTACGCCCAGCCCGACTTCCGCGAGCGGGAGCCCGGCCAGCCGGCCCTGCCGCTGCCCTTCATCTCGGTGATCCGCCGCATCGGCCGAGAGGAGGAGCGGCTGGTCGCTCCCGGCGAGCTGCGCGAGCTGATCGACCACATCCAGTCCATCCACGCCCAGCACTGCCCGGCCGAGGATCTGGCAGAGATCCGCGAGCACGCCTTCCCCAGCGGCCCCTTCTGCCTGGACGTCGTGCTGCTGCGCCCCTCGCTCTCCGACTTCGGCAGCCTCGACCCGCTGCTGGAGAGCGCCGTCGTCGACCTCTACCCGCCGGCCTGGTGGGCCGGGCCGCGTCCTCCCCCCCTCCCCGAAGCCCAGGCCGCCTTGCGGCGCGACTGGACCGAGACGACTCCTATGTCCACGATTCCTGATGAGCCAACCAATGTAAAGCTGCTGACGGCCGTCCCGGGCCCCCGTGGCGAGGCCCTGCGCGCCCGACACGGCCAGTACCAGGACGCCCGCAGCGTCCACCTGTACCTGGAGAGCCGCGCCTGCAAGGGCAACTACCTGATGGACGTCGACGGCAACGTGCTGCTGGACCTGTACGGCCACATCGCCGCCCTGCCGCTTGGCTACAACCACCCCGACCTGCTGGCCGCCTGGAAGAACGGGCGCTTCGACTGGTGTGCGGGCTTCCGACCGGCGCTGGGCATCGCGCCGCCCAAGGAGTGGGTCGACATCGTCGAGGGCACCTTGATGCGGGTGGGCCCCGAGGGCATGGCCCAGGTGCTGGCGGTCACCACCGGGGCCGAAGCGGTCGAGAACGCCATCAAGCTCGCCTTCGTCGCCTACGCCGAGCGGGAGCGGGGCGGGCCGGTCGGCCCCCAGGAGTTGTCTGATTGCATGACCAACTCTCAGGCGCGGGCCAACCGGATGAAGGTGCTCAGCTTCGAGGGTGGCTTTCACGGGCGCAGCCTGGGCGCCCTCTCGCTCACCCGCAGCAAGGCCATCCACAAGCTGGACTTCCCCGCCTTCGACTGGCCGGTGGCGCCCTTCCCCGACACCCGCTGGCCGCTGGAGGACAACCTCGCGCACAACGCCGAGCAGGAGCAGCGCTCGCTGCGCGCGGTCGAGGTGGCGCTACAGGCGGGCAACCTCGCCGCCCTGATCGTCGAGCCCATCCAGGGCGAGGGGGGCGATCGACACGCCAGCCCCGACTTCTTCCGCAAGCTGCGAGCGCTGTGCGCGCGCTTCGGGGCCTTCTTCATCGTCGACGAGGTCCAGACCGGCGGCGGCGGGACCGGGCGCTTCTGGGCTCACGAGGCCTGGGGCCTGGAGGAGCCGCCGGACCTGGTCACCTTCTCCAAGAAGATGCTGATCGGCGGGGTCTATATGCGCGAGGCGCTGGTCCCCGAGCTGCCCTACCGCATCTTCAACACCTGGCTGGGCGACCCCCTGCGCGGGGCCCAGCTCGAGGTCGTCTGCGAGGTCATCGACCGCGACGGGCTGCTCGACCAGGTGCAGCGGGTCGGGCGGCGGCTGCGCGAGGGCCTGGCCGGGCTGCCCGGGCCGATCTCCCAGGTGAGGGGAGCGGGCACCTTCTGCGCCTTCGATCTGCCCGACGCAGCCAGCCGTGATCGCCTGCTGGACCTCGTCCGCCAGCGCGGCCTGGAGATGGGCGGCAGCGGCTCTAGCAGTGTTCGATTCCGTCCGGCGCTGATCCTGGGCGAGCGCCACGTCGACGAGGCCCTCGCCATCCTGGCCGCCGGCCTGAGGGAGCTGTGATGAAGGTCTTCCACGCCGCCGAGTACGAGGCCGATCTGGGCGAGCACATCATGCCCATCCGCAAGTTCCGCCTGGTGCGGGCGGAGATCGAGCGGCAGGGCCTGCCGGTCCAGCTCCTGGCGCCGCAGCCCGTCAGCGACGAGGACCTGCTGCGGGTCCACGCCGCCGAGTACATCCAGGCCATCGCCACCGGCCAGCCCCGCGAGCTGGCCCAGTCGCAGAAGTTCCCCTGGTCGCCCGAGCTGGCCCGGGCCGTGCGCTGGACCAACGGCGGCTGCATCGACGGCCTGCGCGCCGCGCTGGAAGACGGCATCGCCGGCAACCTCGCCAGCGGCTTCCACCACAGCCACGCCCACCGCGGGCAGGGATTCTGCACCTTCAACGGCCTGGTCGTCGCCTGGGAGCGGATGCGGGCCGAGGGGCGGCTGGGGCGGGCCCTGGTCCTGGACATGGACCTGCACTACGGCAACGGCACCGCCGACCTGCTGCGGACCCGGCCCGAGCTGTACCAGCTCTCGATCTACGGCAACTGGTACAAGGACAACCTCGCCTACCGCGACGTCGAGAGCGTGCGCGCCGACGACACCGAGAACGCCTGGAGCGTGCCCGTGCGTAACGGCGCAGGGGCCGAGGAGTATCTTGGTCATCTGACCAGGGAGCTGCCCAAGGCGATCGAGCGGGCCCGGCCGGCAGCGCTGCTCTACCAGGCCGGGGCGGACCCGTACAAGGAGGATCCCTACTCGCCGCTGGACCTGGACCACGCCGCGCTGATGGAGCGGGATCGGATCGTGTTCCGGATGGCGAAGGAGCGGGGGATCCCGGTGCTGTGGGTGCTGGCGGGGGGGTACACGAAGGAAGTCGAGAAGGTGGTGGCGGTGCATGTGAACACATGCAAGGCGGCGTTGGAGGCGGGGTGACGGGGGCGGAGCTGAAGGAGCTTCGAGGACGACTGGAGCAGGAGCGGGAGGGGATCTCCCAGGCACTAGGTGGCGTGTTGGAGGCCGGTCGGCCGGTCAGCCTGGACGATCCGATCGGGCGCCTGTCGCGCATGGACGCCATGCAGCAGCAGGCGATGGCCAAGGCGCAACACAAGCTGATGGTGGAGCAGCTCGACGCGATCGAGCTGGCCTTGTCGCGGATGGCCGAGGGGGAGTTCGGCGAGTGTTTGCGGTGTGGGGAGGAGATCGCCATCGCGCGGCTGCGGGCGCGGCCGACGGCGACGCTGTGCGTGGGGTGTCAGGGGGCGCGGGAGGGGTGAGGGGTAGGGGCTGGGTTCTTCCTCCCCCCGCGAGGCGCTTCTCATTGCCCACAAGTTCCTCAGTGCCCTGTCCGTGGTGTCTGGGCCGCGAGATCGGAGCGCTCGAGCAGACTCGCTCCACGGGCGAGAGGAATCCACCACAGCGGGCACAGAGCGCACGGTGAGAGAGTGGCGGGGCGGGCAGCAGAGCCACCGCGGGCAACCGCGGCGAACTCTCCCTGATCTCCTCTGTGCCCTTGTACGTTGTGGAGGCTCTCCCCACCACCCAGATCAGTGTCGTAGGCCCACAGCCTGTCACAGAGATCACCCGGGGGCGGGGAGAGTGTGAGAGGGGGCGCCCAGCCCCCTCTCACTCAATGAGTCGATATAGGAGGATCGTTAGAAGTGGCAGGATCTAGGCGGGGTCAGAGGGTGGCGGGGCTTGCGGGACGCGGGTTGCCTTGCGAGGAGTGCTGCGCACTCGGCTTCGAGCCACCATCCGCTGAGGACTCGAACCTGCCATGGAGAAGTGGCCCCCGCCCTCCACCACCTACACGCCGGGGAACATCTGGGGCTTCGAGCCCGCGTATGCAAGGCTGGCAGGCGGTTTGGGTACAGGGTCGGGAGCCGGGTGCATTCTACCACTGGAGGAAAGACATGGCACCGACGGGAAGGAAGCCCCGCGTTTTCGCGGGCATCGATGTGAGCGCCAAGGAGCTCGTTGTTGCGCTGGTACGCAACAAGGCGGAGGTCCGGAGGATGACCTTCGAAAACAGCCCAGCGGGGCACAAGCACCTGGTTCGAGCACTGACCTTCAAGGGTGGAACGAGCCGGGTCGTTCTGGAGGCCACGGGCAACTTCCATCTTGATCCGGCGCTCGTGCTGTCGGCCGAGCCCACCGTGGAGCTCATGGTCGTCAACCCCTTGGCTGCACGCCGCTTCGCGCAGGCGCAGATGCGGCGCGCCAAGACCGACAAGGTCGATGCCCTCGTCCTGCTTGAGTTCGCCCAGTGCATGCCCTGGGAACGCTGGATGCCACCCCCAGAGGCGGCTCTGGAGCTGCGCGCGGTCACCCGGCACCTCGCCAACCTGACGGTCCAGCAGACGGCGCTCAAGAACCAGCTCGCCGCCGCCAGGGCCACGTCCATCACGCCCGCCTACGTCATCCAGGACATCCAGGCCCAGCTTGAGGTCATGGCCCAGCGAATTGAGGCCTGCCAGGGCGAGGCCCTCCGGGTCGTTCGGGCGAGCCCGGACCTGACCAAGGACCTCGAGTCCCTCACCTCGATGCCTGGCATTGCGGATCGCGCGGGCGTGCAGATCCTCGGTGAACTCAGCGTCCTTGCGCGGGACATGAGCCCCGACGAGGTGGTCGCTCGCAGCGGTCTCGATCCTCGACCCAAGCAGAGCGGATCGAGCAACCCGCAGCGGAAGATCAGCAAAATGGGCAACAGCCGGCTGCGCGGCGCGCTCTACATGTCCGCCGTCACGGCGGCGCGGTGCAACCCCGCAGTGAGCGCTTGGTACTCGATCCTCACGGGGAAGGGAAAGCTGCCGCATGTGGCCCATGTGGCCGTCATGCGGCGACTGCTCCGTGTCGCCTGGGTGCTCATGATCCGCAGGACTACCTGGGTGGACGACCTCTTCCGGCCCAGGGAGCCTGTCCCGAAGAGCGCTTGATGGGCGCGGCCCGGCTCACGTTCTTGCAGATTCCGCTTGACGCTCAACGGAACATCTCTGTGGTGACCATCCTCACCTTTCGGTCAGGGCTGCTTGGGGTCCGGACTTGTCTGCAGGGAGTGGGGGCCGTGGTTCGCGCAGAGACGCTAAGGCGCTAAGAGGGAGGGTCTTTGAGCGGGGGTACCTACGACGGGCTGGAGGGCCGAGCAGTATGCCGTCCGCCCGGGGGTCCGCCCCGACCGCGTTGGCGAGGCGCTCGTCGCCGCCGAGCACAGGGACGGCGCGTTGGCGCTCACCGCCGTGGATCGTGGCCGGGCGAACGCGGCGCTGACCGTGCTCACCCGGTTGGGCGCGGCCGGAAACGAGGAGCCCCTGTGGCGCTTGATCGACGAGCGCCGGAGTGCGTTGGCGGAGGTGGTGCTGAAGGTCGCCCAGGAGACGGGGGACCCGGCGGGGCGGGTGATGGCGGAGTCGCTGGAGCGGCGGCCGGACCCGGTGTTGTGCACGAGGCTGGAGGCGCTGCTGCCGGACCGAACGGTGGCGCTGCTTGAGCTTGCGGTGGTCGTCACGGTGGGGGCGGACATCATCCGTGGATCCAGAGATGAAGAGCATGCCGACCAAGCCCGTGAAGCGCACCGAAAGAACAACTTGGGCAGTCGGCTCAGCGCGCTGGGCCGTCGGGAAGAGGCCCTCGCGGGGCTGTCTCAAACTTTGTGTAGACACGTCAAGGCTTCCGGGTGACTTCCTTCCCTGAAGGAGCACCTGATGAACAAGAAGAAGCACGAGATCTCAGACGAGCTGCTGGAGCAGCTTCTGGCGATGGTGGAGGACCCCAAGGAGCTGCTGGGATCGGAGGGCCTTCTGCGGCAGCTCACGGCCCGGCTGGTGGAGAAGAGCCTGGAGGCCGAGCTCGGCGAGCACCTGGGCTACGAGAAGGGCGGATCCCGGCTTGGAGAGAACGCCCGCAACGGCAGCAGCTCGAAGACGCTGCTGACGGGGGTAGGGAAGGTCGAGGTGCAGATCCCGCGGGATCGAGAGGGCAGCTTCGAACCCCAGTTGGTGCCCAAGCACCAGCGGCGGGTGGAGGGCTTCGACGAGCGGATCCTGGCCCTGTACGGACGCGGGATGTCGGTCCGGGAGATCCAGGACTACTTCAAGGAGGCCTACGGTGCCGAGGTGTCCCCGACGCTGATCTCGAAGGTCACTGATTGCGTGGTCGCCGACATCGACGCCTGGCGATCTCGCAGGCTGGATCCGATCTACCCGATCGTCTACCTCGACGGCCTGGTGGTCAAGATCCGGACGGACGGCACCGTGCAGAACCGGACGGTCTACGTCGCGCTGGGCGTCAACATGGCCGGGGTCAAGGAGGTCCTCGGCTTGTGGATCGCCGGGGCCGAGGGTGCGAAGTTCTGGCTACACGTCGTCACGGAGCTGCGGAACCGCGGTGTCGAGGACATCCTGATCGCCTGCGTGGACGGCCTGAAAGGCTTCCCAGAGGCCATCGGCGCGGTGTACCCGGCAACCATCGTCCAGCTCTGCATCGTGCACATGATCCGCAACTCATTGCGCACGGTGGCCTGGAACTCCCGCAAGGCGCTGGCCCGGGATCTGAAGCCCATATACGTGGCGGCCACCGACTCAGAGGCCCTGGTGGCCCTCGAGCGATTCGATGCCCAGTGGGGGGCGCAGTACCCCAGCATCACCAAGTCCTGGCGGTCCAACTGGGAGAGCGTGATCCCCTTCTTCAGCTTCGGCCCCGACATCCGGCGGGCGATCTACACCACCAACTCAATCGAGGCCCTCAACAGCCAGCTCCGCAAGGCCGTCAAGCCCAGGGGCCACTTCCCCAGCGAGGAGGCCGCCCTGAAGGTCCTGTACCTGGCCTTGCACCACGCTTCGAGACGGTGGACCAGTCCGATCAAGGACTGGCCCCTCGCCCTCCAACAGCTCGCAATCTACTTCCCCGGTCGAGTCAACCTGTGAACCCCGAGGTCACCCGGAACGACGCCGATACACAAAGTCCGGTACACCCCCGCCCTCGCCGCCGCCTTCGATGCTGTTCGAGCCCTATCGGTGCCCTTCTTGCGCCACCCGCCGGCCTTCGAGGAGTGGATGAGCACCATGGTGCGCACCTACATCGCCCGCTGCCAGGAGCTCCGCCGCGAGGCGGACCACTCTCCGACCCAACGCTTCTCCTTCTCGTGGCTCGGATCGGGCCGGACTGAGTCTGTCGCTTCTGCCGATCACACGTCAGCCGCGAGGGGACCGCCAAGACGCCAAGGGCGCCAAGAGTGCAGTGGCGCTGCGGGCCTGCCCCATCACCCTCGGCGTTCGGGCAAACACCCAGCCCCCGATCGGCGCGCAGCCCTGGTGAACAGGGGGCATGGGGGACGTAACTCGGTTGGACCTGAGGTCTAAGCGACTTATGTCGGGGGTGTAGGGTCTGATGTAGGACGTAACTCGATTGGACCTGAGGTCTAAGCGACTTGTGTCGGGTGTATCGGGTCTGATGTAGGACGTAACTCGGTTGGACCTTATGTCTAAACGACTTGTGTCCTCCCTCTGGGCTCACTGCGCCCACCAAGCCCCTGTCCAGCCGGAAGGTCCGCCGCCGTCCTCCGTCAAACGCCCCGCCGGAGGCATCCGTTCGTCAGTCGCCCGCACAACGTGCGGTATCCCGAAGGGGCGACGGACGAATGGAGGCCGAACCCCTCCCCCCTCACACCGCCCGCAGGTCCGCAGTCCACTCTCCGACCTGACGGATCTCCTCTTCATGGCCCGGGTCCCGCCAGGTCTCGGCGACCCCCGCGGCATACCAGCGCTCCATGGCGGGCAGGGCGCGCAGGCGGGCGGCGTATGCATCGGCCTCTGCGCTCAGCGAGAGCCCGTAGGTCAACATCCGGAAGGTCACCGGCGCGAAGAAGGCATCCACCGCGGTGAAGCTCGGGCCCGCCAGAAACGGCCCCCCGTGACGGGCGAGCCCCTCCCTCCAGAGCGCGTCGACCCGACGCAGATCCCCCTCAAGCGCCGCCGATCGGGCGTGCAGGCGCACCCGGATGCCGAGGTTCATCGAGCAGGTGCCTCGCAGATCGCTGAAGCCGGAGTGCATCTCGGCCGCCGCCGAGCGGGCCCAGGCGCGGGCGATCGGTTCGGAGGGCCAGACGCCGGCATGGCGCTCAGCGAGGTACTCCGCGATGGCGAGCGAGTCCCAGACGACGGTCTGGCCGTCGCGCAGGGTGGGGACCTTGCCGGCGGGGGAGAGGGCGCGCAGCGCGTCCCAGGCTGGCCCGTCCCCGAAGCGCAGCAGGGTCTCCTGGAAGGGGATCTCCAAGACGGAGAGCAACACCCACGGTCGGAGCGACCAGGAGGAGTAGTTCTTGTTGGCGATGATCAGCTCGTACACAGACGACCTCCAGGGTTCAGAGCAGCACACACTCAAACCGCGTCTGCCGCAGCCGGTACCCCAGCGCCTCGTAGAAGCCCCGCGCCTCCTCGTTGAAGCCGGCGACGTCCAGCTCGATCCGTACACACCCCAGCGCACGGGCCCGCTCCGCCGCCCAGTCCATCAGCGCCCGCCCCGCCCCCACACCGCGTCGGTCGGGGTGGACGCCGAGCTGGTCGACGTACAATACCCGCGCCCCAAACGTGAGGGGGCTCTCTGCACGATCCTGGACGATGATCACGATGTAGCCCGCGCCCTCGCCCAGCAGGCCGATCTCGACATCCTCGCGGGCCAACATGCTGCGAAGATGGGCCTCCAGCTCGACGACTCCCACCCGCCGGTAGCGCTCCGGTGCGCCCGCGACGTGCAGCTCGTGCAGGCGCAGGTTCAGCGCGGCGAGGGCAGGGAGGTCCTCGATGCCCGCCCTGCGGAGTGTGGCACTCAATCCTCCGGCTCCCAGCCCTTGTCCCTGGCCGCGTACACATGGTGCGGCCGGGCCAGCAGCTCCCGGCGGATCCCGGCGATGGCGTGCTCGATGTAGCGAGGGTCCTCCGCAATTCGCTGCCGGATGCCGCCGCGCAGCCAGTTTCGGGTGACGGGGTCGTCGGGGTAGCAGCTCTTGAAGACGTGGTAGCGCGAGAGGCGGCGCAGGCGCTTGATGTCCTCGGCCCCGGTCGGCAGGGGGAGGAGGTCGACGGAGTCGCGCTTCTCGGCCCGCTGGTCCAGGCGGTCCAGCACGAGGTCGAGGCTGTTCTCCAGGAACTCGGGCGCGCAGTGGCTCTCGTACTCGTCGTAGAGGAGGTTCATGATGCCCTTGGCCTCCTCGATGTCCATCTTGGCCTGGCGCTCGCGGCCCATTCGCCGGACCAGCAGGGCGAAGGGCTTGGGCTCGTTGGTGCCGGTCTTGCGGATGATGTCGGGGTGGCGGAAGTCGGGCTGGCGGTAGGGGAAGTGGCGCGGGTCGATGACGTCGAAGCCGCCGCGGCCGTAGAAGAGCAGTCGCTGCCAGGAGAGGCGGTCCTGGGGGTCGAAGTACTCCATCTCGGCGGTGAGGTTGAGGCGCATGCCGTACCAGGAGCCGGGGCTATCCGGCGCGGGCAGCTTGATGAGCTCGCGCTGGTGGAGCTCGTGCATGAAGCCCATGGCGATCTCGACCGGGGCGGTGCGCAGCCAGTAGGAGAGGACGGTGCCGCGGGCCTCGGGCTTCATGTAGATGTGCGAGAGGTAGACGACGCAGAGGTCGTCGTCGTAGCCCTGGTTGATCAGGATGGTGCCGTCGCGCACGCCTCGGATCTGGTAGTTCTCGTCGCTGGCGACGAGCAGGAAGTAGCGCATGAAGGTGCCGTCCTTGGACGGCGTGTAGGGATCGTCGCGCAGGAACTCGCGGATGACCTCCTCGCGCTCCATCTCGCCGGTGGGGCCGAAGGTCTGCCAGAGCAGGCTCCAGGCCTCGGCGAAGTCGGGGTCCTCCTCCTCCTCGATCTCGTGCAGGCGGTATCGGCGCGTCTCGCGCTCGATCATCTCCACGATGTCCTGGGTGTAGAGGTCGCGAAGGCAGAATTGGACGCGGCGGCGGGTCAAGGGGCACCTGGGAGGGGGCGGGACCAGCTTGCGCGCGGACCGCCGGGTTGTAAAGCCTGACCGACCAGGAGCCGCTTTGCAACCGCGACCCGAGCACTTCGACGACAACGGCTCGGCCTGGGTGCAGGGCAAGGCGACCGACACGCCCTGCGCGCCTCTCCAGGGCGAGCGGGAGCTGGACGTGGCCATCATCGGCGGGGGCTTCGCGGGGGTCTCGGCGGCGCGGGCCTTCTCGGCGCGGCACCCCGAGCTGGGGGTGGGCCTGCTGGAGGCGAAGAGCCTGGGCAACGGGGCCAGCGGGCGCAACGGCGGGATGGTGCTGAACTGGGTCAACGGCCACTCCTCGAAGGACCCCGAGGAGCTGAAGCGCGTCTTCGAGGTGACCCGCGGGGCGATTGACGGGATCGCGGCGCGCGCGCCCGAAGGAGCCTTCGCGCGCAGCGGCTGCCTGGAGGTCTACACCAGCGCCCAGCGCGCCGAGAAGGCCGAAGCCGCGGCGCAGCGCCTCGCCGCAGCGGGGGTGCCGGTGCAGTGGCTGGACCGGCAGGCCCTGGGCGAGCGGCTGGCGGTAGCGGGAGGGCAGGGCGCGATCTTCGACCCCACGGCCGGCACGCTGGACGGCGTGGCCTACCTGCGTGCGGAGCGCGCCGCCCTGCTGGAGCGCGGGGTGCAGGTCTTCGAGGGCACCGTGGTCACCCGGGTCGAGACCGGCGAGCGCGTCGTGTTGCACACCCCGGAGGGCCGGGTGCGCGCCCGGACCCTGGTGCTGGCGACCAACGCCTGGACCCCGCTGCTGGGCTTCTTCCGGGACGGGATCCTGCCGCTGCACTCTCACGCCGTGGCCACCGGCCCGCTGGACGAGGCGGCCCGGGCAGGGCTTGGCTGGGGCGAGGTGGGCGGCTTCTCCGACGACCTGGACCGCATCTCCTACGCGAGCATGAGCGCCTCGGCGGGGCTGGTCTTCGGCGGCGGCAGCAACGCCTCCTACGCCTACCAGTACGGCGGGCCGACGGTCTTCCAGGGGGACCGGAGCCCCGGGCTGGCCGCGGTCGAACGCCGGCTGGGCGCCTACCTGGGCGGCGCGCCGCCGATCCGACACCGCTGGACGGGGACCCTGGGCGTCACCCTCTCCCGCGTCTGCACGGTGGGGGCCCTGGCCGGTCAGCCCAATGTGCTCTACGCGCTCGGCTTCAGCGGGCATGGCATCGCCCTGGCCAACCTCAGCGGCGAGGTCCTGGTCGACATCTACGACTCGGAGACGGCGCGCTGGCACGGCCTGCCCTTCTTCCAGCAGCGGCTGCTGCCGATCCCGCCCGAGCCGCTGCGCTGGCTCGGCTACCAGGCCTTCACCCGCCTGACCGGGAAGTCTCCTCGCCGCAGCATGTAGCGGTTCGGATCCTCCGCGGGCCGGTGTCCAAGCAGCACCAACCCACACGGAGGCCCTCATGCTGCTCCTTCTCCTCTCCGCCTGCTTCGTCGGGGGCGGTGACCGCTCCTGGTCCCTCGACCCCGACGTGCACGGCGTCGATCTGCGCCTCTCCAACGGCTCGGTCACGGTGCTGCCCGGCAGCGAGGAGGAGCTGTACATCGAGTGGTCCGGCGGCGGCCTGGGCAACCGCAAGATCCGCCCGGAGCCGGTCCTGGTCGGCGACACGGTGCTGCTGGACGCCCGCTGCGGCGGGACCTGCGGCGGCGACATCACGGTGCTGCTGCCGCCGGGCCTGGAGGTCGCGGGAACCGTCGAGCGCGGCGACCTCCTGGTCGACCTGGAGCAGCGCTCCAACATCGACGCCTGCGTGGCGGCGGGCTCGCTGGAGCTGCGGGTGCCGGCGGGCGCCTGGGACCTGGACCTGGAGGTCGGGGCCGGCTCGCTGGTGGTGCAGGAGGTGCTGCACGATCCTCAGGCCCCCGACTGGATCTCGGCCTGCGTGGCGGCCGGCGACCTGACGGTGCTAGGCCTGTAGCAGCCGGCGCGCGACCCGCATCACGCTCTCGTCGGTGTTCATCTGCCCGACCTGGGCCAGCGGGACCCAGCGCCACTGCTGCATCTCCTCGGTCGCCTGCAGGGTCGTGCTGCGAGCCCGGAGGAGCACGCGCAGGTCCAGGTGCTGGTGCTCGGGGTCGCCCTTGCGCGCCGGGATGGTGTGCACATCGACGTCGAGCAGCGGGCTGCAGAGCTCCAGGTCGACGAGGCCGGTCTCCTCGACGACCTCGCGGGTCGCGGCGCTGAGCAGGTCTGGATCCTCGGGCTCGAAGTGCCCGCCGGGCTGGACCCAGATGCCGAGCTTGGTGTGCAGGAGGAGCAGCAGCTGGGCCCGGTCGGGCGAGAGCACGAAGGCGCTGGCGGTGAAGTGGCCGGGCGTCCAGGTGGTGCGGTCGAAGGGGCGAGGGGTGGCCGAGTGCGCGAGCAGGGCCAGGCGGTGGGCCTCTTCGAGGGAGTCGGCGCTTTGGTGGGCATCCAGCAGGGCGCGAATCGACGAGGAGCGGGGATCCATCAGCTCTCCAGCATGCTGCGGTAGACCTCGAGGGTGCCGCGGGCGACGGCGGCGGGGCGGTGCCGTTCGGCGATCTGGCGGGCGCGCTCGCCCATCAAGGTGGCCAGGGCGGGGTCCTCGAGCAGGGGGCGCAGGGCGGCGGCGAGGCCCTCGGGCGAGCGAGGGCTGACGATGCGACCGGAGTAGCGGTCGACGACCATCTCGGCGTTGCCGCCGGCCGGGCTGGCGACGGTGGGCAGCCCGACGGCGCTGGCCTCGGCGATGGCGAGGGGGGCGACCTCGACGAAGGAGGGCAGGGCCAGGACGCGGGCGCGGCTGAGCTCCTGGACCATCTCGGCCCGGCTGACCCGGCCGGGGATGTCGACGCGGTCGATCAGGCCGAGCTCGGCGACCAGGGCCTTGACCTGCTCGGCGTAGGCGGGGTGGGTGTGCTGGCCGAGCAGCCGCAACCGGAAGTCCACGCCCTGGCGGGCAAGGATCCCGGCGGCCCGGACGGTGCAGAGCGCGTTCTTGATCGGGCAGAGGTCTCCGGCGTGCACGATCAGGGGGGCGGTGTCGTCGCGCGGGCCCGCGGCGGCGAAGAACTCCTCGCCGACGCTGTTGGGGACGTAGTGGACCCGGCCGTTGAGCTGGCCTTCCAGGGCCTGCTCGACGTGGCCGACGATGGCGATGATGTGCCGGTAGCGGGCTCGGGAGGGGGGCTCGCGGCGGCGGTGCAGGGCCGCGCGCCAGGCGGCCCCGCGGATGCCGGAGAGGGCGACCTCGCGCTCGGTGATGCCGTGGACGCTGAGCACGGCGGGCCAGGCGGCGCCGTCGACCATCGAGGCGGTGCCTCGCACATGCACGACGTCGGGCCGGATGCGGGCCAGGACGGGGCCGACCTCGGCCTGCATCAGGGCGGGGGAGGGGGCCGAGCGCGCCCAGGAGGAGGCCTTGACGCAGTGCAGGGTGAAGGGCGGCTGGTCCACCTGCCGGGGGGCTTCGGTCTGTGGCGCCCGGTAGTGCAGGACGTGGATGTCCAGGTCGGGCTGCACCGCGAGCAGGGCCCGGACCAGCGTGACGGCGCCGATGCCCGCGCCCCGGGAGGGCTGGTCGGGCTCGGAGGGGAAGATGGGGGTGACGAGGGCGATGCGCACACGAGGAGTTATCCGCTTGGTACGGAGGTCGTGTGCGCGCACTTGTCACCGGGGGGGCCGGCTACATCGGCTCCCACCTCGTCCTGGCCCTGCTGGAGGCCGGCCACCAGGTCGTCGTCGTCGATGACCTCAGCAACGGTCACCTGGAAGCCCTCCGCCGGGTGGAGGAGCTCGCCGGCCGGCCTTGTTCCCTGATCGTGGGCGATGTGGCCGACCGGCCCAAGATGGTCTCTGCCCTGCACGGGGTCGACGTGGTCCTGCACCTCGCCGCTTTCAAGGCGGTGGGCGAGTCGATGACGAACCCCGAGCGGTACTTCCGCAACAACACGGGTGGCCTCGCCAGCCTGTTGGAGTCGATGGTCGACGCCGGGGTCTCGCGGTTGATCTACAGCTCGACCGCGGCGGTCTACGGCGAGGGATCGCTGATGCCGCTGACCGAGCAGACCCCGCCGGGCCCGGACTCGCCCTACGGGGCCAGCAAGCTGCTGGGCGAGCAGATGTTGCAGTGGATGTGCCGCTGCCGCGATCTGCGGGCGGTGTCGCTGCGCTACTTCAACCCGGTTGGCGCCCACCCCTCGGGCCGCATTGGCGAGCACGCCCGGACCCCCAGCAACCTGGTGCCCCGGGTGCTGATGGCCCTGACCGGCGACGTGCCGGCCCTGACCGTCTTCGGGGCAGACTACGACACGCCCGACGGGACCTGCCTGCGCGACTACATCCACATCCAGGATCTCGTCGCCGCCCATATGGTCGCCATCGGCCTGCTGGAGCGGCCCGGCTACCACCTCTACAACGTCGGCACCGGCCGCCCCAGCAGCGTGCGCGAGGTGCTCGACGCCGCCCGACGGGTGACCGGAAGGGCCGTGCCTTTCGTCGACGGGCCGCGTCGGGCCGGGGATGTGCCGGAGACGGTGGCCGATCCCTCGCGCTTCCGGCAGGACCTCGGCTTCGAGGCGAAGCGGGACCTCGACGAGATGGTGCGCGACGCCTGGCGCTGGTGGACGCAGAACCCGGGCGGCTACCCGGAGTAGCTGCTCAGCCCGTCGGCCGATCGGGCCTCGGCCAGCGTCCGTCCCGCACGGACGGGTAGTGCTGCTTCCAGGCGGCGAACATGGCTTCGAAGGGGATCTCGGTGTGGCTGCCGTGGTCCTCGAGGTACTCCATGAAGCGACCCGCCCCAGGGTCGTACTCCTGGAAGAGGGCGTCGTGCTGGCCGTCGAACTCCAGGGGGGCGACGCCCAGGCGCTGGCAGAGCTCCTTGTTGAAGGCCGGGGTGGCGCCGACCCAGCGGCCGTCCAGCCAGAGCTCGCACCAGCCGTGGTAGACGAGGCGGTCGGTCCCCAGCAGCCTCTCCAGCCGAGCGGTGCCGATGTGGTTGCGGACATCGGCGAAGTGCAGGCGGGAGGGCACCCCCAGGACGCGGGCGCTGGCGGCCAGCAGGTTGGCCTTGTCGATGCAGTGACCGCCTTCTTCACGGGGGCGCAGCAGGACGCCGCTGGCGGTGAAGTCCTGCCGGGTGAAGCCGACCCGCCAGGGGTTGTACTGCCAGCCATCGCGCACGGCGTAGAAGAGGGCGACCATGGCTGGCCCGGGATCCAGGCCCTGGCCGTGCTGCCGGGCGAAAGCGACCACGGCGGGGTGGTCGCTGTCTACGAACGCGTTGGACGAGAGGCAGGCGGCGTCGGGAGGAAGCATGGGCCCGAATACCCAGACGAGCGGGCTCTCGCACTCTCCAGACTTTTCTGTTCAATTTCCTCGACAAGTTTGCGTCGCCGGGTTCAGGGGATCAGGTCGAGCCTCTCGGCCCGACCCTCGCCACAGCACCGACCCCGGAGACCACGATGAACACGAACTCGCAGCAGGGCATGATCGAAATCACCCGCGCGCTCGTCGTCGTCGGTCATTGCTCCGGTGGCACGCCTCGCCCGCCGGTCACCGCCTGCTGAGCCGGCTGATCTGACGAGACGCTGATCGGACTCGACCAGGGGCCTGACACGCCCTGGTGATGCGTCCGGATCGATCCGCCTCGAAACCTGTGGCCTTGCCTTCGCTCCCGAAGGCATTGGAACGTCGCCATGTCACGACACACGCTCCCCGCTCGAGTCGGACCCCGAGAGGTCCTCGGCCTCGCCTGGCCGGTCATCGTCTCGATGCTCTCCTTCACCCTGATGGCCGCCGCGGACGCGGTCTTCGTGGGCTGGCTGGGCACCGCCTCGCTCGCCGCCATCGGCATCGCCTCCACGGCGCTCTTCCTGGTCCGCTCGTTCGGCGTCGGCCTGCTGAGCGGGGTGCGGATCGTCGTCGCCCAGCGCGTGGGCGCGGGCAGCCATGGGGTCGCCACCCGGGCGGGCTGGCAGGCGCTGTGGGTGGTCGGTGCGCTGTCGCTGGCTTCCTGGGCCTTGCTCCCCTTCGCCTCGATCCTGCTGGTCGCCCTTGGCGCCGAAGGGGCCCTGCTCGCCGAGGCCAGCGCCTACCTCCAGCCTCGGCTGCTGGCCGCGCCGGTCTCCTTCGGTCTCTTCGGGCTGACGGCCTGGTTTCAGGGCCGCGGTGACACCCGCACGCCGATGGTGGCCAACGTCCTGGCCAACCTGCTGAACATCGCCCTCGACCCCATGCTGATCTTCGGGTTCGGGCCTCTGCCGGCGATGGGGATGGCCGGGGCAGCCTGGGCGTCGAACCTCGGCGAGGCGGTCGGGTTCGCCTTCCTGCTGGCGCGTTTCGTCCGTGAAGGGGTGGCGGTGAGCGCTCGTCCGCATCGCGCGGTCCTCCTCGCCGTCGCCCGCCTCGGCGCCCCCTTGGGGGTGCAGGGCCTCCTCCAGATGGGCTCCTTCGCGGTCTTCGTCGCGGTCCTCGCGCGAGCGGGTGAAGCCCACCTCGCCGCGCATGTGGTGGTGATCCGCATCGTGTTGCTGAGCTTCCTGCCGGGCCTGGGGGTGGCCAACGCCACGGGCGTGCTGGTCGGGCAAGCCACCGGCGCCCGCCGTCCGGCGATCGCGGCCCAGGCGGTGCGGGCCGGGCTGAGCCTCGCGGTCGGCGCGATGGCGGTCTTCGCCCTGCTCTTCGTTGCGGTCCCGGGAGTGTTCATCGCGCCCTTCGACCCGGCGCCCGAGGTCCGGGCTCTGGTCGCGCAGCTCTTGCTGATCGCTGCGGCGTTCCAGGTGCTCGACGCGCTGATGGTGGTGCTGTTCCACTCGCTCTCGGCGGTCGGGGACACCCGCTTCGTGACGCGGGTCTCGGTGCTGGCGGCCTGGTTCGTGAAGCTGCCCCTGGGGACGGCGCTGGCCTTGCCGCTCGGTCTCGGCGCCGTCGGGGCCTGGCTGGGGCTCACCGCGGAGATCGTGCTGCTCGCCCTCGTGTTCGCCGCTCGCGCCCGTGCGCTGGGCCTGTTCGCCGCGGTGGAGCCGGCCGATGGGCCCGAGCCCGCTGCGGCGCGCTGAGGCCGGCGCGGGCAGAGAATCCATCGGCGCGGCCTTGAATCTGATATCCATTATCATTATAGGGGGGCTCCACGTGGAGACAGCGATGGTCGCAGCGGTTGCCGCTTCAGAGTCCTTGGCGATGCTCCCTCTGGACCAGTCGGCGGCGGTCCTCACGGTCGGCGGCGAGCGCTCCTTCCGGCGAAGGCTGCTGGAGCTCGGCTTCGTGCCGGGCACCGCGGTGATCGTGCGCAACGTGGCGCCGATGGGGGATCCGATCGAGATCCAGGTCCGCGGCAGCCGGGTGTCGATCCGCCGGGCCGAGGCCAGCCAGATCCAGGTCCGGCGATGAGCGAAGCGCGCCCGCTGATCGCCCTGGTGGGCAACCCCAACACCGGCAAGACCCTGCTCTTCAATCGGCTGACCGGTCAGAACGCGCGGGTGGGCAACTACCCGGGCGTGACGGTCGAGCGCCGCGTGGCGACCGGCAAGCTGCCCCAGGCGGGCGCGGCCGACTTCCTCGACGTGCCGGGGACCTACTCGCTCTCGGCTCGCTCGGCCGAAGAGCAGGTCGCGATCCGCTCGCTGCTGGGCTGGGGGGTGCCTCCTCCCGACCTGGTGGTCCTGGTGGTCGACTCCACCCAGCTCACCCGCAACCTCTACCTGGCGCTCCAGGTGCGCGAGCTGGGGGTGCCCTGCGTGGTGGCCCTGAACATGATCGACGAGGTCGAGGGCAGCCCTCCGGACGCCGCCTCGATCGGGGAGGCCCTGGGCTTGCCGTGCGTCGCCGTCTCGGCCCGCACCCGACACGGCCTGGATGAGCTGAAGCTCGCCATTCAGCGCGCGCTCGGGGCCCGGCCGGGCCCGCCGCCGGTCCTCGCCTGGCCCCCGGCGGTCTTGTCCGCGATCGCCCAGGTTCAGCCCCTGGTCTCCTCGCTCTGGCAGGTCGAGGGCCCTCGGGCCCAGGCTCTGGCCTTGTGGGCGCTCACCTCGCTGGACGAAGAGGACGAGCTGGACGCCATTCCCCCCGAGCTGCGGCAGGCCGTGCTCCAGGCGCGCTCGGGGCCCGAGGACCTGGATCAGCTCATCGTCGGGGCCCGCTACGCCTGGATCGACGCCCAGGGCGCCCTGCTCTCGGGGGTCCAGGGCAGCCGGACGCTGACCGATCGGGTCGACGCGGTGCTGCTCCACCCGGTCTGGGGCTTCGCGGTCTTCCTGGTGCTGATGGCTTCGCTCTTCCAGGCGCTCTTCTCCTGGTCCGACCCCTTCATCGGCCTGATCGAGACCCTCTTCGAGAACGTCTCCGTCGGCCTCGCCGGGCTCCTGCCCGAGGGCCTCGTCAGCGACCTGCTGGTCGAGGGCGTCATCGGGGGCGTGGGCAACGTCGTGGTCTTCCTGCCGCAGATCCTGATGCTCTTCTTGTTCATCGGGGTGCTGGAGGACTCGGGCTACATGGCCCGTGCGGCCTACCTGATGGACCGCATCATGAAGGCGGTGGGCCTGCATGGCCGGGCCTTCGTCCCGATGATGTCCGGCTTCGCCTGCGCCGTGCCGGCGATCATGGCGACCCGCACGATGGAGCGGCAGCGGGACCGCCTGCTGACGATGATGGTGGTCCCGCTGATGAGCTGCTCGGCGCGCCTGCCGGTCTACACGCTGGTCATCGCCGCCCTCTTCCCGCCCTCCCTGTTCGGGGACGGGCTCCCGGTGCAGGGGCTGATGCTCACCGGGATGTACCTCTTCAGCACCGTGATCGCCCTGGTGGCGGCGGCGGTGCTGGGCCGGACCGCGCTGCGCGGGCGCAAGATCCCCTTCGTGATGGAGCTGCCGCCCATCCGCCTGCCCTCGATGCAGAGCGTGCTGCGCCTGATGTGGAGCCGCTCCCGCCTCTTCCTGGTCGAGGCCGGCACCGTCATCCTGGCCTGCACGATGGCGCTCTGGGTCCTGCTCAGCTTCCCCCGCCTGCCGCCGCCGATCGACCAGAGCGAGGCGGCGGCCGTGGCCTGGCAGGCCGAGGCCCTGGAGTACAGCGTCGCCGGGCGGATGGGCAAGGCCATCGAGCCGGCCATCGCCCCGCTGGGCTTCGACTGGAAGATCGGCGTCGGCCTGATCGGCGCCTTCGGGGCGCGGGAGGTCTTCGTCAGCACCATGGGCCTGGTCTACGGGATCGGCGAGGACGCCGACGAAGAGAGCCTGCCGCTGCGCGAGAAGATGCGCGCCGAGCGGCGACCGGATGGCTCGCCCCGCTACACGCCGCTGGTGGGCCTCTCCCTGATGGTCTTCATCGCCCTGGCGGCTCAGTGCATGAGCACCCTGGCGGTGCTCAAGCGCGAGACCGGGGGCTACCGCTGGCCGGCCTTCCTCTTCGTCTACATGACCACCCTGGCTTGGGTTGCCAGCCTGCTGGTCTACCAGGGCGGGCGGCTGCTGGGCTTCCAGTAGGCGGGCGCCCGGGGTCGGGGCTCAGCCGAACTGCTTGGCCAGCTTGAGGCCCTGCCCCTGGTAGCTGCTGCCGGCCTCGCCGTAGAGCAGGTCGGGCACCCCCTCGTTGTACATCAGCTCGACCTTGAAGAGGGCCTGCCCGTGCTCCAGCAGGAAGGGCACGTCGTGGGTGCGGATCTCCAGCACCAGGCGGGCGCCTTGGCCCCCCGCGGGGCTCCAGCCGAAACCGGAGTCGATGAAGCCGGCGTAGTGGGTGCGCAGCTCGCCGCGGGTGGCGTCGAAGGCGACCAGCTCGGCGCAGAGCTCGGGGGGGATGTGCAGCCGCTCGCGGGTGGCGAAGATGTAGAACTGCTCGGGCTCGAGCACATGCCCCAGCTCGGCCGAGGCGGGCAGGGGGGTCCAGTAACGATCGATGGGCAGGCCGCGGCGGGCGAGGTCGATCGGGGGCTGGTGGCGGCGGGCGACGTAGCCGATCGGCGAGCCGTCGTGGCTCTCGAGGTCGACCGAGAGCAAGATGCCGGCCGGGGCGTCCTGGGCCACCGGCGCGGCGCTCCCGTCGGACCAGGTGCAGACCGGTCGAGCGTCCTGCAGCTGGCGCAGCGCCTGGGCGTCGAGCGAGGGGCGCCCGCGGGCGAGGCGGAGCTGCCCGAGGCAGTCCCCCCGACGGACCGCGACGTGGAAGCTCTGCGGGGTGACCTCGAGGAAGAGGCGCCCATGGTAGCCGGCCGGGATGGTGTCGAAGACCTCGCCGTGCTCGGTGAGGACGCGCACGAAGACGTCCAGCCGCCCGGTGCTGGACTTCGGGTTGGTCCGGCCCCAGACATCGGCCGGCAGCTCCAGCACCTCCTCCAGCTCGACCAGGTAGACCCCGCCGGCGTGCAGGACCAGGGGCTCGCGCTCCATCCGCCAGGTCGCGGTGGCCAGCCTGCCCAGCTTGCGCTCGATGCCCGCCGCGCCGGGCAGGAAGCTGCACTGGAGCTGCCAGACGCGCGCCCCCAAGCGGAGGTCCAGGCTGGATGGCTGGATCTGCGAGGGGAGGAAGCCCCGCAGGCACTGGATCGCCCCGTCGGCGAGGAGCTGGCGGATGCTCTGGCTGGTCAGGATCGCGTCCATCGGGCGGGCATATCAAGAAAGCGCCGGCGCCGGTCAGGGTCCCCGGGCGGTGGTAGCTTGCCCCGATGATGCTCGCCCGCCTGCTGCTCTCCTGCGCGCTACTGCTCCATGCCCTGCCCACATGGGCCCGCTGCCAGCCTCGGGCCGAGGAGGGCGCGGGCTGGACGAGCAGCGGCGAGCGGGCCTTGCCGTCCTGGCAGAGGCCGCGCGTCCGGCCGGGGGTCGCAGCGGGCCTGAGCGTCCTCCCGGGCCTGGGCCACGCCTACGCCTGCGATCCTGTCGGTGCCGCGCTGTTCCCGATCTCGGTCGGCGCCAGCCTGGGCACCGCGGTGGTGCTGGTCGCAGACCCATGGGCCGCGGACGATCCGCTGGCCCAGCCGGCCATGATGGCGGCGCAGAACATCTGGTTCTACGGAATCTACGACAGCTTCCGGATCGCCTCGTTGATGCGAGGCGAGCGCGCTGATCGCCAGCCGGTAGACCGCGCGGGCATCGGCTCCCACCTCGCCGCGCCCTACCGGGTCCGCAACCTGCGGGATCCCTGGGTGCTGGGGTCGGTGGGCGTCGGGCTGGCCGCAGGCTCGGTCGTGACCCTGCTCACGGTGGCCGAGTCGCAGCCCGTCTGGGCGCGCAAGACCCTGCCCTGGGCGGGAGAGCGGATCCCCGTCGGGGCGGGCCTGCCGCTGGGCCTGGCCTGGGAGGGGCTGGTCTTCACCGGGGTCGGCGTGGGGGAGGAGTCGCTCTTCCGAGGCGTGATCCAGCCCGTGCTGGTCGACGCGCTGGGCGCACCCGGCGGCATCGTCCTGTCTTCGGCCATCTTCGGCGCCGCCCACATCCGCTCGCTGGAGCGCCCCGGCGAGGAGCTGATCAACGCCGCGGTGGTCGGCTCGCTGGGGGGCCTGCTGGGCTTCGTCGCCCATCGGGATCGCTACGTCCTCGGGCGCGCCATCGCCATGCACTTCTGGTACGACGCCGCCCTGTACTCGGCGGTCTTCCTGTTGGCTCCCGACAGCATGCCCTGGGCCTTCAGCCTCTCGACCCGCTGGTAGGACCGGCGACCGTAGCGCCACGAGGCGCGGTGGGCTTGCCAGGGAAGCTCACGGTGTACATCGTCGTGGGGCTGCCCGACACGTTGCCGAAGACCTGCCTGGCGCTCCCACCCACTCCCGGAAGGACCTCTCATGGCCACCGTACAGCTCACCGCGGACAACTTCGAGCAGATCGTCACCAGCAACAGCATCGTCATCGTCGACTTCTGGGCCTCCTGGTGCGGTCCCTGTCGGCAGTTCGCCCCGACCTACGAGGCCGCCAGCGAAGCGCACGAGGACATCATCTTCGGCAAGGTCGACACCGAAGACCAGCAGGCCCTGGCGGCCTACTTCGGCATCCAGGCGATCCCGACCCTGATGATCTTCCGCGACCAGATCGGCGTCTTCCAGAACGCCGGGGCGATGCCTCCGGCCGCCTTCGAGGACCTGATCCAGCAGGTGCAGGGCCTGGACATGGACAAGGTCCGCGCCACGATCGCGCAGGCGGAAGCCGAGGCCAGCGCCGAGCCCGATGCCGAGGATCAGAGCCAGGGGCAGGGGCAGGCCTGATGCACGATCGGCGTGGCGGTGCTAGCGGGGGGAGGTGAACCTCCTCCTCCTGTTGTCGCTGCCTGCCGCCGCCTCGGACGCCCGACTGGAGGCGCTCCTGGCCGATGCCGGCTGGGATGTGGCGGGCCAGGGCTCGCACGAGCTGCTCGGGGATGTAGAGCTCGCGCTGAAGCAGGTGACCGGCACGCAGTGCCTGCGAGGTCGGGCGCAGGTCTCGGCCTCTCCCGAGCGGATGCTCGAAGTGGTGCAGGACATCGAGGGCGCGCTCTCCTGGAGCAAGGCCGGGCTTGTCGACACCCGCGTCCTGGCGCGGACCGGCTCCGGCATCGACTACCTGCAGGTGCTCGACGTGCCGGACTGGACCGCGGCGGCCGATCGCTACTGGGTGCTTCGAGGGCAGGCCTCGAACCCGGGCGGCGCCCAGGTCTTCTCCTGGGACCGCTTCGACTGGCGGTCGGCCTTCCCCGACCTGGCGAGCGAGCTGGCCACGACCCGCCCCAAGGCGGTCGAGCCCGACCCCAACTTCGGGGCCTGGGCCTTCCGCTCCACCGGCTCGACCAGCACCATCACCTACTACCTCTGCACCGAGTCCGGCTCCCTGCCACAGTGGCTGCAGAAGGCCGCCGCTACCCGCACCGTCCCCGCCGCGATGGCCGACGTCGTGCGCGAGGCGCAGCGCCGCGCTCGATGAGTCATCAATCTCGGGGCTCCTGACTCCCATGGCCGAATTCCGCGCGATCCCTCGCCCGATCCTGGTTCTGGTCTCGGTGGCCAGCTTCGTCGTGGTGGTGGCGGGCCTGAAGGCCGCGGGCGACATCCTGCTGCCCCTGATGTTCGCGGTCTTCCTCTCGGTGCTGGTCTGGCCCCTGGTGGCCGGCCTGGTGAAGCTGCGGATCCCCAAGGGGCTGGCGATCCTGGTCGCCCTGCTGCTGGTCGCGGGCGTGATGCTGGGCGGCACCGCCATCGTCACCGACGCCGTGGCGGACTTCACGGCCTCCCTCCCGACCTACCAGGCCCCGCTCGAGGCCGAGGTCGCCCGCCTCAACGCCTGGCTGGTCAGCATGGAGGTGCCGCCCATCGTCGAGCTGGAGACCTTCGTCCAGCCCAGCGCCATCCTCGGGACCGTCCGGGCGGTGGCGCTGGCGATCGCCAGCATCCTCTCCAATGTGCTGATGGTCGTCATCGCGATGGCCTTCATCCTGCTGGAGGCCAGCGAGCTGGGCACCAAGGTCGAGGCCGCCTTCGGCGAGCGAGAGGGGCAGAGCTGGATCGCGGACGCCGCTGACAGGGTCCAGCGCTACCTGGGCCTGAAGACGGTCTTCAGCCTGGCCACGGGCCTGACGCTGGGCCTGTTCACCGGCTGGATCGGGCTGAGCTTCCCGGTGCTCTGGGGGCTGATCGCCTTCGTCCTGAACTTCGTGCCGGCGATCGGCTCCATCGTCGCCGCGGTCCCCGCCGTGACCCTCGCCCTGGTCGAGCTGGGCCCGGGGGGCGCCGTGGTCGTCGCGATCGCCTACCTCGTCGTGAATTTCAGCATCGGCAACATGATCGAGCCTCGGGTGATGGGGCGCCGCCTGGGTCTCTCGCCCTTCGTCGTCATCCTCTCCCTGCTCTTCTGGGGCTACGTCTGGGGGCCCGGCGGCACCCTGCTGGGCGTGCCCCTGACCGTGATCGTCAAGCTGGTCCTGGAGTCCAGCCCGAACACGCGCTGGCTGGCCATGCTGCTCGCCGGAGCGACCGAGGCGGTCGCGATCGCCGAGGGCACCTCGGGAAAGTCGGGCGGGCACTCCTGAATCGAAGCTCCCCGATGAGGTAGAGAGCCCGCATGACCCTCCTCACCCTGCTCGCATGCACCCCCCTCAGCGGCGATCTCTCCCTGCGGGACGAGAACAACTACCTCTACAGCGCGACCATGCAGGCCGAGACGGTCGAGGTGGCCGCCTGGCAGGACGCCCGGGTGGACTGGTCGGCGCTCAGCCTCGATCTCCAGCAGCGGCCGGTCGACCCGACCGCGATCGACC
The DNA here is from genome assembly GCA_002343455.1 of Deltaproteobacteria bacterium UBA2385. GTDB lineage: Bacteria > Myxococcota_A > UBA796 > UBA796 > UBA2385 > UBA2385. Next base: position 5,857 of record DDSR01000123.1, on the reverse strand, counting down.
GGATCTCGCTGGTGCGGCTGAACCTGGACGCCGACGCGGTGCTCCAGTCCGTGGCGGACAGCAGCCTGAACCAGGCGGATGTGATCGACTACCGGCTGCTGGACGAGCTCAGCGGCCGGACGGAGGTGCTGCTCTCCGAGATGTCGATCTTCGGGAACCCCTTCGAGCCCGAACGGGACCTGGAGGTCGCCGAGGACGGCAAGACCTGGATCCTCAGCTTGTGGGACCTCGACCGAAACGGTCGGGACGACATCCTCACCAGCATGATCCTGCGGCCCACCGAGGAGAGCAGCACGACCGAGGTGGCCTTCACCGACAGCACCGCCAGCTTCGGGCTGGTCCCCGACCTGCACAGCGGCCTCCCGCTGGAGACCTCCGAGCGGGCCGAGGGCTACAGCCTGGAGTGGTCCAGCCTCAGCCGCACGGGGGCCGATCTGGAGTACGATCCCTTGCTGGCCGACCGGCTGGTGATCCTCCGCTTCGACGAAGAGCTCGAAGCGGTCGAGTCGGACTTCATCGCGCTGGCCAACAACGAGGCCCAGGCCTGGCGGGCAGACATCTACGGGCTCAGCTCGCTCGACCTCGCCGAGGCCAGGACCGCGCAGGGCGAGGCCTTTCCCGGCTTCGACCGCGAGGGCACCTGGCTGGTCGGCGTGGAGTGCACCACCTGCACCAACCCCGTCCCGATGGCGCTGGCGGTGGTCGAGGTGGAGCGCTGAGGCCAGCGCTGCCAATCAGCGAAGCGTGTACAGATCTTCGATGAACAACGCTCGCCCCGTAGCGGCGCCCAGCTCGGCCTCCGCCTGCCAGAGGATCTCCCCCGTGGCGTCGAGCCGGGAGAGCGTGCCGATCGAGGTCCAGCTCACAAGGTAGCTGTCGTCGGGCAGCTTCTTGACGTCGCCGAGCAGCGGGATGAACGCCTCGTCCGGGTGCGCGTAGTCCCAGACCCGCTCGTAGGTGCCAGCGCTGATATCGAAGCGGTACTCCGAGGCCCGAGAGATGGCTCCGTTGTGGTAGCCGTTGTCGAAGATGACGAAGCCGTCGTCCCAGATCTGGGACATATGACCGTGGGACCAGGCGCGTCCGGCTTGGGTGAATTGCATGGTCTCGTCCCTCCCGCCGATCTGCCAGCGGACCTCGCCGTTGAAGGCGTCAAAGGCGACCAGGGCGTCGAGGTTCTTGCTGAGTACGACCAGCGAGTCGTCCTCGGGGAGGTACATCAGGGAGTTGGCATGGGTCCAGTCCTTCCCGCCTGTGCCATGGGCGTCGCCGTCGAAGTGCTCACACGGTTCATAGGGCGCGCTCCGATTCCAGAACGAGAACCGCTCGGAGCCGGTTGCTTCGCTCCCTCCCTCGGCCCCGACCAGGACCGAGTCGCCCGCCACCAGGACCGTCTCGCCCTCGTGCTGGACCTCTCGCAGGTCCACCGAGATCCAGGCGATTTCGCCCTCTGGCAGCTCTGCGTAGTCATGATGCCCCTGGAAGAGCCGGGTCTGAATGGCGTCGGTGCCATCCAACGCCACCCGGGTCATGCCCGAGATGTCTGTTCGGTTCTGGATGTCGTAGTGGTCGAAGAGGATGCTGCTGCCGTCCAGACTCACCGATGGCGACATCGCGGTGAGCGCAGCCTGCACCTTCCAGAACCAGACCGGGTCAGCGTCCTGGTCGAGGATCACCAGCCATCCCTGGCCGGGTTCCAGCAGGCTGAGCAGGACGTAGCCTGGCAGGAGCCCCGCGCTGTCGTGGGTCAGCGTGAAGCGCGGCAGGTCGGCGGGTGGGGGGTCCAGACTGAGCTCTACCACCTCGGTTCGCTCTTCATTGCCCAGCTCATCGCGGACGACGCCCTGCAGCGCCACGTCCTGACCGGCCTTCAGGCCGTAGACCACCACCTCGTGCTGCTGCCCGCTGGACTCACTCATCGGGGTGCTGAGCTCGGGGCGGGACTGTCCGTACAAGACCGATGCATTGCCCGCGAGCGTAGACTCCCAGCGCAGGGTCACGACCGTCGGGATGGCCTCGTTGACCAGGGCTTCGACCGAGGGTCGACAGCCAAGGAGTGCCCAGAGCGCGACTGTGTTCATCGCCTGAGGGTAGCCTGCTGGGGCTGGTCGAGGGTGTAGAGGTCTTCGATGAAGCTGAGCCGGCCGGTGGCCGCGCCGAGCTGGGACTCGGCCTGCCAGAGCACGTCGCCGTCGGCGTCGATGCGGGAGAGGGTCCCCAGGGAGGTCCAGCTGACGAGGTAGGTCGCGTCGGGCAGCTTGCGGACGTCGCCGAGGATCTGGATGAAGGACTCGTCGGGGTGGGTGTAGTTCCAGACCCGCTCGTAGATGCCGCTGGCGAGGTCGTAGCGGTACTCCGTGACCTGGGATGCGCTGCCGGTGTGGTAGGCGTTGTCGAAGATGACGAAGCCGTCCTCCCAGACATGGGAGAGGTGGGGGTGGGACCAGCCTCGGCTGGAGCCGAGCGGTGAGAGGGTCTCGTCCCTGCCGCCGATCTGCCACTGCCGCTCTCCGCTGGCGAGGTCGAACTTCACCAGCGCGTCGAGGTTCTTGCTGAGCACCACCATCGACTCGTCTTCAGGCAGGTAGATGAGCGAGTTGGCGTGGGTCCAGTCCATCGCGCCCGTCCGGTTGGCGTCGACGTAGAAGTGGTCGCAGGAGACATAGGGATCGGTGAGATCCCAGTAGGAGAAGACCTGGTCGCCTTCGACCTCTTCCAGGCCCTCCTGGCGCACCTGGACTGAGTCGCCCGCGACGGCGATCGTCTCGCCCTCTACCTCGGCGTCGCGGATGTCGGCGGCGATCCAGGCGACCTGCCCGTCGGGAAGCTCGGCGTAGTCGTGGTGCCCCAGGGGCAGGCGCGACGGCTCCCGGACGGTGCCGTCCAGGCTCATCCGCGTGAAGCCGGAGACGTCGGTGCGCTCCTGGATGTCGTAGTGGTCGAAGAGGATGCTCTGCCCGTCCATGGACGGCGAGGGCGACACGGCCACCAGGCCCCCCTCGACCTTGGTGAACCAGACCGGGTCGGCGTCCTGGTCGAGGATCAACACCCAGCCCTGGCCGGGCTCCATCAGGCTGAGCAGGATGTAGCCGGGCAGCAGCCCATCGCTGTCCTCGGTCAGCTCGAAGCGGGGCAGGTCGGCGGGCGGAGGGTCCAGCGTCAGCTCGACCAGCTCGGTGAGCTCTTCGTTGCCGTCCGTGTCTTGCACCACGCCTTGCAGCACCACGTCCTGGCCCGCTTTCAGTCCGAAGACCGTGATCCGGTGCGAGGTCGCCGGCGAGCTGGATGGGGGAGTGGAGAACGAGACCGAGGTCTCGCCGTATCGAACGAAGGCGGTGCCTTCGAGCGTGGACTCCCACTTCAAGTGGACGACCGTCGGGACGACCCGACTGACGATCGCCTTGGCGAATCGGGGGTCGCCGGATCTGCCCGGAGAGTCGGGTGTGCAGGAGAGCAGCAGGAAGAGGAGCATGCGGCAAGAGTAGCTCAGCTTCGGTGCTCTGCCAGCCAGCGCTCCATCGGCTCGAAGACCTGCCTGCGGGCGTCGCGCCCGATGAAGAGGTCGGCGTGGGCGTACCAGTTGCGCTCGTCCCCGACCTCCAGCACCTGCACCCGGCCCAGCCGCATCAGGCGCTGCACCGAGCGGGCCGTCGAGGCCGGCACGATCCCGTCCCGGTTGGCCATCACCACCAGCACGGGCAGATCGACCGCGCCGATGGCCTCGCAGATGTTGAGCCCGCCCACCACCAGGTCGCGCTGTCGGACCCAGTGGGCCACCTGCCGGTTGATCCAGGGGACCGGATCCTCGACCGTGCGGGCCAGCTCGGCGGGGTTGGAGAGGTCGATGCGCCGCGCGTTCATGTAGAGCGAGAGCAGCCCGGGCGCTCGGCTCAGCCAGGGGAGGGAGGCGGCCGCCAGGGCGCGGGTCCCCCGGAAGGGCAAGGCGCCGGCGAGGCGGGGGCTGGTGAAGGCCAGGGCCATGGCCGGGTGGACCGCCTCCCAGCGCAGGGGGCCGCCGACGGCGATGACGGCCCCGGCGCCGTGATCGGCCGGGTGGTGGGCGAGCCAGGCGTAGAGCAGCGAGGCCCCCAGGCTGCAGCCCACCAGGTCCACCCGGTCCGTGCCGGTGGTGGTGCGTCGGCGAAGCTCGGCGATCACGGCCGGGAGGTCGACCAGGGCCAGCTCGGCGAGGCCATAGCGTCTGACCCGGCTCGTCGAGGGCCCCGGCGGGCCCTGGCCCCGGGCGGCTGCGGACCCGCCCTGGCCCCGCAGGTTGCAGGTCCAGACCTCGACGCCGGCCAGGGCGAGGTGCTCGACCATCGAGACGTCGCTGGGGTGGTAGCCCAGGATGAAGCTGTTCATGGCGTAGCCGGGCACCATCAGCAGCGGGCGACGACCCGCCTCGGGCCCGCCGCGCCGCACGCTGCGGACCAGCTCCAGGCTCCAGCCCTGCCCGTTGTCGACACGAAACGGCTCGACGACCAGCTCAGAGCGTCTCATCGGCGGCGTCCAGGAAGCGGGTGATCGGGTCGAAGACCTGCTCGGGGGCCGGGCTGCCGGTCATCAGGTCGACATGACCGTATCCCTGGCCGGGGCGGCCGTCGCCGCCGACCTCCAGCAGCTGCCCGCGAGGCAGCCGGGCGACGGCATCCCGGACGGCTTCGAGGGGGCACTGCCGGTCCTGGCGGGCGGCGACCATCAGCACGGGCGAGGCGACCTGGTCGAGCGCGTCCCGAAGGGCCCGCCGATGAGGGCCCAGGCTGAGCCCGCGCCGACTGAAGAGGTCGGCGAGGTCCAGCAGCAGGGCAAGAGGCATGTCGCGAACGCCCTCTCTCATCATGCGGCGGCTGATCGGTCCGGGGGTCGTCCCGGGGTGGAACTGGTCGCGCTCGATCGGCAGGTCCAGCCCTCGTCCCCACAGGGGCGCCGCCAGCGAGGCGATGCCCTGCGTCGGCAGCCCTCCGGCCAGCCGGGCCCCCGCCTTGAGCGGTCCCAGAGCCAGCGGGCCGATGCCCCGGGGGGCGAGCGAGAGGGCCCGCGGCAGGGCGGCGCGCCCCAGGCTGAAGTCGACGGCGCTGGCCAGGGTCACCAGCCGCCGAAAGGGGACCCCATCGGCGGCGAGCGCCAGCAGCAGGATGCCCCCCAGGCTGTGGCCGATGGCGTCGACCTGCTCGACCGGCTGGCCGAGGTGGCGCCGCAGCTCGGCCAGGGCCGTCTCCAGCGCATGCACCAGGGCCATGGCGTCCTGGCGAGGCGAGCGCCAGCCCAGGCGGAAGTCCACCTGCCAGGGGCTGCGACCGCTGGCGTGCAGGGTCGAGACCAGCGAGCGGCGGTCGTGCAGGGAGAAGGCGAGGGGGCTGGCTCCCAGCCCGGGCACCAGGAGCACCGGCGCGCCGCCGGGCGGGCCCAGCCGGCTCAGCCGAACGCTGAGGCGGGCCCCCTCGACCACGATCTCCTCGCTGATCTGCCCGGTAGCGTCCTGGGCCATGGCTCTCCCCCTGCCCCGAGAGGTAATCGCCGGCCGGAGCCTCGGCGAGCAGGCCGCTGCCTTGCTACGATGCAGGCCGCCGATGTCGATGACCACCCCGCCCGAACCTGTCGCGGCCCATCCGGCCCAGCCTGAGCCCGGTTCGGACGCCGCCCCCCCCCTCCGTGAGGGTCGGTACCGGCTGATCGAGGTGATGGGCGAGGGCGGCATGGCCACGGTCTACCGGGGCATCGACACCCGCCTGCGCGTCGCCCGCGCCATCAAGATCCTGCTGCCTCAGCTGGCGGCCCGGCCCAAGCTGCGCGGACGCTTCGAGGACGAGGCCCGCACCATGGCCCGCCTGACCCACCCCCACATCGTCGCGGTGCA
>DDSR01000401.1 GCA_002343455.1 Deltaproteobacteria bacterium UBA2385 | reverse complement strand
GGGGGGGCTGGGTGGAGGTGGAGAGGTCGAGGTCTTCGGGGTCGGGGTGGGCGAGGTCGTAGAGGTAGAGTGGGAAGAACTGCGAGCCGACCATGTCGGCGGCGTGGAGGCTCGGGACGACATCGGTCATGAGGACGGAGTAGCCGGAGCGGGATTCGCTGGCGGATACGCCGATGACACGGTTGACCACGCCCGCTTGTGGAAACAACCGGGGCATCTGGTACACCATCTCGTTCAACTTCCGATCGAAGTAGAGCCAGTGCTTGACGAACGGCCGGTATAGGCTCGGCACCACACGGTCGGCACGGAACTCGAGAATCACCCCCTTGGCCATCTCGTTCTTGAGCGCACGGGTCCACGCGATTCTGGTGGGATCGGTGTTGATGAATGTGTCAAGGACCGCCACTCGGTCGCGTTTGGGCAGACCAGGATGTTTCGCCTCCAGCCGCGCCACTTCTCCATTGTAGAAGCCGATCATACGAGCCATCTGGTCCTCAATAGAGGCCAACGAAGGACTACAGGTCCAGGCATCGCGGTTGGTTACGACCCCAAGGGAGAAGTTCGCGAATACCCGTGTAGCGGGATCAGACAGGTCTTTGGAACCGAGTCGGATGTGGTTGTCGAACCCTCCATCTCGCTGCCTGAGCCAGTCGCCGTGCTCATCGGGCTGCACCTGGCTCCAGCCGTCTGCATCGGAGATTCCCGCGACACTTCCGAAGGCAGTGACCTCTTCCAGCTTCTGTTCGCGCGTCAGGTAGTCGCCCACGTCGCGGAACCAGATGCGACCGCCCTCGCTCGTCGCGGGGTTCTTGACGAGCAGCGAGATCGCCACGGGCGCGCGGCTACCGCTGCCAAACACCTTGCCGCCCTCGCGTCGGGAGCGCTCACCCGCAGTGCGCTGATTGCCCCGGAGGTGGAAGACATACAGGTCGCTGAACTCCTCGACGAGGCACTGCCGCAGTCCATCCATGGTGTTGGCCTCGACGAAGTTGCCATTGGTCACGAAGCCAACAACGCCCATCTGCCCGACCCGATCGCTCGCCCAACGGATGGCGCGCACATAGCTGTCGTAGAGCCCCTTCGCGAGCTTACCCTTGGACCTCGCGACGTAGGTCTTGCTGATCCGTTCATCGAGCTGTGGATAGGCAACGTTGGCGTTGTTGTCGTTCTCGCTGTCCTGCCCCACCGAATACGGCGGATTCCCGATGATCACCCGGATGTCCAGCTCCTTCTGCCGCGTCCGCCGCGCGCTGTTGTCGGCCAGCATCTTCGACACCAGGTCGTCCTTCTCGTACAGCTGAAACGTGTCCGTCAGGCAGATCCCCTCGAACGGCCGGTACTCTCCCCCCACCAGGTCGTGGTACATCGCCTCGATGTTGATCGCCGCGATGTAGTACGCCAGCAGCACGATCTCGTTGGCGTGGATCTCGCTCGCGTACTTCCGAGGCAGCTCCTCCGGCGCGATCAGCCCGCTCTGCAGCAGCCGGGTGATGAAGGTCCCCGTCCCCGTGAACGGATCGAGGATGTGTACCCCCTCGCTGCCCAGCGTCTGGCCGAACTCCTGGCGCAGCAGGTGGTCGACGCTGTGCAGGATGAAGTCGACGATCTCGACCGGCGTGTAGACGATGCCCAGCCGCTCGGACATCTTCGGGAAGGCGTTGCGGAAGAACTTGTCGTACAGCTCGACGACGATCTTCTGCTTGCCGGCGGCGCTGTCGATGCCCTCGGCCCGCATCTTCACCGAGTCGTAGAAGCCCTGCAGCGTGCTGGCCTCCTTGACGAGGCGGTGTTCGTCGAGCACGTCCAGCACGGCCTGCATCGCCTTGGACATGCTGTTCTCGGCGACGAAGCTGTGCCCGGCGAACAAGGCGTCGAAGACGGGCCGGGTGACGAGGTGCTGGGCCAGCATCTCGATGACCTCCCCCTGGGTGATGCTGTCGTTCAGATCGTCGCGCAGCTCGCGGGTGAAGCCGTCGAAGGCCTCGCGCTCGCGCACGTTGGCCGGGTTCTCCAGGATGCCGCTGATGCGGTCGATGTGGGTCGTGGCGATCTTGGCGATGTCCTTGGCCCAGTCCTCCCAGTGGTGGCGGTTGCCGACCTTCTCCACCACCTTCGCGTAGATCGCCCGCTCGATCTCGCCGATGTCGAACTGGAGATCCATCTGTTCTTCCGGCCGCTGGAGGTTGACCGCCGACCCGATGGTCCGCCCGCCGCGAGCGGCGCGCTTGGCCTCGCCCTTCTCGTCCCGCTTCGCCGTCCGGCGGACGATCTTGTCGGTGACGGCGATCACCTCCATCTTGCGCGGGTCCGCGCCGGTCAGCTCCAGCTTGTTGATCATCGCGTCGAAGCGGTCGTCGTGGGAGCGCAGCGCCTGGAGCACCTGCCAGACCACCTTGTAGGTCTGGTTGTCGTTGAGCGCCTCGTGGGGGGTCATGTTGGCCGGGATCACGACCGGCAGCACGACGTAGCCGCGGGTCTTCCTCCCGTCCGGCGTCGTCCGCATGACGCGGCCGACCGACTGGACCACGTCGACCTGGGAGTTGCGGGGGGTCAGGAAGAGCACGGCGTCCAGCGCCGGCACGTCCACGCCCTCGGACAGGCAGCGCACATTGCTCAGCACCCGGCAGGTGTCTTCGGGCGGCTCGTCCTTCAGCCAGCGGATCTTCTGCTCCTTCTGGGTGGCGTTCATCCCGCCGTCGACGTGCTCGGCCTCGCAGCGCAGCCGCACCGCCTGCTCCTCCTCCGACGCGCTCTCCCGGTAGGCGTCGACGACGGCGGAGAACATCTTCTGGATCGAGGTGGAGGCGACCTTGTGCTGGCGGGCCCGCGGGTTCGGCTTGATGACCTGGCAGAAGGCCACGGCGCGCTTCATCGGCGAGGCGTCGTCGCCGAGGTCTTCGCTCAGCCCCTGCTTGGCCAGCGCCTTCCAGCAGCCCACGATCTTGGCGGCGTCGTCGACCCGCAGCTCGTTGTTCTCGTCCTTGAGCAGCTCCTGGATGCGGCGGCTGACGTGCTTCTCCTCGACCGCCAGGACGATCACCTTGTAGTCGACCAGCAGCCGGCGCTTGACCGCCGCCGAGAAGCTCAGGACGAACAGGTTCTCGCCGAACAGCGCCGGGTCGTCCATCGAGCAGAGCGTCACGCTGCCCTGGTCCGCGGTGGCCTTCGCCACCTCGCCGAAGATGCGCGGCGTCGCCGTCATGTACAGCCGCTTTGCCCCCCGGATGGTCGCGGCGTCGTGGACGCGGACGAAGGCGCTCTCGTCCTCGCCCTCGAAGGTCGAGCCGGTGGTGCGGTGGGCCTCGTCGCAGATGATCAGGTCGAAGGCGGGCAGGCCGTGCTCATGCTGGGCGCGGTGGACGACGTCGATGGAGTGGTAGGTCGCGAAGACCACCGTCATGTGCTCGCCGTCCTGCTCACGAAGCACCTCGGCAGCGAGGCGGTCCGCCTGGGTGGTCGCCGGGAACTGCAGCTCGTGCACGAAGGTCTGGACGACATCGTCCTCCTTCTGCCGCTTCTTGCCCACGTCGCTGTCCGAGCAGACCGCGAAGCTGCGCAGGCGCAGCTCGCTCTCCTGCGTCCACTCCGTGAGCGACTGCGAGAGCAGCGCCAGGCTGGGCACCAGGAACAGCACCCGCTTGCCACGCCCGGCCAGCCTCTCGGCGATCTTCAGGCTGGTGAAGGTCTTGCCCGTGCCGCAAGCCATGATCAACTTGCCCCGGTCGCGGGAGGCCAGGCCCAGCTCCACCGCCTGCACCGCCTCGACCTGGTGCGGCCGGAGCGCCTTCTTGGGCCGGGTCACCACCGCCTGGCGCGGCTGGAACTGCGACCAGTCGATGACGCTGCCCTCCAGGGCCAGCAGGTCGATCTTGTTCACCTCGGGCTGCTGGTCGCGCAGGGCGTCCTCGGCGTGCTCGCTCCAGGGGACCCGGGTGGTGGCGACGATCACCCGGTGGGTGAAGGGCCGCTTGCCCGAGGCCGTGAAGAAGCTGTCGATGTCGGACTTCTGGACCCGGTAGTCGGCCGCGTACAGCTTGCACTGGATGGCGTGGGTCTCGCCGCCGAAGGTCTCGGCGACGAGGTCGATGCCCGTGTCGCGCCGGTCCAGCCCCTTGCGCGCCGCCCAGTCGGCGTAGCTCTCGACGCAGGCGTACTTCTCCTTGTGGCAGGGCTCGGTGCGGAGGAAGACCGTGACCAGCTCCTCGAAGTAGGTCCCGCGCTCGCGCTCCGTCCGGCCGGCGGAGCGGTAGGTGTCCAGGAGGGATTCGAGTGGGGTCATGGGTGGGGT
>DDSR01000190.1 GCA_002343455.1 Deltaproteobacteria bacterium UBA2385 | reverse complement strand
CCCGATGCCGGCCGAGGGCTCCAGGGCCAGGACCACGCCGTCGGTGCGGGGCAGGTCGAGCAGGTGCGGGCGCAGCACCCGGGCGACCTCGCGGGCGACCTTGGTGGGCGTGTAGAACTCGTGGATGAGCCCGCGCTCCTCGGGGACCGCGAAGCCCGTGGGGAGCTGGTTGGCGACGGCCTGGATCGAGAGCCCGCCCCAGCCCGAGTAGGCGGCGAGCACGGCCCGGTCCTCGGCGGTCATCTCGTCGGGGCGCTTGCGGGCGGCGAGGCGCATTGCGGCGAGGTTGGCGGCGGTGCGCTGGGAGGCGGACCACAGGTCAGGGGGCTGGGCGTAGGCCTCGGCGGTGCGGTCGCCCGTCGAACGGGGGGCCTGGCGGGACGCGCGAGTCCGAAGATGCCGGTCGAGCACCGCGACTAGGGCGGGGCGGTTCCGGCGCAGGAAGCCCTGGTAGTAGGTCTGCGTGACGCCGGGGGGCAGGCGCTGCCCCACTAGGGTCGTCATGCGGTCGATGATGGCTTCGGCCGAGGCCTGCATCGTGGTGCTCCCAGGATGTGCGCGAGGGCGCGTCCTGGGAGAGCTTCACCACTGCGAGGGCGCCCGGCGCGCGGTTTTGCTGACCGCTGCTGACCGCAGGAGGGGGCGGTCAAGAGCATGGCCGATGCATTGACCCATGGGCCCTTCAAGTGCTACTCGCGGTCTGCGAGGTGCGCATGCCCGACTTTTCCCAGATCCCCTCCTGGCTGCCGATAGCGGCCTCCCTCCTGGGTGGAGGCTTCATGGGCTCGGTTCTCACCCACGTCGTGACGTATGTGCGGAACCGCCAGCAATCTGTCGGACGAAGGGTCGACTTTGATCACGTCCTCCGACCGCGCCCCGAGGGGACGTCGCTGCGCGCGCAGGTGGCAATTCATCACGGCGACCAGGTGCACAACTACGACAACCTGTTCATTGCATACGTAAAGGTAGTCAACAGGGGGAATCGCGACCTGGATCGATTCAGTTTCGGCGTGAACCTGTCCGGCCAGGACCGTGCGGTGTTCGTTGAGTGCCGAGGCGTCACTCGGCTTGACCAGATTCGGTGCCTGACTCCGGTCAGCCCCATTGAGCCCGCCTCAGAACTCGACTTCGAGTGCGGGGCATTGCCCAGGGGCCGGCCATACTGGGTCAGCCTCTTCGTGGTGGTGCCTGATGGTGCAGAGGAACCTCAGAAAATCGAAGTGATATCCAGCGAACCTGTGGTGTTCATCGATATGCCGACTCTCGAGGAGTCCGCTGTGCGCGTGCTTTCTGAAGTTGTGCTGTCCGCCGGCCCTCTGATGCTACGCCTCAGATAGGATTGGCCGTGACCCTCGGGTTCCGCGGCTCCTGGCGACTCGCTATCTGCCGGATAGCCGCGGACATCCAAGAGGCGTGACGCGAAAGCTGCGTCCGATTCTGACTACGCCCCCTGCATCGCCGTCGCGATCGCGGCGCTGAACGCATCGAGCAGCGCCTTGTCCTTCGCCGCATCGACCACCGGCTCGCCGGCTGACTCCGCAGCGCGCGCCGCCGCCGGCCTCGCGCCCCGACTCGCCCGCACCGCGCCCGACGTCCCGTAGTCCCAGTCCTCGACGCTCAGCCCCTTGGGAGCGGCCTCGGACACCAGGCGCATCCTCCGGTCGGTGTCGTCGCCTTCGGCCTTGGCTGGCAGGACCACCGACACGAAGATGCGCTTGCCACCTCCGAGGTCCTCGAAGCTGCGGCTCTTCGCCGAGAGGCTCTCGGCCTGCAGGCCCAGGTGCCCGAGCGCCGACTTCGCCCACTTCTTGCCGTTGGCCGCCGTGGGATCCTCGGTGAAGGCGCGGGCGTGCCCGGCGGTGAGGATGCGCAGCTCCTCGGCGGTGGTGGGCGCGACCCCGACCGGGACGATCTGGAGCCCCCGCACGGGGCTCTCACCCCGGCCACCGAAGGGCTTGCGCTCGGGCGACTTCTTCGCCGCGGCAGTCAGACTCTGCTGGCCCAGCGCGCAGGACCGCGCCGACTTGGCCGCCGACAGGGCCACGCGCTCGCCGATCCGCCGCAGGGTGAGCACGCCGTCGACCGGCTTGCCCGCCCGGATGGCGTCCCGCGCCTCGTCGTAGGCCTGGATGGCCCGCTGGAGCGCCTCGACAGCCTCGCGCTTCTCGCGTCCCTTGCAGAGCTTGCTCTCGGCCATGCGCGCCGCGTAGCGGATGAGCTGCCGCGCCCGCGCCATGAGCTGGGGCGCCTCGATCCACCAGGCCTCCAGCCGCTCGACCTGGGCCAGGGCGACTTGGCGCGTGTCGGGCTCCTCGTGCTCCAGCCCGCGGCGCAGGTCGGCCAGGAAGGTCGCCCCGTCCCAGGGGTTCGCGATGAAGGCGGCGACCTCGCCGGCCTCGTGGTCCAGGCCATGCTCGGCGAACCACTGCTGGACCTCGGCAGCGGTGTCGGCCTCCTCCCAGACCCAGCGGCGCGAGCGCAGCTCGGCCAGGGCGTCGGCCTCGGCGGTGACCTGGTCGGCCATGCGCTGGAGCGCGGCCGGGGTCTCGGGCACGTCGGGTAGGGCCAGGGGTGCGTCGACCGGTGCTGGCGACGCGGCCTTGCGGCGACCTCTGCCCTTGCTCACCGGCCCGACGTGGAAGCCGTTGTCGTGGGCCTCGCGGTAGACGAGGGAGCCCACGGGGTAGCCTCCCCAGGCCTCGGTGGTGCGGCCGAAGAAGGTCCCGGCCTCGGGATCCAGCTCGAGCCCGGCCTGGGCCAGCATCGCCCGCTGGGCCTTGGTGGGCTTGTTGATCTCCTCGGACTCGGGCGCGTCGTCGTCGTGCAGGAAGTGGGTCCAGCCCGTCGCCTTGACCGGCCGGGCCTTGATCTTCTCGGTCGGGTCCTTGCCCTCGCGGGCCGGGCGGATCGGGTGCTCGGCGGCGAAGCCCGAGTCGTAGGCGGCGCGGCGGCTGCTGTCGCGCAGGCTGCATGCCTCGCCGAGCAATCCCATCGCGCGGCGCAGGCCAGCTTCGACGGCGGCGAGCAGGGTGGGCGCGTTGCCCTCGTCGGCGCCGGGCTTGCTGAACCACTTCTCGGTGCGGGCGACCTTCCAGGCCCAGCCCTGGCCGGCCACCGAGGAGATGGTGAGCACGCCGTAGGCGGCGAGCTTGCGGGTCAGCTCGACCCGCGGCGCGCCTTCGTCGCAGTACAGCCAGCCCGACCACTGGCCGCGCAGCGTGATCGGGCCTGCTTTGGGCAGCCCCTTTTGCTCGTCCTTCAGGAGCTTGACCGCGGCCTCGGGGGTGAGGGTGGCGGTGGGGACTCCGGGGGCGTCGGCGTCCCCGGCCTGCCAGGCCCGCGCCCCCTCCTTCTTCGTCATTAGCACGAGCACGCCGCGCTGTTCGCGGGGGCGCAGGACGAGCGCGAACTCGCCCATGCAGGCCCGGCCGTAGGCGCGGACCATTCGGGGCACGTCCTCGGCGGCGTTGACGAGCGAGAGGCGGAAGCGCTTGGGCTTGGCGGAGTCGGCCATCGTTCACTTCCTGAGCAGGGCGGGGAGCACGAAGGCGCCGGTCGCGACGACGAGGCCGCCCACGATAAGCAGGCCCACGCCCTTGGCGGCCCCGGCGGCCTTGTCGAGGGGGTCGGCCTGGGGAGGCAGCGTGGTGGGCTGGAGCGTTCGGCCCTGGGCGTAGGCGGCGACGCGGGCGTCCAGCTCGCGCTCGGCCAGCGCGGTCTGCTCCCGCAGGTTGACGGCGTACTCGTAGGCGGCGATGGCCCAGGCCACGCCGACGGCGCCGACCGCGAGCCCGGCGACGATCAGAACCGCCGGCGCCACCCCCACCACCGGGCTCCCCGGAGTCGGTCCCATGCCCTGTCCCGGGGCGGGGGTGGCGTCGGCGTAGAGACCCGCCGCCAGCTCGTGGTAGCGCCGCTCCAAGGCCTGGGTGCGGGCCACCAGGGCCTGGTCGGCCGCGGTGACGGGGGGGGTGGGCAGCTTCGCGGCGATGCGGTCGAGCGTGGCGCGGCTGTCGGCGAGGGCCTGCACGAAGGCCTGGACGCGGGCGAGGCTCCCCCTCGGGTCGACCTGCGCGGCGGCGCCGTAGGCACGGGTCGCCTGCTCGGCGAGGGTCTTCCAGCCCGCCGACCAGCCGGCCTTGATGTCGGCCCACGAGGGCACGGTCCAGGCGGTCATGGGCGGGTCCTCGGGAACGATGGGTTTCGAGACGGGAGGGGTCCTTGCGAAGAGTCAGCGGGTCGGATGGGCGACCTGTCCCCGCGCGGGGACAGTGCTCCCTCGGGCAGGCCCCGCCTCATCGCCAGCCCTCCTCACAGGCCTCGCAGCCGAGCACCTCGGCCACGTCGCGCTCGTCGGCCCAGCCGACATTGGGCGCAGGCAGCAGGAAGGTGCTTCCGGCCCCGGCGCCCTGGGCGGGCTGCATCGAGGGGGCAGCAACCGGGCCGGGCAGCGCCTTCGGAGCGTTGACGGCGACCGGCTGGGCCTCGCGGGCTCGGAACAGGCGGACGGGTGGACCACCGGCCTGGCGGCGCCGGAACAGAGCCGCGAGTGGGCCGCGCCGGGGCTGGCCTTCCTGGGGGCCGTCGAGGGCCTTCTTCGCCGCCCGCACCATGAGCGGGGCGAGCAGCGGCGCGATGCCGAACTCGGTGCGGGTCACGGCCTCGGGCAGCTCGGCCACGAGGTAGAGCCCGGGCTTGAGGTCGATCACGGCGGCGCGGTGGCCGGCGGCGGCCTGGATGCGGAGGTGGCGGCCCATGCGGACCTTCGGCCCCCAGCCTGCCGGGCTGGCGGGGGCGGCCTGGCGGGAAGTCCGGCGGGCCTGGGCCTTGGCGCGCACCCGCTGGGTGGCGGTGCGGACGCCCTGGCCGAGGCGGCGCAGCGGCTTGAAGGCACCAATGCCCTCCATCTCGCCGTCGAGATCCTCCTCCATCTGCGCGTCCAGCTCGGACCACTCGGCGTCCAGCACCTCCGGGTCGTCCTCGGGCCAGTCCATCGGCGCCGGCTCCAGGCAGGCCTCGTCCTCCCAGTCCGGGTCCATCGGCTCGAAGCCGTCGGGCATGGCGGTGGGCGACATCTCCGAGGCGGCGGCGCCCCCACGACCGGCCTTCCGCCCGCCGCGCTGCTGCTTGCGGGGTGACCCTGCCTTGTCCTGCAAGCGCGCCTTCTTGCGGCTCACCCGGCTGAGCTTCCGCTTGCCCCGCCGCTGGCGGCGGTTCTTGCGTCGTGACTGGCGGCGAGCCCGGCGCTCGGCGCGCTCCTCCGGTCCCTCGAACCCTGAGAAGTCGTCTCCGGCGAGGCCCTCGATCTCGTCGATGGCGATGGCGGTTTGCAGGCGCATCAGGCGGTCCTCCAGGCGCGCTCGGGTTGGACCTGCGCCTCGGCGCGGGCCGCCCAGCGCTGCCTCACGAGCGGGTCGATGCGCCCGCCGTTCATGCCGAGGCGGGCGCTGGGGTCGTCGCGGAACCAGGTGCGGCCGACCCGGTATCGGACGATGCAGTGGTAGAGCCCGGGCGCGTCGCTGCGGCTCCGGGTGGTGAGCATGACCTCGGCCGGGATCGTGGCGAGGTTGGCGCGGCGGGCCTCAGCAAGGCCGGCGTCCCCCTGGCGGAGCGCGTCGGCGCCCTTCGCCAGCAGCTCCCCCGCGCGGGCGGCGGCCAGCCCGTCGCAGTCCTCGTGCCCCTGGGCGAGCATGTTGAGGTAGTCGCACCAGGTCTCGTCGACCTCGCGGCGGTAGACCACGCCCGAGTCGTAGAGCAGCGGCAGGTCGGCCTGCGCCCGCACGATGATCGCGTTCTCCTGCGCCAGCCAGTTCAGCAGCCGCAGGGCGCCACGCTCATCGAAGGCCAGCTTGACGGCGATCTTCATCAGGCCTTCTTGATCAGCCGGAAGGGGCCGTCGCTCGCCAGGATGATCCGGGCGGTGTGGTTGGGAGCGGTGCCGCCGGCCAGCACGGTGCGGGCGCGGAGGAAGGGGCCGAGCGCGGTGATGGACTTGAGCTCGCCGCGACTCCCGTCCGCGGTGAGCTGGGTCATGGTGGCGACCTCGACCCAGTTCGTGCCGTCGGGGCCGGTCTCGATCTTGGCGTCGGTGGTCGGGCTGGTCGCGCCGCCGGACTGGGTGGCGAAGACGAAGACCCGGAAGCCCTGGTTGCTGTCCACCTGGCCGTCGCCGTCCGCCGGCACGATCGCGTAGGTCGAGCCGGTCTGGGCGGTCGCCGTGGCGTCGGCGATCTCGAGCAGGGTGGCGGTGTAGCGGTGCGCGCTCATGGAGGAGTCCGTTCAGAGGGAGAGGGTGAAGACGGCGCGCCAGGCGGTGGCGCCGGAGGGGTCGATCTCGACGGTGCGGGCGCCGCCGATCGGCACGCCCTCGGCAGGCTGCTTGTCTCCGTCGACGGTGCTCCGGTGGGTGGACAGGCCGTCGTAGACCTTGATGGTGGTGGTCGGGAGCTGGGTGGCGTCGGCCATCTCGACCCGGACGCGCCGGGCGAAGGGGGGGACCGGGATGTCGACCGCCACGGCCTGCTCGTCGACCTCGCCCGTCACCTCCCACTGGTTCTCGGTCACCGCGTAGGCGTCGGCGACGGTCACCCCAACGCGGTTGGTCGCGTCGGCGAGGTTGCCCGCCCGGATGCGCAGCCCGCGTGCGTAGACGCAGACCCGCACCGAGCGAGCGACGGTGACCTTGCACTCCGCCCCGGCCCCG
Organism: Deltaproteobacteria bacterium UBA2385; assembly: GCA_002343455.1. Taxonomy (GTDB): domain Bacteria; phylum Myxococcota_A; class UBA796; order UBA796; family UBA2385; genus UBA2385. Next base: position 36,930 of record DDSR01000190.1, on the reverse strand, counting down.
CTCCCGGCCGACCAGGACAGGTGCAGCTCGAAGGGCAGGTCCGACAGGCTGAAGGCCTCGACGATGCGCCAGGTGGCGGCGGGGGCGTCGGCGTCGAGCAGGGGCAACATCTTGAGCTGGACGGACCAGGCGGGGAGGTCCCGCCCGTCCGACCGGGTGCTCAGATCGGTCCCACAGCTCGTGCCTGCCACCGCTCACCTCCCGGCCGCTACGCGGCGATCAGCAGGTGGCGTTGAGCGGCTTCTGGCCGATGAGGGTGACCGCGAAGTCCCCCGCGCCGGTCAGGCTGCCATTGACGGTGATGTCGAGGCCCGCGCGCAGGCTCTGGCCCTTGAGCAGCCCGCGCAGGAGGCTGGTGTTGCCGAAGACGGACACGTCGATGCCGTCGGAGCTGGACCAGACCACGCGGTCGCCGAAGAAGATGCTGGTGACCTTCGCGCCCGACGCCGACCCGGTGAAGGTGATGTCGTGGGCCTTGAAGTGGTGCTGCAGGCGCAGCTTCACGCTCGCGGAGCCCGCGGCGGCCAGCGTGTCGGTACTGCTCACGGCGGTCATGCCCCAGCGCATCTTGCTCCCCTTGGACTTGCGGCCGCCGGTCTTGCCGAGCTTCCGCTTGATGCGGGACTCGCGCCGGTTCACGCGGTTCAGGCGGCGGTTGAGGCGGCGACGCCGGCGCTTGCCGCGCGCACCGAAGTCGTCCTCGCCCTCGAGGTCGTCATCGCCGATGTCGTCGTCGCCGAAGTCGTCGTCGCCCTCGAAGTCGTCGTCGCCTTCGAACTCGTCGTCGTCGTCGTCGTCGTCCTNNTCGAAGTCGTCCTCGCCGAAGTCGACGCCCGAGAACCCGCCGCCGCGGCGGAGGCTGTCGGTGTCCACGGCGAGTTCGCCGGTACGAGGGTGGCGGAAGACGCGGGCGTAGCCCAGGGAGGTCAGTCGTGCGGCCATCGTGGTGGTCCTCTTCTGGTGGAGTCAGGTGGAAGGGGGGAGTCGTGGAAAGGGGGATCAGGTCTCGTCGTCGCTCTCGTCGTCCTCGGGCTGGGCGCGCAGGAAGCGCCCCCCGCCGGGACCGCGCCCGCGGCCGCGCATCGGCCGGCCCGCGCCGCCGCGCCGGCCACCGCCGCCACCGCCGCCACCGCCGCCACCGCCGCCACCGCGCCGCATCCCGCGGCCTCCGCGGCGGCCCAGCTCGTCATCGCCCTCGGTGGACTCGGGGGTGAGCAGCACCTCGCGCTGCGGTCCGGCGAGCAGGGGCTCGGGGAGCAGGCTCGGGCCCGCCAGCATCGGGTGGCCTTGCATCGTGATGGCGCCCGGCGCCGGCACGACCGCGCCGGGCTGCGGCTGCACGACACCGGCCTTCTTCTCGGCCAGCGTGCGGCCGGCGTTGCGGGCGACCGTGGCGAGCCATGAGCCCATCACGCCGTTGCCCAGGGCCAGGACGTGGGCGCCGGCTCCCTTCTGGCCGGTCATGGTCTGGTAGAGCCCGTAGCCCTGCGCCAGCAGCCCGACGGGCGCTCGCAGGTCCACCGAGCCCATCTTGAGCTTGTCCTCGCCCAGGTAGCCCTCGGCCATCGAGGCCAGGAACAGCGAGCCCTGGGTCTCGGCGGTGTGCAGCACCAGCGTGCCGGTCTCCAGCATCGCTTCCTTGCTGGTATCGGCCCTCTTGGAGAGGTTCGCGATCTTCGTGACGGCCTGGCCCAGCGCGCTCTGCGCCTGCTTCTCGCTGACCTTGCCGCCCTTCATCGCGGTGGAGAGGGCGGTGGTGCCGGTCTTGCTCGCCATGTGTCGGGTCCTTCGGGAGAGGTGGAGGGAAAGGGGAGGTGGAGACGGGGGCCGCTGAGGACCCCCGCCTCCGGGGTGCTGGCGCCCCTCGCGCCGCGTCCTCGCTGACCATCTACGCATGGAAAGACCGGTCGCGCCGCCCGCTTTGGCCGTGTTTCGCTGACCACGTTGACCGCACCCCGACGCGCTCCGGCGCGGTCAGGAGCCCGCCTGCCGCGGTCAGTCCCTCGACCGTCCGCGGTCAGGGCGCCGGGCGCTCGCGGTCAGGACGGCGGGCGGGTGCGGTCAGTGGCATTGACCGCACGAATCGGGGCGCGGTCAGCGATTCCCGGGGGGTGACCGCGGTGCAAGAAACCGGCCTTCCATGCGTGGTTAGTGCGCTAGCCTCCACGAAGATGGCGATTTCCGGCGGTTGTCGGGCCCGGCCCGCCGTGTGATCTTGGTGGGGCGACAGCGAAGCGAGCCCCGTGCTCCGAGAGCAGTTTTCCTTCCAGGGCCTGGACCCGCTGGCCGAACGCATCCGCCGCGCCGCGGAGGACATCGGCTACCTGGTCATCCAGGACCGGACCGACCGCAAGCAGGACGAGACCCTTGGTCGCTTCGACCTGACCGAGGCCGACGCAGCCCCCTACATGGCCGACGCCGCCTACGACGGCGACGAGGACGAGGGTGACGAGGACACCTTCGCCCACCACCTCGGCGTCGGCGAGGACCTCGACGAGCCGCCCGACGACGAGGATGACGGCGACCCCCCACCGTGGCGGCCCGGCGCCGAGCCCGTGCCCATGGCCGAGCTCGCCGAGGCCGCCATCCGGTGGATCAAGGACATCGCCAGCCGCAACACCGTCGGCGAGGAATGGCGCCGGTACCGGGTCAAGGTCTGGAGCCCCAAGGGCCACCGCCTGATGGACAGCGGCCAGTTCGTCTGCCGCAACCACAACTTCGACCTGGAGCTGCCGCCGAGCAGCACCGACGAGCGCGTCGAGGCCATGCGAATCCCCGCACCCTCCTTCGACCTGGCCGAGAGCCAGGGCGCGGCCAAGGGCGTGCGGGCGCTCGGCGACTACTACGCCCAGTGGGGCCAGATCGTCCTGGGCTCGGTCGGGCAGCTCCAGGGCGTCAACAACGCCATGCTCAACCGCCTGCACCGCCAGCTCCAGGAGTCGCGCGGGCAGATCGACCAGCTCGTCGGCGCCATCCTGGAGACCCGCCTGGCCGAGGTGAAGCTCGCCGACGAGCGCCGCGCGGAAGAGCGCAGCGGAGACGCCCGCACCGTGCTCGCCCAGCAGGCGCTGCACCAGCTCGGCGACGCCGCCAAGGCTTTCCTCACCGCCAAGGGCGTGCATCCCGAGATGGCCGAGGTCCTGGGCGCCCTCGGCCAGAGCCCCGAGCTGGTCCAGGCCCTGGCCGACCCCGACGTCAAGGCCCTCATGAACGAGCCCGCCAACCTCGCGGCCCTCGCCCAGATGCTCAGGCAGGCCGCCGCCCAGGCCCGTGCCGCGCGCCAGCTCCCTGAGCAGGCCGCGGCGAGCTGATCCCCCCCCAATCCCCACCCCGATCCCGCCTCGCGCCACGAGGCATGGAGAACACCATGGCAGAGACCAAGAACCCCCTGTTTCTTGACAGGGCCCTGACCTTCTACGGCGAAGCCTTCGACCACAGGAGCAAGAAGGCCGTCACGCGGTCCATGACCGAGTGGGCTGAGCTGGACGAGGACGAGCAGAGCTTCGCCCAGGCCCACCTGCTCTTCCTCAACATCCAGGCGCAGGCCGCCACCCAGAAGCTGCTCGTCCAGGTCCGCGACCTGCTCGACGAGGTGGCCGAGGGGCTGACAACCGCCATCGAGGCCAGCCTGGTCGAGCCCGCTCAGGAAGAGGCGGAGGAGCCCGAGGGCGACGACCAGGTCGAGCCCGATCTCCTGGCCCAGGACCACGCGGTCTCGGGCGAGGACGAGCCCGAGGAGTACGAGATCGACGGCGAGGACGCATCGGAAGGTGGCTCGTGACTCGCCCGGTAGCCGCGGCCGTGAGCCGCAACGACGCCGTCCGCGTCAACCTCACCATGCCCGTGACCCGCATCGGCTTCGGGCCGTTCAGCTTCGATCCCGTGGAGCAGATGATCGGCGCCCCGCTGTCGAGCATCCTGGAGTCGCTGATGGTGGGCCCCGTCGAGCGCCGGCCGTCGGCGGCGGGGCCGGCCATCGAGGTCTACCCCTTGGCCCTGCCGCCCGGTGAGGGCGCCACGATCCCGCTGGGGCAGTTCGGCGAGATCGGCTTCGCCAACGAGGACGGCCTGCTTGTGCTCACCGTGCCCTGGGGCATGGCGGGCTGGCTGAGGGAGAAGCTCGGCGGCGCCATCGTGCGCGGGCCGGAGCCGGGGTTGAGCCTCGACGGGACGGCGCGCGTGGCGCAGGCGTGGGTGCGGCTGAGGGCGGGGATGCGGGCTGGGATTCCTCTGGGCGGGATAGGGGAGGTCGGGGTGGAGGCGGGGTAGCGGTAGGGACTCCATCGTGAACGGCCAGCCGAGAATCGGGACCCGCCACCAGCCCGAAGAAGGACCTTCATGGGGCTCGCTTAGACGCTGCTACTGGTGGTAGTCTCGGATGCAGGAGCCACGCCATGTACCGTAGCCATAGCCTGTTGGCCCTCAGCACCCTTCTGGCTATGTCCTGTTCCCGTGGCTCCGCGCCTGCGGGCACGGTGAGCGAACTCGAATGCAGCTACGATGGCGTCACCGTCGATTGCCCAGCTGCAGATGCAATCGTCTGCGACGGAGAAGTGGCGGAAGATAGTGCAGCAAGCTGCGACGCTGGTAGGCTCGTAGCTGTTGTCCGCGGCGACGACGTGTTCTTCCATGTTCTGGATGAGGAAGGTGCGATCAGGCTCGACACCGAATCTTCCGCAGCCGCCGCAAATGGCGAAGCTGAACATGTACTCACCGAGTCTGTCGGGCGCTCGGAGACCCCTGATGGTCCACCACCGCCACCTGGATGGGAGGTGGAAGAAGCGCCCTTCAACACCGTGAGGGTTGGTGTACAGACCTCTGGAGATCAAATTCGGTTCACGAACTACGTGGAAAGGCACTGCGTAGCACGGTTTTGGAGCGGAGACGAGCCGATCGATGGGCTGATGTGGGTCCCTCCCCATCCCAACCTCATTCTCCGGATCACCGATGTCACGGGCTACCTCTCGGCGATCGCGGCCGAACTCACAACTGGAGAGTCGCCGTGGCTTGACGAGTTGATGTATTCTGCGTCGCACACCAGCACGGTATCGGACACGTGGTCCATACCCGCGGAAGCCGATGGCGTTTCGGTGACCTGCGCACACTACTTCCCCTTTATGGCAGGTGAAAACGACGAGGGGCGCGTCGGTGACCCAGAAGCTCACGCAGTCGCTTCGACGCTGCAGACTGGAGAGATTCTAGACCAAGTCCTCTCCCTCGTCGGCCTAGCGTGGGACAAGTGTGTCTTTCCGTTCGTTTCGGCGACCCGAAAGTTGGGGGAGTGCCTATCTGCGGACAGCTGCAGCGCGGATGGGTGGTATGAAGTCGCGGTAGCGATAGCTGGCGCATGGGGATCCTGCGCGACCGAAACGACTTTCACCAAAGTTGTTTCTGCCTTTCTCAAGGTAGTTGATCTGCCCCTTATTGTATCCTCTGCGCTCTCGGCAGCCGGCGATGCTCTGGTCGGCGTGCTCGACCACTCGCACTTCGTGAAGATGGACCTCACCTATTCGACGGCGGAGTGTGATGGGTCCTCCTCTGCTGCGACTTCCTACAAGGCCTTCCAGACGGTGGGGCAGGAGCTGGGCTTCGTTGGCGACGAGTGCTTCGATGCAGCATGCGAGTGTGTTTCTTGCTCCAGCAGCGACGGCTATCTGCGGGAGGCCGGAGGCGGGTCAGTTGATGCGGTCAGAGTGATGGTGCCCTTGTCTGACCTCGTGGACTCTGCCGGCACAGGAATCGACGAGGAGGCTCTCGAATACTACTTGGCTCTGTCGGACTGCCTGGGCAAACCACTTCTCTTCAACGTTGCCCTGGTCCTTCCGAATTACGAGGATGCGCCGGTAGATAGCTATCCTGCGGCGTGGCTGGATCTGCCGTATGTCCAGTATGAGTTGCCCGACTACGGCATCGGGGCGACAAAGGTGCCCGTCCTGTGGAACGTCGATTTTCTGGATCGCTATGACTCAGTGATCCGCGCCTTAGGTGCCGCTACCGATGGCGATCCTCGAATCGAGAGTGTGCTGGTGGGCTATGGAGTCTGGGGTGAGTTTGTCTTCGACCAGCGGGCCCACCATCCGCTGGAAGACTCCGAGTACGCTGCAGCTAGGAGCGAGTGGTTGGCCGAGGGGTACTCAGAGGAGGCGTGGCTTTCTGCTATTGAGCAGATCAGCGAGTCGTACGGAGCGGCCTTCTCGACAACGCCGACAGTGGCTCAGCTTACGGACCCGGGCGTGCGTATCATCGACGACCCTGAAACCTATAACGCGGAGGAGGCCGAGAACTTCCCGGAGCTTCAGGCACTATTGACGGAGGCGGCCGGGCGGGCGATCGCTGGAGGCGTCGATGAGATTCAGTTCAACGGGCTGTACTCAACGACTCACTATGGCACGGACTACGCTGTATATGGCGCAATCGATGCGGTTCAGCACCTTGCTGGCGTGCGCTTCGAGATGTTCCTGTACTCCGGACTCTATACTGTTGACGAGTGTGTCCGAGACGGGGAGACGTCGGGCCCGATTTCACGCGATGGCTGCACTGACCCCGAGCAGCTGGCTTGCGCAATCCACAGGGCACAACTCTATGATGCTGACGCCATCACGTTCTGGGCCAACGAGTGGACTGAGCCCGAAGCCGCAGCGCTTATCGAGGCCTACCGCAATGGGTTTTCTCCGGAATGCGCCTACTGTGCCGACGGCGCGGTCGCCTGGGATGGGACTACGCTCCGGGTGTCCAAGCTGTTCTGCCCTGCGGATTCTCCGCCAGAGCTGCGGGGCAACCTGCCGGGAATCGACTGGAGCAATGGCGACGCGGTCGCTTCGGACGGCGACTACTGGTCCTACGACGTTGGCTTGCTCCCTATTGGCAGCAGCTACGAGCTCAACCTGACGCCCTGCGAGACGACGTGGGAGTGGTTGAGCTTCAACGAATGGGTTCCGACATGCGGCGATCTGGGGGAGTGGGTTCACTGCAAGACCGGCGAAGATGCTGGCTGTAACGTTTACTTTTACATAGACGGTGATGGTGATATTCAGCCTTGTGACGACTACAATTGCGATTTGGAAATTGAGTGGCCCATCATTGCAGCGCCGACGGGTGTCCCCTTCGAGATCGGGTTGTCCATGCTATACCTCCGGGGCTCATCTTGTGCCGAAGCAGTGGGAGAGATGCCCGATTGGAGCTGGAGTTCTGGTGCCACGGCGCACGGTTCTGGCGTCGATGAGACTTTCCTTATCTACCTTCCTGAGACGTCGGAGGCCCGCAGGTTTACCTATCGCGACTGTACAGACACATCGTCTTGGGCCCTATACACCAATGCCTGCGAGGCTGGTGCGGGAAATGGCTACTGCTTCGAGAACGACGATGGGACCTACAGCCTAAAGGCCGCGGTTGACTCAGACGGGGTCATCACTTCTGCTGGTTCCATGTAGCTCGGACGGCTTCGCCGCGGACGATCGAGGGGTTGCGGGGCGGAGGGCAACGAGTGCGCCAATGTGTGGTGTGAGTCCGAAGAGTCCCGGGCCGTGCGTGATGTTGTGGAATGGCGACCCTACCCCCCCGCCGAGCCCATTCCCGGCGGGGAGGCCCAGCTCTCAGCCGGTTCGGGCCGCCTCCCGGCCTGGGAAGGTTGCGACAGCTACGGCCGGTCGGTCGACGGGGTCAGCGTTGGGAAGGTGCACGGCAGCGCCGGGACAGCGCCGCCGCAAGTAGGCGCGGGTCCAGGCCACGCGGACGAGCCGGACCGCCAGGTCCTCGGCCTCCGCACTGTGGATCCCGCCGTCGAACTCGATGATGGCGGCGCGCTCCTCGATGTCGTGGACGGCCTCGGGATCCCAGGCCGCGCGGTCAGCCGGCAGCACCGCGCCGTCCTGGATCAGCCCGAGCAGCTCGGCCCGCACGCCCCCGGCCGCTGCGCGCAGCTCCGCGTCGACAGCTCCCTCCGGCGCCCCGAAGCGCAGGCGCCCGTCGTGGACCCAGAGGATCGCCCCTCTCGCCACCAGCTCGATGAGCACGTCGCCGGCGGTCACAGCTCGCCCTCCTCCCAGCCGTCGCCCTCGGGGTGACGGGTGGCGCTTGGGTGACGGGTGGCGCTTGGCGACGCTTGTTCGGGATCCTCGGCGAGATCGCGCCGTTCACCCTCGCGTGCCGTAGGCGCGTTGCTGAAGAGCGATCCGCTGGACCTTCCGGAGGATGCGCCACCCATCCGCCACCCGTCACCCGGCTCCTGGGCGGGCTCGTCGTCGCGGCGCTGGCGCACCCCGGCCCAGGAGCGGACGCCCTTGGCGCCACGGGTGGGCTGGACGCCGCGCTCGCGCAGCGCGTTGGCCAGGGCCTTCGCGGATCGCGCCTTCTCGCCGTTGCCCTCGCACCAGCGGGCGTAGGCTTCGTTGAGCTCCTTGGAAGTCACGGTGGCCCCCGGGCCGAAGACGCAGCGGTCCTCCAGGAATCCGCCGAAAACGTCCATCTCCTCGCGGTACGAGGCAGTGGCCTCGCGGACCTCGTCGGGCAGGCCGAGCCCCTCGCGCTGCCACTCCAGGCAGCCGCGCACGGCCCAGGCCAGGATGCCCGGCAGCTCCGCGGCGAGCTTGTCCTTGAGGTGCTTGTCCTGCTCGGCGTCGGGGATGGTCACCGTGAAGGGGACCAGCCGCATCCGGCGCCAGATGCCGTGGTCGGTGCCCGACACGCCGGGCTTGTGGTTCGCGGCCAGCCAGATCTTGAACTGGGGCTTGAAGTCGAAGAACTCCTTGAACAGGAAGCGCGCGGTGATGGTGTCGCCGCCGGTGAGCTGCTTGATCATCGCCTCGGCCAGGTGGCGGCCGGCTTCGGCCTCGACCGCCGAGACGAAGCGCACCCCGACCAGGCGGGCCAGGTCGTTGCGGGCGCCGTCGTTGTCCCGCTTGAGGAAGGTGGTGAAGTCGGCGACGGCCCCGTAGTCGACCAGCAGCAGACCTAGCGTCTCCAGGAAGGTCGACTTGCCGTTGGCGCCGGTGCCGTAGAGCAGGAGCAGCACCTGCTCGTCCGTTCGCCCGGTCAGCGAGTAGCCGACGGCGCGGCGCAGGAAGCTGATGAGCGCCTGGTTGCCGCCCATCACCTTGTCGAGGAAGGCCTCCCAGACCGGGCAGGCGGCGTCGGGCTGGTAGACCACGGGGACCAGCTTGGTGAGCAGGTCGTCCCGGTTGTGATCCCGCCGCTCGCCGGTGCGGAGGTCGACCGTGCCGTTGGCGACGTTGAGCAGCATGGGCTGCCCGTCGAGCTGCTCGGGTGCGACCGGCAGGAAGCTCTGGGCGAGGCCCACCATCGCCGAGATTCGTGCGCTGGCCTCGGAGTCGAGGGCGTGCTTGACGAGGTCGGCCTTGATCGCCTCGTCGGGCACGCTCTGGGCCTCGGCCATGAGGCTCCTGAGCAGGTCCCGCACGGCGCGGATGTGCCCCTGGTTGTCGTCCTTCTTCCAGCGTTGGCCGTCGTAGATGAGCCAGATCCCCCACAGGTGGCAGTAAAGGAAGCGGCCCCGGTTGGTCTCGACGAAGCGCTCGGCGTTGCCCAGGTCGGTGAGGTTGGAGGCGATGAGGGCCGAGGTGGGGTCGTAGCGGCAGACGACCTCGGCGATGGAACGGACCTCGGCCTCGTCGAGGGGCGGCTGGCAGCGGCCGGCATTGGTGGCGAGCAGCAGGCTGTGGATCTCGTCGAACTGCGCGCCACGGCGCCGGATGGCGCCGGCCAGGCCAAGCAGGGTCGCGTTGCGTTCGCCTTCCGGTATGGGGCCGCTGGCCGAGGCCTTCGGGCCAGCCTTCCGTCGCCGTCGTTCCGGTGGTCCCGCCGGCTGTGCGTCGAACAGGGCGGCGACGTCGACCCGGTCCCCATCGGCGTGCTCGACCCAAGCCAGCTCCATCCGCTCCGCAGGGCAGGAGGCGACGAACCAGATCCGAGAGATGTCGCGCGCGGCCGGATCTGCCAGTCCGCCGAGGGCTCGGTTGGCGCCCTCCCAGACGTGGTCGTACTCGGATGGGCGCACCGGCCGCCTGACGTACAGGACGAGGCGGAAGCACCAGTCGTCGTCGCCCTTGGCGCGGTGGCTGAACGACGAGTAGGCCACGAAGGCCCAGCCCTTCTCACGCACGAGGCCCAGGACGCGCTGCGCGTCGGCCCGGTCCAGGTGGTCGAAGTCGTATGCCAGCAGCAGGGCGCGCTCGACGTTGCGCTTGCCGCGGCTCTTCCCCGGCAGGTAGCGCACGCCGGACCAGGCCGGTGAGCCCTGCTTGGTCTCCCGGACCGCGTGCGGCGCCTGGACCAGGTCCAGCACCGTGCCCGTGAAGGGGGTCGGTACCTTCGACCGCTCGTGCTCGAACAGCGAGGCGGTCACCATTTGCTCAGTGACGACCACCCGGGAAGGTCCAGGGGAGGGGATGGGCTCGGGGGATCGGCCTGCGTCCTCCATCGTCAACGCGCCGGCTCATCGGCGAAGCCGGGCAGCGATGCGGCTTCGGCGGGGTCATAGGGGAAGAGCACCAGCTCGCCGGTCCCGTCGGCGGCGGTGCTGATGCACGCGATCGTGCGCGTGACCGCGGGGTCGCAGAAATCGAGCACGGCACCGAGGCGTGCGGCGAGCGCTACGCACCAGGAGCCCAGGGCCTCCGGGTCACCAGCGGCGCGGAGCAGGTCGGCCGCTCGGAGCAGCGCGCGGACAAGGTCGTCGCACGGGACGGCGTCGGGGTCGGTGAGGTGAACGCGGTAGGCCGGGGAGCGGCGGTGGGCGAGCAGGGCAGCGCAGAACCGCCGGGCGGAGTCGTCCAAGACCAGGGCGTCGGCGGGGTGGCCGAAGGCACGCAGCGTGGGGACCGCGGCGGTCAGGTGGGGGAGGCCGACGCGCTCGGCCGAGGCGGCGGTCGGGCTACCCATGGGCCACCCCCTGGCGCCGAGCGGCACCAGCACGAGCGGCCTTGCGACGGTCCGACCGCTGCGCCCAGGCGGCGAGCAGACCATAGACAGAGGTGACGTTGTGGAGGATCTCCCCGGCCTTGTCCCGGGTCAGCTCCTCGTCGCCATAGTCCGGCTGGAAGAGGGTGATGCAGTTGTCGAGCTGGTCTTCGGTGAAGCGGGAGACCGAGCGGGTGAGGGGACGAACAGCCGAGGGGGGCATTGAGCGGACCTTGGAGGGGGTTCGCTCGGAAGGCGGAACAATTCCTGTCTCGCCAAGACAGCCGGTGTCCCATTGGTGCCCGCGTGCCGTCAGGCCTCGGTGATCCAGCCCTCCTCGCCCTTCCGGGGCTCATACCGGACCGAGAAGCCCTTGTGGATCGCGTTCGCCAGGCGGACCTTGAGCGCTATACGGGTCGGCTTCGACCCGATGCTTTCGAGGGTCCGGTCGATCGCGCGAGACACCTTCGACCGCGCCCGCTCCAGCTCGGGCGGAACATCGCGCGGTGCGCCGCCGAGCTTCAGGTCGCGGACGAGCTGCTCCTCGATGGCCTCTCGCTCGGCTCGCTTCTCGTCGGCCAGGTCCGGCATGTAGGCGTCGCGGAGGTCCTGCTCGTCGGCCGCGAGCTTCTCGATGGCATCCCGGGCCGAGGCGATCGCGGAACGGTCAGTCGTGGGCAGGCTCCCGGGTCGGACAACCTTCGGGTCTTCGCCGTTCGCCAGGGCCGACAGCTCGAGCACGTCGAAAGCTCGCCCGGGGTGGCGGAGCAGCAGGCTGATCAGCCGCATTCCGGCACTGTCCTTCAGGACGAACCAGTGGCCTCCTGCCTCACCCGCGATCCAGCCCTCCTCCTTCAACACGAAGGTGTCGCGAGACAGGACCTGTCCGAAGGCAACCGGGGCGGGCGCTGCCTCGATGGTCGGCGCGGGCGCTGCTGCCTCGTCAGGGTCGTTCTCAACGCCGTGGAGTTGGCGGCCCTTCTTGAGCCCCTCGCCGAGGTACAGGCCCAGCATGGAGCTCGGGTGCGGCCCGTCGCCCAGCTCGAAGGCGCGGTCCTTGAGCGCCTGGCCGAGCACCTCTGCAACCATCTCGCCCTGGCGCCGGTGAAGGGCCTGCAGTCGTCGCAGCGCCTCGTCCTTCGAACAACCCCAGGTACGTGCCAGCGGCCCGGCGGCATCGCAGACCGCGCCGAACTGCGCCAGGAAGCTCGCGGGAGTGGTCGTGGACCGGAATGCACGAGCGGTCTGCAAGTACCCGAGCGCCATCTTGACGGCGACGGCCTTCTTCAGCTTGTCGTCAAACAGGCGCGTCTCGTAGAGGCTGTCGGGATCCTCGTGGGCGATGCCCGCAGCCCGGACGGCGAACTGGCGATCGACACACTGCGAGCACACTCCGCAGAAGGGCCCGTCCTTCTTGGCGTGGCGGACCCGAGCGCAGCTCCAGGTGTATCGAAGCAGGTCAGCTGCGCCCCCATCGCGGATCAGCGCGGCGACGTCGCTGCGGGTCTTCTCCTCGAAGGGGTTGTCTACGGAGAAGGGTTCGCCCAGGACGGTACTGATGAGCTGTCCGAAGCGTTCGATGGCCAACGGATGCACGGTGCGCGTTCCGTGGGCGCCCAGCACCTGGGCCGAGATCGGGATGTTGAGCGCGATGATCCCGTTCTCGTAGAAGCGGATGCTCCGGCGACCGCAGATCCAGGCCACGCCGGCAGCCAGGGCTGCGAAGAGCAAGGAGCGGGAGCGCTGGGTGTTCTCGACCCGCAGCGCCTCGGAGCACTTGGTGACCTTCACGCTGACGTGCCGGGGAGGGAGCTGCCCCGCGCGGGCGCGGAGGTCCTTGACCAGCTGGTTCTGGATTGCATGCAGGCGGTCCGAGGACCGGTGGCTGACCAGCAGCACCTGTCGCTTCTCGACCAGGCAGGCCTGGACGGCCCCGGCGAAGCTGTCCATGCCGCCGGAGAAGAGCATCACCTCTTCGACATCTGCGAGCGGCACGAAGGAGCGCCCGTCCGGCGCCAGGAACCGCAGCTGTCGCCCGGCCGGGCCGGTTCCCAGCACGAAGTGGAAGCGGTAGGTCTCGTCAGCCAGGAAGCCAAGCGTGTCGGAGAGGAGGCGGCGGACAGGGACGCTGTTCCAGAACTCCGGCTCGGCCACGGGGATCACGAAGCGGAAGTCGCGACGCCAGGACAGTCCATCGTCCGCGGTGGCTTCGGTCCCACGCCGGACGCCGCAGTCGGCGGCGAGCACGTAGGCGGCGATGCACACCAGGTCGCGCAGTCGGTCGGGAAGCTGGCCCGACAGCCGCTCCTCGATGCCCTCGATCTGCACGTCGATCTCGTGTCCATCGCCCGGACCGATGTTGATGCGGAGCGCGTCGTCGGGCGTGCCGGGGCGTGCAGCGCCACCGCAGAGCACCCAGGTGGCCCCCCGCTCCGACATCAGTCCGCCCCGCGGCGCAGCTCGTCGCGCATCTTCTTCATGGCATAGGCGACGAAGCGCTCGGTGCGCTCGGGCGTCAGCTCACGCTCAAAGCGCGCCTTGGACCACCAAGCCCCGGCGTAGACCTCCACGATGCGGGCAGCTTGGCGGGCGTGCAGACCGATGGACTCCTGGAAGGCTCGCTGCTCGTCGATGGAGTCGAAGCGACGCCCGGCCCCCACGTGAAGCGGCAGCTCCTTGCTGACGAAGTGGGTGAGGACGCGCTCGGTCAGGCGGCCGAAGAACTCGCGCGAGAGGGTGCCGAACTGCTTCTCGGTGCCGAGCTGCTTGAGGGCTTCCTGGGCCTCGTTCGGTCGAGGACCAAACAGGCTCGGCGTCGAAGACTCCAGGGCCCTGGCGAGGGTCTCGACGGCGGCCAGCCGCGCCATCTCGCCGAGGTCGGTGCGTGGCCCGTCCAGGCTTCGGGCGTGGGCATCCACGGCCTCGCCGATGGCGACGGCGATGTCGGTGGCGGTGGCGTTGGCCGGCACGGACAGGCCCAGCGCGCTCGCCACCTGCGGGAAGTCGTCGCTCCGCGCGGCGTCGGGGAGCTGCGACAGCAGCCAGACGGTGTGCACCAGCAGCGGATCTGCCGAGCCCTGCTGGAAGTTGTCCTCGGCGGCCGACATCGTCGCGTTGGCGATGGCCGCAGCGCTCCCCTCGCCGCCGACCAGGGCGACGACCTCCTTCCACTTCTGGGTGCGCGGCAGGCGGCCGAGGCGGATGTGGCCCATGCGCGCCTACTCCTTGGGCGGCTGGAACAGGTTGCAGGCGACGTGCAAGACCTCCACTTTCCAGTCGCTTGAGTGCTTGTGCGTGGTGACGAAACCGCCCTTGATAGTTTTGTGGTCTACTGCTTTGTCGACTTGGTCGAGCGGCTTGTGCTGGTCGACGTGGTTTCGGATGTCCTTGAGCTTGGTAGCCGTGCCCATCACGCGGACGAATTCGAGGCAGCATCCCCGCTTGTGTCTTCCGGACGCATAGTCTCGCAGAAGCTGGGTCATTCCTTTCTTGTGATAGGGCACGCTCTGCCAGATCTTGCACTCGGTAAGGTAGAGAAAGGGCTTGCCCGCGGGATGTTTGATCTTCAGATCAACGTGCCCGTTCTCGAACTCCTCGGGGTGGGCTGGCACCCCGGACTCCGTCAGAGTCCCGGCGAGAGTGCGAGATAGTCCAAGCTCTCCGAGCTTCGCGTATTCCTTTCGAGCCCCTTCGAGCTGTACAATACCGTGCTCCAGCCCTTCCTCCACGGCATCGATGAACTCGTCCTCTGTCTGGGAAAGGAATACCCGCAGCGCGAAAGGGCGCCGTCCCGCCAGATAGCGGCCAAAGGCCAGAAGGCTCTCGTCGTCTACGGGGAAACTCACGATTCCCCCGCGTCGACGAGTGACCAAGCCACGCGCACGCTGGCCGCCCAATCCTCCCAACCAGGCTCTTCGTCGGGTTGACCCACCCTATGTCGTCGTAGTCGTTCGATGACGTGCGAAGGGTGCAGCTCAGCGGAGGTGGAGTCTCGCGAATGGAAGCGCATCACGAAAGATCCGCCTTCGCCACAGAGTGACATCAGGACCCCGAATACCCTCTCGGGAGGGACTCTCAAGCGCTCCCCTATCGAGGCGACCTCAGGCAATGTCAGGGCTCCATGATTCGCGCGCTCCTTCAACGCCACCTGAATGGCGTCCGGCTCACTCGGCGGCAGCGACAAGTCGAGTCGCGTCCGGGTAGGTGCAACAGTTGCGGCCACCTCGACCCACCCGACCAACTCCGCGTGGAAGCCACCTGACTCCGGCACCATGCCGCGGTGGCGTAGCTCGCGGTGGAGCATGGGCTCGATGTGCTCGTGCAGGAGGTCGGTCCGGCTGGCCAGGTCCAGGAAGGGCTCGGCGGGAGGTCGAAGGTACAGGTCCTCCGCGCGGCGCTCGACCTGGGGCTTGCGGGCCCCCGTGGGGTCGACGCCCAAGCGAACGATGCGGGAGGTCCGCTCGCCGCCCGCGCCCTGGGTCTCCACGAGCCACCAGGTCGCTACAGCGGGGCCGTCGCCTTCGCCCTGCACGGCGACGCCCAACTCGTCGGGCGTCAGGGCAGCGTGGCGTGCGAGGGCTTCCTGCAGCATTGGGTGGTCCAGCCCCAGCAGGTCGACGTCATCCCGCGAGCGCGCGGCGTCCCTATCGGTGGTGAACCGCTGCACGCGGTGCCCCTGTTGGTCTCGGACCTCCAGGGTGCTGTCGTCGATGCGGACGAGCGAACGCTGGCGCGCATCGAGGTCCACGCGAAGGAAGCGCGCCAGCCGGTCCAGGCCGGCGGACACGTCGGAGAACGCCCGGTAGTCGTCCAGGTTGAAGCCGTCGAGATCCTGGAACAGCTCCCACACCACCGACCGTGCCTCCTTCGAGTGAGCAAGGGCGACATCGAGCTCTTCCTTGGTCCGGCGCAGCTCCGGGTCGGAGAGGGCCTCCTGGTAGAGCTGGTCGTAGCGGATGCGCTCGGAGAGCTGGCCGAGGATCTGGGAGCGCAGGTCTTCGGCGACCTGCCCGTTCTCGTCCAGCTTCCCCAGGGTCTTGGCGATCTCCTTGAGCTTCTCGTCGAGCATCAGGAAGATGCGCCCCTCGATGGTGTCGGACAGGACCAGGTTGTAGACTTGGGCCGTGTGCTGCTGCCCGTATCGGTGGATGCGGCCGATGCGCTGCTCCACATCCATCGGGTTCCAGGGCAGGTCGAAGTTGAAGAGGATGCGGGCGAACTGGAGGTTGATGCCCTCGCGGCCCGCGGCGGTGCAGACGAGCACCCGTGGACCGTCCTTGGCCCGGAAGCGGCGCTCGGCGGCGAGCTTGGCCCCGTGATCGCCACCCCGGAGCACCACCACCCCCTGGCCAGGGTAGGCCGACTCGATCTCCCGACCGATCAGGTCTACGGTGCCCAGGTAGGTGGCGAAGATCACGACCTTCTCGGCGGGGTTCTCCCGCCACAGGGCACCCAGCGCCCGCACCAGGTTCTGCACCTTGGTCTCGCGGCCCTCGGGGAAGGCGCGCAGCAGGTCGGCAATGCGAAGGCGCTCCTCGGGCAGGGCGAGGCTGATCGCCATCGCGGCCATCTCTTCGCCGCCTGCCGCTGCCTCCTCGCCGGCGCCGGCGTCGGAGGCGAGCGCCAGGTCGTCCTCGCGCAGCTTCTTGAGCATGCGGAGCTTCAGGTCGGCCAGGACCCGGTCGGTCTCACCGCGCCCGACGGCGTCGTCGGGGATGCCTAGCTCCTCGTGGATGAGTCGCCGCGCATTGTCGAGCAGGGCTTCCCGCCCCTCGATGTCCAGCTCCTGGTCCTTGACGATCGCCTCGTGCACCGTGAGCATCAGCATGCGGCGACGCAGCGTACGTCGAACTGCGGCGAAGCTTGACGCGGCGATCTTCTGGAAGATGGCCATCACGAAGCCGAGCGCCTGCCCTTTGTTGCCCTGGCGCTTCGCCAGGGCGAACCCGTCTTGCAGGTACTCCTGGAGCTGGGCGTAGAAGGCCCGCTCCGCTTCGTTCATCACAAAGCTCTCGGTGTGAACCCAGCGCCGCGCGAACAGGGGCGAGCCATCGGGCTTGCAGGCGTCGGCCTTGGTCCGCCGAAAGACCAGAGTGTTGAGCCGGTGCCGGTTCTCGACCATGTCCTCGGGACCCTTGAACAGGGTGGGGTCGAGGAGCTGGGCCAACATCCAGAAGCGGAAGTGGTCCCCCTGGTGGGGCGTCGCGGACAACAGGAGCAGGTCACGGCTGTGGGCCCGCAGTGCCTCGGCCAGCTTGTAGTTCTCGGTCTTGGTGACCTTCTGGCCGCTCCGGTAGGCGGTGAGGTGGTGGGCCTCGTCGAATACGACGAGGTCCCACATCGGGGCATCGAGCAGGCGCTTGACTCGCGAGGGGCGCTTGAGGGTGTCAATGCTGGCAATGAGCCGGTGGTGCCGGGCGAAGGCGTTGGTCTTGCGGTCGGTGACGTCGCCCTCGCTGCCGAAGACCTCGAAGTCGAGGTGAAAGACGTCGTTCAGCTCGCGCTGCCAGTTGTTGACCAGGCCTGCGGGCACGACCATCAGTGCCCGGTGAAGCTCGCCGCGCCCATGCAGCTCGCGCAGGATGAGCGCGGTCTCGATGGTCTTGCCGAGCCCGACCTCGTCGGCGATCAGGTAGCGTCGGGGAGACGCAGTGGCGACGCGATGGGTGAGGACCACCTGGTGTGGGAGCAGGTCGATGCGGGCGGAGGTGAGGGCCGCCGCGCTCTCCATCAGGGGAAGGGAGCGTGCCTCCAGGGCGAGCCAGGCGCGCTTGAGCCGAGCCTCCGATCCCTCGACGCCCGCCAGCACCCGCTCGGCTCGGGTGAGCAGCGGGTGGATCGATGCCGCCGGGACCTGGCGCTCGCCGAGGACAAAGAAGGCGCGAACGAGGCCACCCCGTTCGGCGGCGACGACGACGCCCTCGCCGAACTCTGGGTGGCGGACCCGCTGTCCTGGCTGCAGCGCCACGGCGGCCCCCGTCAAGAGATGCGCGGGTGGTACATGCCCACCCAGCCCGGGCCCTCGGCGTCGGCGTCGGCGACCCCCAGCAAGATGCGGTGGGCGTCGTCGCGCGCACCGGCCCAGAGCGCGTGGCCAAGGGGCAGCCGGGCGTCGCCCAGGCCCGACCAGGAGTACTCGCCCGAGGCGAGGGCATAGTGCACCCGGTCCCGACCCGAAGGCAGCCAGAAGACCAGGGCGGCGTCGTCCTGGTACTCGTCGTTGAAGGCGAAGATGAGGCGGCGCAGGTCCCGCTCGACCCACTCCATCGCGTCATCGGGGGACAGTGCGTCCAGGCAGCCCTCGACTCCGACCACGACAACGGCCCGGCCGTCGTTCGAGGGCAGGTCGCCGGGCCAGCCGCTGGCCATCGCGGCGAACTGCCGGAGCGTGACCACCTCCTGCGGCTTCGCCAGCGAGGCGAGGGCGGTTGGATCCCACAATAGCGAGCAGCCGCGCCGCGTCCAGGCGGTGTTGTTGCGGAGGAGCTTCATGTGTCGCCTCCGGGATCGCCGAACATCCTGATCTGGGTCGATTGGACCTGCTGGTGCCTGGCCTGCCAGGTCTTGAACAGGCGCTCCGCGCGCCCCGCCGCGGTGCGAACCTTGGGGTCTTTCGACCGGGTGCAGAACCACTCGAGCAAGGAGCCGAGGGCCGGGTGGGGCTTGAAGTTGGGATTCGAGAGGGTGTCCTCGGCCTTGATGCCGCTGCCTTCGAAGCAGGCCCCGATGAGGCAGGACGCTTGGTCGTAGTCGTGGACCATGCCAACGCGGTGCTTGCGCTGCCAGGCCTGGGCGACATCGACAAAGGGCGTCAGGTAGAACACTTTCCGGTCCTCGTAGATCCAGCCGCGATCCTCGAACTCGCTGGGGGCGATGCCCGTCCCGCGGAGGAACTTCTGGACCTGATTGCGCGGCTGCTCCGTCGTGTTCAGGTACATGCGGAGGAGCTGACGGGTGTACGGCGAGGCAATCACCGGAGGGTGCTCAACACTGGGGTCAGAAGGCTCATCAATCACCTGGAGCACGCCAAGCACCGCGTCCTTGACGGACAGCGCCTGCCCTTCGGCTTCGTAGACCTGCCCGTAGTGGCGGGAGTAGTACTCCAGTGCCTTGCCGCGCTTGATCACCTGGATGTCGGCCTCGGGCAGGCCTTCGCGCTGGTGGTGCTGGAGCAGGTCCTTCAGGCGCTGGACCTCGCGCTGGATCACCCGCCGCATCTTCGCCCAGCTCACCGGCGTGGGCTCGAAGGTTCGCTTGCGGCAGACATGAATGATGTCGTATTCGACCTTGCGAGCGCCGAACTCGCCCTCGCCCTTCGTCTCGTCGCTGCGGATCGGGTAGGTCGCCTCCAGGTAGAACCCAGCGTCGAACAGGCTTTCGAGGACCTGCACCCAGGGTTCGTCTTCGCTGTGGTGGAAAGTGAAAGCCAGGATACCTCCTGCCTTGAGGATGCGGGCCGATTCGGTCCAGGCGGCGGTAAGGAGGCGCTGATAGAACCCTGCAGGATCGTCCGGGTTACGAGCACGATTCTCGACGATTTCGAGGGACTTTGGCACGTACTCAGTCGTGAAGTTGTCTGGATAGCGGTCTTTCAGCACCAGCCGCAGCCAAACGTAAAAGAAGTCTGAAAGCTCGGAATAGTGAAGAAGACCACCAAAGGGGGGGTCTGTAACCACGAGGTCGATCGACTCTGCGCTAAGCGACGCCAGGTCTGTGGCACTGCCGAGTCCAATAGGAGATTCTCTCGGGTGATCACCAGGATGAACGTGTGTGCTCTTTCCGGTCAGACGGGCCGACAGTTTGGCGGTGCTCGCAGAGAGTCGGTCGTTCGATGCCAAGTCCCACGGGTCGTTGGTCCAGTCCAGCGCATCCCGAAGCTTTGATACGCTGCTCCTGAAGTTGCCTCGCCCCAAGCTGGCGAAGACAGAATTCTCGATTACTGTGTTTTTTGGGTGAAAGTTCTGATTGCTCAAACTTGGCGCGAGGCAGTCCTGCTGAATATCCCAGAAACAAAGCATGTTGTTGTGTTGCAAGAAGCGCAGGACTGGATTTAGCGCGACCTCGCGTACATGCTGCGGGTACTGCCCTACGGTGGTGATTGCCTTCAATAGCGATGCGACTACCAGAAGCTCCCGTTCGTTGAACAGCGTCCACCAGTGGGTGAATCCGTGCCCTTCCCTAATGTCTCCGTTAGCATGAGCAGTCATGAAACCGTAGGGGATTTCGCTTTTCGGCCAGAAGGCACTCAGGTCATCGATCTTCCTGGAGTGCCACTCTTGAGCTGCTGCAGTAAACTGTGTCGAATCTTCCGCAGCTGCGAAAAAACGTCCGTTGTAGGCAGCGCCGGTTGAGTCACATTCTGGGCAGTAGCCTTGCACCGCATATGCGGCGACCGGCCCGGTGGTGCCGGACGCTTTGACCGTATCCAGGACATCCTGGACTGTGCCGCATGCGCCGCATGAGTAGGCTGAACGCTTGGGCACCGTCCCGCCATGCTTTCCGGTCTTGATGGCCGTGCCGGTAAGGGGGTCCGCCACTTCATCCGGAAGCCTTCCGCGGACCTCAAAGAGCCAGGCTCGCTGCGCGCGTGCCCTGCACCAGGCTGCCGTTGCGTCCGGGGTCGATGTTGCTGTTCCCCCGAATGGACTACCATCTGAAGCAGTTGCGGACTCACCAGCGAGCCAACGCGGGTGTACAAGTAGTGAAAGCTCGACCTTTTTCCTTTCAGCGGACCTATCTAGCAGGTCTAATTGTTCATGTCGATGACCGCAGGCGGGGCAGGTGATGTCGACGCGAATGGAATTCGACGCGTGAAGGGAATGCACTTTGGTTGGTATGGTATAGGGACGTTCAGTCCCTGCGACCACAAGTGGTACGCCCGGTGCCATACGCACGTCATTCTCTTCAATGTCGAAGGCGCGTCGACACATCGCGTTTCGGCAGGTGAGTGCCCAGGAGCGGGTGGAGATCGACTTCACCGCCACGACTGGCGAGGACATGATCGGCGTGCGGTGCCCACAGCCGGTGACCTGGCAGGGGCCGTGCTTGGCCCAGAAGACGTAGATGATCTCGGGGCCCGCGTAGCGGTAGTCCCTCCGCTCGTCGGGGGTAAGCGCAAGCGCATCGAAGTCGTCCCCCATTACCCTGCCGGTGGACACCCGGGTCCACGTACCCTTGTGCCCTCGCGGGCAATCGCAGGCGTAAAAGGGCATGATCTGGGGCTTGACCACAGCCTCAACCTCGGCAAGAAGGGCCTCAACCTCGGGCTTGTCCACCTGGGCGAGCTCGGTCTTGCAGATGAACCACGCCACCGGATTCAGGTCCACTCCAAGCATCTGCATGCCCAGGCGGCTTCCCTCAACCACTGTGGTTCCGCCCCCCATGAAGGGGTCGACCACTTTAATGTGGGAGAGTGCCTTCATCTTCTGATGGTTGGCGTAGTAGACGTCCCATACGGATTTGCCTGCCTCCAGTGGGTCCTGCGGGGCCTTCATGGAAGCCGACAGCAATAGACCGCGAAAGACACTCGATGGCCGTCGTGCCCACCACTTCGCCATTGCATAGATTGGCTTTCGCCCGGCACCAGAGGCTGTCTCTACGGCCGCAAGCTCGTTCACCGGGATGATCGGGAAGTCGACCTCCAGGCAAGTGAGGGGCCGGTTCGGGTCGGAGAAGTCGACGGTCTCGACCGCCACCACGCGGCCTGCGCCGACGGCCTTCTTGACCTCCTCCGCCAGGATGTCGGCCTTGTTCTTCTTCGCCATTGTCAGGACTCCGCTCGGGAAATGTCGATGAAGGGGACCAGGACCTCGAGCACGCTCAACCCACCGTGGGCGAGGGTTGGGTGCCCGCCGGCGACGCGCCACTTTCGGCGGCCGACCACGTAACGGTGCCGGCCATGCGGGCTGTCCAGCACCAGGTCGATGGGGGGCACCCAGGGACTGTCGCTGCCGTCATCCGGCGTCGAACGGCCCGCCTTGAAGCGGTCCTTCATGTGCTTGACCTGGTCGTCGTCGGCGATGTCGGGGAACAGGCCGGTCGCGGCATAGCCGTGGTCAGCAGTGATCACGAGCCGCCGCCCCTGGGTCAGCTTCTCGATGAGCTTCCAGAAGCCGTCGGAGGTGAGCTGATGCTCGGCGTCCTTGGCCAGCTCTTGCAGCCCTCTGCCGTGCTCGGCGTGCTGGTGGACCTGGCTGTCGGGCCAGGCGTGCCAGAGCACCCACCGCGGGTCCGGCGTGATCTGGGCGGCGGCGTCGGCGAAGGCGCAGTCGAGGGCCTCGGTCCGCGCGCCCGTGAGCTTGTGGGCGCCGCCGGCGCCGTTGTTGTAGAGCGAAGACCGAGAGCCGAAGCCGAGGGCCTTGGCGAAGGGGGTGGTGTCGGCGGGAAGCTCGGCGCCGGTCACACCCATCTCGTGCACGATGTAATCGCGGGCCTGTAGCCCCTCGATGATCCAGGGCGCCTCGCGCAGCGACAGGGCGTCGAGGATCAGCACTGCGCACCCGCCTTCGCGCTCGGCCCACCACTGGACCAGGGCGCTGGAGGTGCGGGTCACGGCGGTGCCGAAGGCTTCCCACAGGTCCCAGCCGGCCGTCGCCAGGAACAGGTCGACGTCGCCGATGGCCTTGTCGCGTCGGATGAGGTCCTTGATCGGGTTGATGGGGTCCAGCGAGTCGTCGAAGATGTCCCACGCATGGTCGGCGATGGCCTTCCAGGCTTCGCTGGCGGGCTTGCCCTCCAGGCGCCGCAGCAGGTCGAGGGGTAGGGCCATCAGTCCTCCTTCTCGACAGTGAGGGCATAGGTCACGCCATCGGGCAGCTTCTTGAGCAGCTCCGAAAGCTTGGCGCCCGTCAGGCCCTCGACCGTCACCGAGGCCTTCTTGACCTGGGTGAAGTTGCCGATGCCCCAGGCCTCCACCTTGGACAGCAGATTGAGGCTGGAGGTGGCGGGTGCGGAGAAGGTGCTGGTGGCGGCCGGGCCGAAGATGCTCCCGCCACCGGTCGTCCCGCCCCCGCCATTGCCTTCACCAGTGTCGGTGGAGCTGGAGCCGCCGTCACCGCCGCCGGTGGTGGTCTCTCCACCGCCGAGGCCACCGCCCGAGCCTTCGCCGTTGCCAGCCGTGCCCGTGGTGTCCCCACTGGTCTCAGTCGACGTGGTGGTCACTCCACCCGTCTGCGGCACGGCCTGGGGCAACAGGAGCTTGGTCTCTTCGAGGTGCTTGCCGGTGCCCAGCTTGCCCTTGATTCGCCGCCAGGCACTGTCGTCGTCCTCGCCCGACTTCGCCTGGAGGTACTGGCTGCCTCGCAGGTCGATGGCGATGACGCCCTTGGCGCAGAGCCGCTCGACCTTCTCCTTCACCAGGGTCTCGCCGGTCCAGGCGATGCAGTCGGCCTGGTTCGGCCGGGGCTCCTGGAGCTCGTCGAGGAGCTTGGCCACGCTGTCCGAGTTCTCTGCGGCGGCCGTCACCACCTCCTGGAAGTCCTCGGGGATGAAGAGCTGTTCGCGGACGTGCTTGTCGACGGCCTCGGGGATGGCGGCGCCTTGCGCCTTGTGGGCGACGATGTGGAAGGCGCACTGGCTGGGGTCGCCGAAGTTCCAGGTGTCCAGCACGGCGAAGCGGTCGAAGCGCTTCTTGAGCACGTTGCGCAGCTCGCCCTCGTACCGGGTCTTGAGCTTGCGGTACTCGGCGTTGCCGACCTTCCATGCCTCGGCCAGGCAGATGGCCCGGGACAGCACCACCAGGTCGCGGTCGTAGTAGGCGTTGGGCAGGCCATCCATCGGGAGCAGGAAGCGGATGGTGTTCCGGCGCTTCTGGAGGTGCTCCTTCAGCCAGGCGCCCAGGCGGGCCTGCACCTTGTCCGGGCACTCGGGCAGCACCACCAGTGGGATGCGCTGATCGGTCCACCGCTCGGGCCGCTCGGACTCGTCGAGGTCGTCCCAGGGCTTCGTCAGCCAGTTGCGGCCCAGCACCACCACCCGGTACTGCTGCGCGGCGGTGTCGCCCACGACGTAGCGGACCTCCTTGGCGAGCTGCGCCAGGTCCTGGCCCGCCATGGCCGCGCCGCTGGCGAACAGCTTGTCGTTGCGGGCGCTGGCCATCAGCCGCGCTTGGGGGTTCTCCTCGTCGCGGAAGATGAGCCGATCGCCCTGCAGGTGGATGTTGAAGCTGTTCTCGACGATGAGGTTCAGCTCGTCCTGAAAGGTGTTGTCGTCGATGGCCTTGGCGCGGGTCACGTCGACGTGCAGGGTCGCGGACGTGGCCCCGGCGAGGTTGCCCACGGCCAGCGAGCGGACCCACAGCGAGGACACGATCTCCGCGACGTGGGGCACCACGGTGCCGACGTCGGGGACGGCGTCGCGGACCGACTGCATGTTGCGGAGGGCCTTCTCGCGCAGGCTCTGAAGCTGCTGGTTGGCCACCGAGTCGACCAGGGAGGCGACACCGCTCTTCTCGTCGTCGAGGCGGAAGTCGGCGGCGGTGAGGATCGGGTGCTCGTCGCCCTGCCGCTTGAACAGGTCGGCGAGGATGCGGATGAGGTCTCGGGTCTCTTGGGCGCTGGTGGCGACCAGGACCTGATCCTCCAGGAGCTGCATCAGGTGGGGCGCGAAGGGCCAGGCCTCCACGAAGTCCTGGCGGACCTTGTCATGCTCGGCCGCCGGCACGTCGGCCAGCCGGAGGTGCTCGCCGACATGGGCCTTGAGCGCATGCTCGATGTGGGCCGGATCGATGTTCAGGCGGTTGTCGAACAGCCGGTGCAGCAGCAGCCGCTGGCGGTCGCGCTTGGCGCTTTGGCCTTTCCAGTCGACCAGGGCCGGGGTGACCCGGTGGATCTGGCGGAAGGCCTCGGAGTCACCGTTGCGGAGCGACACCACCAGGACCACCAGCTCCGGGTGCTCCTTGGCCAGCTCGGAGAGGATCTGGACGAAGTTGAAGGCCCAGGTGCGGGACTTCTGGTTCTTGCTGTCGGTCAGGCCGTCGAACCAGGTCTGGTACTCGTCCAGCACGAGGGCGGTCGGTCGCGCCGCGAACATCTCCTTGAGCAGGTCGTAGCCGGGCACGTTCGTCTTCTTGTCGCCCTGAGCCTCCCACTTGCCCTTGATGTACTCGCCCTTGGGGTGCCGCTCGAAGAGCAGGTCCCAGAGGTACTTGTAGCCCTGGCGGTGCAGGTTCTCGGAGATGACGAACATGCCCGTGCGCAGGGGCAGCTCGCCGACCTTGGGCTTGCCGAGCCGGTCGGCCCAGGCCGCGAGCCAGTCGCGGGTCGCGGCCGAGTCGCTGAGGGCATGGACCAGCGCAGCCATCAGGTGCGACTTGCCCTGGCCGCGCTCGCCGATGAGCACCACCGGGCGCCCCTGGTTGGGCCCGATGGCCTCGACCGCGGTGAGCACGTCGCCGGTCGGGTACGTGATGCGCAGGAACTCCGCCGCGCCCATCTTGATGGCGTCGGGCAGCTCGATCTGCGTGCCCTTGAGCCGCCTGCCGCGGAATTCTTCACGAAGGGTCAGTCCAAGCATAGTGGCCTCGTTCAATCGTCGGATTCGGAGGTCTCGTCAGGAAACATGGCTGCTCTACCGGCGGCCTCGGTCTGGGTGTCTATCCAATTGTCGAGGCGGGCTCGGTGGAAGCGCCAGGCTCCCCCCACCTTGAAGCCGGGTAGCCGGCCCTCCTGCACGAGACGGTACACCGTGCGCTCCCCGATCTTGAGGAGCGCGGCGACCTCCTTCAGGGTCAGGATCTCGTCAGCCATGGCGGCTTCCTGGGTGCGCGGCGTGCAGGCCCGGGAGATTATGGCAAGATTGGCCAGACTTCAACAGACCCGGCAGGCCCTAGACAAATTCAGGGCGAGGAGAGTAGACGCCATGACCTGGACAGGACCCTACGACCTTGACGACATCCGGAACAGGGGTGCCCGAAGCTTCGCCGAGCTGAACCACAAGGGGGTGTACCGAGTTCACCTGGCGGACAGCGCTGGGGTCGGCATCCCGCTCCGAAGGCTGCGCGTCGACGACCCGACGGGCGCGCTCTACGTCGGCGCGACGCCGCGCGGGAAGTGGTCCACGGTCGCGAACCGGCTCGATGCCTTCGCCGCGACGGTGCGCGCTGTGCACACAGGAAACTTCGTGCCCGCCCGCGGTGGCTGGAACCTCTATGTCCTCGGGCTGCTGGACTTCCTCGGGGTGCCGAGCGGGGACGGCGGCGGCGCCCGGAAGCTCGTGGCCTATGCGCTGACGGACCCTTCCTGGGCGGCGGAGCATGCTGCTAAGGCGGAGGTCAGCGTGATCCTCGGGTATCGTGGCGTGTTCGGAGACAACCCACCGGCGAACCTCAGCTCGGGCCAGATCGGGCAGGACACCCACGTGGTCCGGACTCAGGTCGTCGCTGCGGCTGGCCGCGCGCCCGAGACCTGGTTCGCGGTGTAGCTCAGGAGACGCTGCTCGATGCCCGCACCGAAGACCACCAAGGGCCGCTGGGCCACACGCCCCCGCCGCAGCCGCGCCACCCCCGAGGAGCCGGCCCGCCCGGCCCGCCGCCAGGCCGTGCTCTACGCCCGCGTCTCCACCAAGGACCAGGAGCGCGAGGGCTACTCCATCCCCGCCCAGAAGGAGCTGCTGGTCGCCTACGCCGCCGACAAGGGCTTCGACGTCGTGCACGAGTTCGTGGACGTGGAGACCGCCAAGCGCGCCGGCCGCACCGCCTTCTCCGAGATGGTGACCTTCCTCAAGAAGACCAGGACCTGCAAGGTCGTGCTGGTCGAGAAGACCGACCGCCTCTACCGGAACCTGAAGGATTGGGTGCGCCTGGACGACATGGACCTGGAGATCCACCTCGCCAAGGAGGGCGTGGTGCTGTCCGACGGCAGCCGGTCCACCGACAAGTTCATGCACGGCATCCGCGTGCTGATGGCGAAGAACTACATCGACAACCTGTCGGAGGAGGTGCGCAAGGGCATGCGCCAGAAGGCCCAGGAGGGCCACTGGCCGAACCCGGCGCCCATCGGCTACCTCAACCGCCGGGAGGCCGGGAAGAGCACCCTGGTGCGGGACCCCGAGCGGGCGCCGCTCATCGCCGGGGTCTTCGAGCGCTGCGCCGCCGGCCAGTCCATCGACGACATCGTGGCCTGGGTACGGCAGGCGGGCATGAAGGGCAAACACGGCGGCGTGGTGACCAAGAGCACCATCCACTCGGTGCTGCGCAACCCGCTCTACGCGGGGCAGTTCTGGTGGGATGGGGTGCTCTACGATGGCAAGGACCCCACGCTGATCTCGGTCACGCTCTTCGATCGGGCCCAGGCCCGGCTGGACGGGCACCACGACACGCGGGTCAACACCCACGAGTTTGCCTTCTCCGGGCTCATCCGCTGCGCCCACTGCGGGCTGGCCGTCGTCGCCGAGATCCAGAAGAAGAAGTACATCTACTACCACTGCTCGCGGAACTGCCAGAAGGAGCCTTTCGTCCGCGAGGAGAAGCTGGTCGACATGTTCGGCTCGGTGCTGCGGGCTCTGCACCTGGGCGACAAGGGCATGGAGCTGGCCCGCGAGGTCCTGCTGGACTCCCGCAAGAGCATCAAGGCCGATGCCGAGGCCCGGCAGCAGGCCGCGCGGCTGCGCTACGACCGCTTGACCCACCTCATCGACAAGGCCTACGAGGACAAGCTGGAGGGCAGGGTGGACGAGGAGTTCTTCCAGCGTCGCCGGGAGGAGTGGGACCGGGAGCGCACGGCCCTGGTGGAGACCATGCAGCGGCTCAACAAGGCCGACCGCGAGAACCTCGACCTGGCTGTGCAGGTGCTCGAAATCGGAAACCGGGCGTATGAGCTCTACAATGAGGCTTCTGTCACCGAGAAGCGCCAGCTGCTGGATCTGCTGTGTTCGAACTGCGAAATGGGCAACGGCAGGCTGATGATCAACCTGCGAGATCCCTGGAACAAGCAGCGTTCTCTGGCAGAGGCCATGCGCAACGAAGAAACCCCTTTGACCGAGATCAAAGGGGTCCGTTCGGAATGGTGGGCGATACTGGATTTGAACCAGTGACTTCTACCGTGTGAAGGTAGCACTCTCCCGCTGAGTTAATCGCCCAGACGCGGGGCGCTTATCGACCCGTCCCCAGCGAGTCAAGTCCCAACCTCCAAACCCGGCTGGGCCCCTTGACCCCGCCGTAGTCGTTGTCGTTGATCAGCACCACGCCGCCGTCCTCCATGACGACCAGCCCCTCCAGGTTGGGCTCCCCGGGGATCAGCGCCCCCAGCTCCCAGCTCTTCTCCGGGTTCAGCACTCCGTCTCCGGGCTCTCCGACCAGCAGCCAGGTGGACAGCCGCATGACCTCGTAGTGCCGCTCGATGGCCCACAGGCGGATGCCCTCGCCCTCCTGCCGGCAGTCGGCGGCGGAGAGCTTGCCGGTGGCGCTGACCAGCCCCAGGCGCAGCGGCACGACCTCGGCCCGATCGGGGTGCCCGATCCACGCGGCGGCGGCCCGCGGCTCACCCAGCACGCTCTCGCCCACCGCGACGACCCCGCCATGGGCGGCGCAGAGGCCCTCGATGCCGCGGTTCTTCTCGGCCTGGACGCCGAAGGGCGCGTAGGAGAGCGACCACTCACCGACGATCTGGACCTCCTCGCCCCGACGCTCGCCGATCAGCACGCGGTCGGCCTCTCGCCCCGCCTGCTGGGACTCGGTGCCCAGCAGGACCCTCCCGTCGGGCAGCAGGGCGAGGCTCTCGGTGTCGAGGCCCTCGGGCAGGCCGACGATCGTCAGGCGCCCGAGGAGCCGGCCGTCGCGGGCGGAGAGCCGCAGCAGCTCGGGCGACCGCTCCGGCAGGGCCCAGAGCTCCTCCTGGGCGCCGGCGAGCCCCGAGAGGCCGCGGCCATCGAGCTCGGCGAGCAGATGAGGCCCGGGCGGCGCGGCCCGGGAGCAGGCGAGCAGGATCCACAGCATCGGCGCGCTCCGGCTGGCCGTCGGCGGCGCGGGTGCTACCTTCGGCGCATGGCTCCCTCCTCCTACCGCCTGGACTCGGTCGCGGTCACCCTGATCGAGCGCCTGGAGGGCGCGCGTCCGACCTGGATCGGGGACGAGGCGAAGGCGCGGGAGGGCTTCCGGCGGATCGCCGAGGAGCACGTCGACGCGCTGCTGGCCGAGCGCCGGGAGCTCCTGGGTCCCGAGCCCGAGGGGGAGGCGATGCGCCGCGAGGTGCTGGAGACCTTCCTGCCCCGCTACACCCGGCTGGCGATTGATCACAACGCCGACGAGGAGGCGGGCTACCACGCCTGGCGTCGTGGAGACCCGGTGGCCCGGGTGCTGGGGACGCTCTTCGCCTTCGCCCTGGTGGCGGCGCTGTACCGGGTCCTTCATCACCCGGTGGCGCTGGTCTTCCTGGCGGCGGCCCTGACGGTGCCCTTCCTGCCCGATCTGCGGCGGGCCTGGTATCGCCGCCGCTACCGCGCCCTGCTGCAAGAGACGGTGGACGACATGGCCCGCATCCAGCTCAGCCTGGCGAGCCGTCCGCCACCCTCGCTACCCTGATACGCTCAGCATCTGCTCGGAGTCCACGTGTCTACTGCCAAGGTCAAGCTCCCCGGCTCGGGAGGCGGCGCGGCCCGCCTGCTGGGCCTGCTCGTCGTCGGCGTCGTCGTGCTGGTCGGCGGGTCCTTCCTGTACGCGGCCTTCACCTCGCGGGTCGCCGCCGACGAGTTCGCCGTGCGCCAGGTCTACCTGGGCCCCAACAAGGGCGTGCAGCCCGAGGTGCTCGGCCCCGGCCTGCACTTCGTGATGCCCGGCTACGAGCGCCTGCACACCTTCTCGCGCTCGCTGCGGGGGCTGGAGTTCAACGACAGCGAGATGAGCAGCGGCACCGCCGTGCAGACCGCGCCGTCGATCCGCATCCAGACGAGCGAGGGCTACCAGGTGACGGTCGACGTGGCGATCGCCTACCGCATCGTGGACCCCTACAAGGTGATCACCTCGGTCGGCCCCGGGAACCTCTACGAGAGCTCGCTGATCCTCCCCCGCAGCGACAAGGTGCTCCGCCAGAAGCTGGGCGAGCTGAACGCCGAGGAGTTCTACCTGGGCCACCTGCGCCGCCAGAAGGGCGAGGAGGCCCGCGAGCTGCTGGCCGCCGACATCGCCGACTCGGGCATCCAGGTCTGGAACGTGATGGTGCGGCACTACACCTACGACAGCCGCTACCAGGAGGCGATCGAGCAGCGCAAGATCCAGGACCAGATGGTGTTCAAGAACCGCGCCGAGGCGATCGCCGCCAGCCGCGAGGCCGAGAAGAACCGCGTGCTGGCCGAGGGCGCCGCGGTGATCGAGGTCGAGAAGGAGCGCGGGCGCTCGGAGATCAAGAAGATCCGCGCCGACGCGGACCTGTACTACCGGCAGACGGTGGCCGAGGGGGATCTGCTGGTCGCCCTGGCCGAGGCCGAGGGCACCCGCCTGGAGAACGAGGCGCTGTCCTCGACGGGGGCCGGCAACATGGTCGGCCTGAAGATGGCCGAGGTGATGCAGAACGCGCAGGTCATCGTCATCCCGACGAGCGGCCAGGGCGGAGTCAACCCGCTGGACCTCGACACCATGATCTCGGGGTGGTGACGATGAACATGCTCTCCCTGGTGTTGGCCGCCATGCTCGGCTGTGTGCCCTACTCGACGGGCTCGACCGAGGTCGGGGTCCGGGTCTCGAACCTGGGGCTGGTCGAGCCCAAGGGGGTGGTGCCCGAGCCCTACGCGCCCGGCGCGACCTACTTCTTCGCGCCGGTGATCAACGAGTGGTACCTCTACGACACGGCCCTGCAGAACGTGGTGATGAGCCGCGAGGGCAGCGAGCAGCGCGACGGCGACGACTCGCTGCGCTTCAAGACGATCGACGGCAACGACATCTCGGTCAACGTGACGGTGGCCTGGAGCGTCATCGGCACCAAGGCGCCCTACCTGCTGCAGTTCGTCGGGCCCGACACCCAGGCGGTGGGCGCGACCCTGGTCCGCCCGGTCTCGCGCACGATCATCCGCGACGTGCTGAACAGCCTCGCCAGCGAGCAGTACTACGACGCCGGGATCCGCTTCCGCAAGGCCGAGGAGGCCGCCATGCTCCTCAACCACTACCTCAACCCCGAGGGCATCCAGGTGGTGCAGGTGCTGCTGGGCGAGCATCGCTTCAACGACCGCTACGAGCAGATCATCCGCGACAAGAAGGTGGCCGAGCAGGACGCCGCCCGGCTGAACTCCGAGACCGAGGCGGCGCGGGAGCAGCGCCGCCGCGAGATGGAGGAGGCCAAGGGCGTGGTCAACCAGGCGATCGAGGAGGCGGAGGGTGAGTCCCAGAAGAAGACCCTCTCGGCCGACGCGATCTACTACGAGCGCCAGCGCGGGGCCGAGGCGATCCTGGCCGAGCAGCGGGCCAAGGCCAAGGGCATCGCCGAGCGCGCCCGGGCCCTGTCGGGCACGGGCGGGCGCAACATCGTCAAGCTGAAGGTGGCCGAGGCCCTCAAGGGCAAGCCGATCGTCTTCGTGCCTGCCGGCGGCATGGACCTGCGGCAGACGGATATGAACCAGCTCCTGGAGACCTACGCGGTGGTCAAGGGCGCCCAGTAGGCGGCGCCTCGTCCGGGTCGGGAGGCTTCGGCGCACCCGGAGGCGGCATCAGCTCGCGGTCCAGGTTGCGGGCGGGGCGCTCCTCCCGAGGGCCGAAGAGCAGGGCGGCGACGTCGACGCGCAGTCGCCGGGGATCGTGGGTGCGCGCGATGGTGCGCAGCCAGGCGCGGCGGCGCGAGTGCCGCTCCCCCAGGTCGGTGGCCACCGGCTTCTCCAGGCGGAAGCCGTCCTCGTCGGTGATCAGCAGGACCCGCGGCCGGGAGAGGGGGGTGTGCCCCGCGCCGGGGCCGATGACGACGGCGATCTCGCCGGTGTCGAGCTCCACGCAGGCGCCCGGCGGGAAGCGACCGACGACGCGGATCAGGGCCCGCACCAGGATCGGGTCCAGGCGGGTCCCGGCCTCGCGCAGCAGGACCTTGATGGCCTGGTCTGGCGGGATGCCGGCCCGATGGGGGCGGTTGGAGCCGATGGCGTCGAAGCAGTCGGCGACGGCGATGATGCGGCTGAAGAGGTGGGGGGGGAGGCCCAGGGTCGGGTAGCCCACCGGGCCCTCGACCCCCATGTGGTGCTCGGCGCAGACGATGGCCCGGTCGATGTTGCCGGGGGTGAAGCCGTAGGCGCGCAGGATGTGCCGCATGCCCAGCAGGGGGTGCTGCTCGACCCGGGCGCGCTCCTCGGCGTGGAAGGCCCGGGGCAGCGAGAAGAGGTCGTTGTCGATCAGGGCCTCGCCCAGGTTGTGGCCCAGGGCGGCCACCCCCAGCCGGACGAGGTCGCGCCGGTTCAGATCGAGGGCCCGCCCGATGCAGAGGCTGTAGATGCAGGTCATCAGGTCGTGGGCCGAGCCGGCGAGGCTGGCGTCGCGCAGGGCGGTCAGGGCGAGGAGGTCCTCGAAGCCGTCCTCGGCGAGCTGGACCAGGCTGAGCACGAGGGCGCGCTGCCGGCGCCGTGCGTAGAGGTCCAAGCGGGCGAGGCGGGAGCGATCGACGACGACGACGCCCTCGTCGAAGATCTCGAGGGCGAGCTGGCGGGTGCGGCTCTGGCCGGAGCGGGCCTGGTCGGCCGCGGAGGGGATGGGCAGCAGCTTGATGCCGGGGAGGCTCTCGGCGGCGACGGCGTCGGGGTCGGCGTCGACGCGCAGGAGGCGCCCGAGGCCCAGCAGGGTGCTCTCCTGGATGGAGCCCGGCTGGATGACGATCCCGCGGGCCTTCAGGCCGGCGAGCCGGTTGGTGAAGAGCAGCGCCGCCTCCCAGCTCTGGCGGGTCGCGCGCAGCCAGACGCCGTTGACGAAGGCGTGGCCCTCGGCGAAGACGAAGGCGAGCTCGGTCTCGGTCGACTGCAGGGCGCCCAGGTCGGCGGAGATCTTGTCGAGCTGCACCCGCACGGCGGAGTTCTCGATCGAGTGGACCTTCAGGGTCCGACCGAGCGCGTCGAGGTGCACGATCAGGTCGCGGGCGTGCTGGATGACCCGGCGGCGGCGCTCGCGATCCTGCTCGGTCCCGTCGACCTGGGGGGGGCTCATGCCGGCTCCTTGGCCGATAGGGCCGCCTTGCAGGCCAGCGCCTTGGCGCCGACCCAGCTCTTGGCGCCCTCCTCGACCAGGGCGCGCGCCTCGGGCGAGCCGATCGCGACCAGCCCGAAGGCGGCCGCCTCGACGACGCTGGTCTCCTTCTTCCCGGCGAAGAGGCCCAGCCGGCGATCGAGCAGGAGCTGCAGGCTGCGCTGGGCCCGGGTCCCCAGCAGCCGCCCGCAGGCCACGCAGAGGTCGCGCTGCAGCTCGGGCCTGCGCCCGTCCAGCGCCTGGGTGGTGATGCGCTGGCCGAACCAGGGCTGCAGCTCGATCGAGGGCGCGGTCGCCAGGGCCCCCAGGGCGGCGGCGCGGATGCGGGGGCGGCGGTCCTCGAGCAGGTCCAGGACCTGGCCGATGTCGGTGCTGGGCAGGCCGGTCTCGCGGTACCACTCCAGGGCGATCTCGCCGACGCGGCTGGCCGGGTGCCGCAGCATGGCGGGGCGCTTGAGGCGGTCGGCGTCGGCGTCGAGGCCGCGCAGCAGCATCGCGGCGGGGATCAGCAGGGTGGGGTCGCCGCCCTCGCGCCAGAGCCAGTGCCGGGCGCGCTCGGCCAGGACGGTGCCGAGCCCGCTGGCCAGCCAGCGACCACGCCCGGCCGCGCCTTCGGAGGCGTCGGCGAAGCTCCACTCGATCAGGGCGCGGGTGGCGTTGTCGTCCAGGTAGACGGCCAGCTCGTCGGTGGCGGCGGGGTCGGCGTCGGGACCCGCCTGGGAGAGCAGGCGCGCGATGTGGATGGGCAGGGTGCTGCGGCCCAGGAGCGCGCGGAGGGCGCTGCCGAGGGCGGGATCGCCGCTGGTCTCGTTCTCGGCGCGGATCAGGTGGATCAGCTGGGCGAGGGCGAAGGTGTCGTGGTGGCGGAAGACCTCGTCGACCGCGCCGGAGACCAGGCTCATCGCCTCGTCGCGGCTGAGCTCCTCGCGGTCCGCTCGTGCGGCCCGTAGCAGGATGGCGCTGGCCCGGCGGATCTGGTCCCCCGGCAGCTCGCGGGCGACCTCGGCGACGGCGGCGGCGGCCTCCGCCTCGGCCTCGGCCAGGGCGCGCTGCCAGGGCTCGTCGGCGACGTCCCAGGCCCCGTCCTCGCCGGCGATCATCTCCTGCTCGCCCTCGGCTACGGCTCGGACCAGGGTGTCGTCGGCGACCCGCTCGCCCGGTCCGGCCAGCCGCGTGGCCCGGCCCGCCGCCGAGCCGCCTGCCGCGAGCGCCGCCAACCGGCTGTCCGGGCGGGTCTGGAGGTAGCGGATGGCGTCGCCGGAGATGGCCTCGGCCTCCATCAAGGCGGCCACCGCCCGGAAGGAGAGGCCCTCGATGCGAGCCTGCCAGAGCAGGGACTCCAGGTTCTCCTCTTCGTGCTCGGGCAGGCCCAGGTTGACCCGCACGACGTCCAGGAAGCGCGAGAACTCGGCCCGGGTCAGCACCGGATGGACGGTCAGCTCGGCGATGCCCTCGCGGTGCAGCAGGCGCCCCAGGCCCTCGCGGTCCTCGTCCTCGGGGACCAGGACCCGGCCGGACCAGGCCAGGCCGTCCAGCCCGGCGCCCAGGACCAGGCTGCGGCCGCCGCTCAGGGCCTCGCGCCAGGCCTCCCAGGCGTGATCGATGGTGGCCTCGGCCTCGGGGTGGTGGACCCCGTAGAGGCGGGCTCGCTCCAGCGCGCGGCGGGTGCGCTCGATCGCCCGCGTCAGCGGCTCGTCTCCTTCGCGGGCTGGGGGCGCCTCGCCCTTGTGGACCGTGCCGCTCACTCGCCTTGCGCCTGGGTCTCGAGGCAGCGCTCGACGTAGCGCGCGAAGTGCGCGTCCAGCAGCCGCAGGCCGCTCTCGTAGCTGAAGTCGCTGACGTCCTCGAGCATCTCCAAGGCCGAGGCGAAGCGGGCGTCCGGGTCGCGGGCGAGGCTGCGGCGGAGGATCGGCTCGACGCCGTCGGGCAGCGTCAGGTCCTGGGCCAGGACGGCGTCCAGGTCCAGGGTCAGCACGCGCTGCTGCATCTCGGGGAAGGAGAGGTTGCGCGGCATCAGGGGCAGGCCGGTGATCAGCTCGAAGAGCAGCACGCCCATGGCGTAGAGGTCGGACTGGACCGAGGCGCGGGCCCCCCGGTAGAGCTCGGGGGCGAGGTACTGGGGCTTGCCGGCGATGCGCAGGCGGCTGAGCCCGCTGCCCTGGAGGGCGACGCCGAAGTCGGCCAGCTTGACCGAGCCGTGGCGCGAGACGAGCACGTTGCCCAGGCTGATGTCGCGGTGCACGATGCCCAGCGGCCGGCCGTCGCTGCCCTTGGCCTGGTGGGCGTGGTGCAGCCCCTGCAGCGTGTCCCGGGCGATGTAGGCGACGTGCTTGAGCGGGATGCCCATGCCGTTGCTGCGGGCGAGGCGGTTCAGCGTGCGCAGATCGCAGCCATCGACCCACTCCATCGCCATGAAGAGGTGGTCGCCGGCCCGGCCGACGTCGATGATGCTGACGATGTTGGGGTGGCGCAGCTCGCTGACGATGGTGGCTTCGACCAGCATCTGCTGCTGGAGCATGGTGTCGTCGCGCTTGCTGGCGAGCACGAGCTTGACGGCGCAGCGGAGGGCGACCCCGGCGTCGGAGAGGCGCTCGGCGAGGTGGACCTCGCCCATCCCCCCGTGGCTGATGCGCTTGAGCAGGCGGTAGCCGGGCAGCAGCGGCGCGAAGTCGTCCCCGCCCTGGGCGGCGGGGGAGGAGGAGCTGCTGGGCACGGTCGCGGTCGAGGAGCCCTGGCCCAGCGCCTCGGCGTCGTCGAGGAAGGCGAAGGTCTCCGCGCCACGAGCGGGGGCCTCGGCCCCCTCCTCGTCCTCGTCGCCCTCGACCCCGGGTAGGGAGAGGAGGCTGCGCGTTCCGCTCTCCGACATCCAACGCCTCGCCGCAGCTCATCATACTCCGTGGGCCCTGATTGGCTACGCCCCTCCCCATGCGCTAGGTCACCTCATGGCGAGCTGGGTCGGGCAGGTGGAGCGCTGGCGCTGGGTGATGGTGCTGGCCGCCGTGCTCGGCCTGGTGGGCCTCGGCCACCGATACAGCCTGGGGGTGCAGTCGGTCCCCGACGGGATCCGCGCCTGCCTGGAGGTGCCCGAAGCCAACGATGGGCGGCGGGTGGTGCTGCCGGTCTGGATCGTCACGCAGGTCGACGGGCCGGAGCGCTACCAGGTCTCGCGGGTGCTGAAGGGGGTGCAGGTGGAGGGGGACGCCCGGGGCCTGGAGCCGGGCCAGGTCATCACCCTGGTCGGGCACTTCCGCGCGGCGGACCGCACCGTGGTCGAGCTGCGGCGGGAGATCCACCATCGGCGGATCTACAAGCAGGCCCTCTCCCTGCTGGGCCTGCTGCTGGCGATGGGCGCGGCGCCGTGGTTCTTCACGGTGCGCGCCGGCTACCTGCGCCTGCGGGGGGTGCAACCGGATGCCTGATCTGATCACCCATGGCAGCGTCGCCCTGCTGCTGGGCTTCGCCCTGGTCGGCCGTCGGCGGGCGCCGCTGCTACCCCTCTTCGTCGCCGGCACGCTGCTGCCCGACGTCCTGGCCCGGGTGCCCGCCATCGTCTTCGGCGAGCTGCACAGCAAGCTGACCCCGCTGCCGATGGGCCTGCTCTACGGCTGGGACCCGATGCACCAGCCCTTCGGCATGGCGCTGGCTGCCTCGATCTTCAGCTTGCTGCTGCCGCCGACGGGCCGCGCCCGCGCCTTCCTGCTGCTGCTGGGCGGCATGCTTCTGCACCTGGCCCTGGACCTGCTGCAGTTCCACGAGGGCGCCGGCCATATGCTGCTCTTTCCGTTCTCCGAGCGCACCTGGGAGATCGGCGTCATCGGCAGCGAGGACAGCGTGCTCGTCGCCATCCCCCTGGCCCTGCTGGCCGCGCTCGTCGCGGT
>DDSR01000089.1 GCA_002343455.1 Deltaproteobacteria bacterium UBA2385 | reverse complement strand
CGCAGCGGGGAGCCGCCGTCCCCGCTCTTCGGCCTCGAGCTCGTGCCGCAGGGCGGACGACCCACCCCTCGACCTCACTCCTCCTTTCCAGCCCAGGTGTAGTCTCGGTAGTACAGCCACCATGGGTCCTTGTCGGAGAAGTCGGGCCAGAAGTACCAGTGCAGGGCCATGCAGGAGCGGTGGGCGCTGCCGGTGGGGTCCTTGGGATCACCGCCGCCGGTTCGCCAGAGCTCCATGTCGAACCAGATGGGCTGGTCGGTGCGGACCCAGTCGTTGGTGCGGTAGGGCCCCTCGGCGGGGTCCCAGAGGACGGTGAGATAGACGTAGTCGGGACGGACCTGGCCGACGCAGACCTCGGAGCGGGTCCAGCCCTGGGAGAGGGCCGAGACGAAGCGGGCGTAGCTGTCGTCCTTGTCTCGCCAGCCAATCGTCAGCTCGTGGTTGGCCTCGGTGGGGTGGTTCATGTTGCCGTCGCCCTGGGGATGGAGGCCGAGGAAGTCTTCGACCTTGGTGCCCGGGACGTTGAGGGCCAGCTCGAACCAGAACTCACCGGGCGCGGCGCCGGTCTTGACGTCGCGATCGTAGAGGTTCATGGGCGCGAGGTCGACGCAGGACTCCTCGTGGGTGTAGGAGATGCCGCTGGCCATCAGGTTCCAGGCGTACTCTTCGGGCCAGTCTGTCTGTACCCTCCCGGACAGTTGGACGAAGGCCTGTTCGGCGACCACCGTGCCGACGGAGAATACCCGCGCGCCCTCGGGCGGGGGCGGGCAGGCGTAGGTCGGGAGCTGGTTGGAGGTGGCGGGTGTGGTCGGCTCGGTGGGTTCCACGGCCTTGTCCTTTCCCCTACAGGCGAGCAGCGTCAGCAGCAGGGAGAGCGTCATTCCTCCTCCTCCGCCCCTGGCCTGGCGGCCTCGCCCCAGAGCTCGTCCTGGCTCACGGCGTCGCTGTAGCCGGTGTAGGATCTCCCCAAGTCGCGCGCGCAACCCACATCACTCGTGCAGCTCCCGTAGAGGTAGCTGGAGCCGCTGCTGCCCCAGTCGGGACCGGAACTGAATGACCCTGGAATCGTGCTGCTCTGGGCATCGAAGATGATGGTGACGGTGAAGGGCGGAAAGTACTCGGTGCTGTCGTACCACTCCTGGTCGCTCCAGAAGGTGTACTGGCCTGCCAGCCGGTCGTGGCGGATGCGAGAGAGGCAGTAGGAGGTCTGGTGGTACCAGTCCGGGGAGATCGCTTCGGATGCCTGGAGGATCCAGGACCATTCGGGGAAGGGGGTGTCCCAGTTGATGGCGGCAGTGACATTGTAGCTGGGATTCGATCCAAAGATACGATCGGTGTCGCTGAGCTGCTCGCCCTGCAGCTCGGTCGGATGACGCTCATAGCCACCGTGGGTCTCGAGGTCGGAGGTTGCGACCGCGTAGCCACGGACATCCGGAAACTCGTCGCCGCCAAAAATGTTGGGAAGGAAGTTTTCGCTCGCCCCATTCAGCGGCCAAAACGTAGACAGCATGTACACATACGCCCCAAACCCCGTGGAGGTGTAGTTCATCAGCATCCACGAGGTCGGGGACTTGAAGATCATCGCATCATCGGGCGGCATGGAGCAGTCGTAGACCGGGAAACCGTCCTCTGCGATACGATGCCTCCCGTCCAGGTCGAAGGACTCCAGGGTGGTAGCGGTGTGCTCGCAGCCGAACAGGGTGAGGGCGAGCACCAGCACCTCATCCCACCCCGATCGGTAGAATGCTGACATCCTCCACCTGCAAGCGGGTCGAGCTGGACAACAGGACCGGCGTCGCTCCGCGGTGTACGACCACCTCGACGTAGCGCAAGCTGGCCAGGTTCAGGATGGGAAGGGCTTCGTCCGGCGGCCAGGCGATGGAGACCGACGGAAAGGCGTCTCGGCCTGCGTCGGCCTCGACAATCGAGGATGCCTCCATGGGGATCTGCAGCACCGTGCCCTCGCCGCGGAGGTACAGCCGGACCCGCGCGGCCGGGGGGGTGGGATCCGGCGTGGCCGTGCTGGTCACCGAGGGCTCGTTCCACCCCGGCACGCCGTCGATGAAGAGCAGGTACAGGTAGTCGCTGGGGACGAGGTCCAGCTCTGGGGTCAAGCCCGAGTCCCGACCCGCGGTCGGATCGAAGAGGGCGACCTCGACCGCGCAGAAATGGTTCTGCACGGGCCAGGTGCCGGCTGCCATCAGGTCTCCCACCGTGCGTCGAGCCCGGGTCTCAGCAAGGTCGTTGCGCGTGTACCCCTCGGGCCACACCACCTGCGCCTCCACCTTCCGCCCCCCGAGCAGCGAGGCGATGCGTTGCAGCATGGCCCCCGCCGGGCGCAGTCCGGCATCGGAGGCCTTCTTTCGACGATAGTCGGCGTTGAGATCCTGGCGGATCCCATAGCCGTCGATGACCGGAATCAGTTCCCCCGCAAAGCTGACCTTGCCCCAGAAGGTCCATGCGTCCTTGCTTCCCTCGACGCCGTCCTCCAGGTAGGTCGCCAGGCCCGGCAGCCACAGGGGCACCCAGTCGCACTGCATCCGCAGCTCTGCCGCGCAGTCGGCGTACAGGACCCCCCAGTGTTGGGGCAACACCTGTTCGGTGCCCGGCTTGTCGTCGGCTTCGAAGACCTGGACCACATCGACCTCGTTGCAGATCTCGATGCCGGCCAGGACATCCTGCAGCTCGTCGGCGTGTGCATCCAGCCAGGCCCCGAGGGCCCGGCTGACCCAGCGGTAGATCAGCCGCTTGCACGGGTTGGCCGGGTCCATGGTGGTCGTGTCCCAGTCTCCCACGCGACGGTTGAAGGGCACGTCCGCCTTGGTCCAGTCGTCGGTAAGGGCGGTCCCGGACCAGTCCTCGCCCCAATGTACCGCCGGTGACTTTCGCAGCCTGCCCGCCACCCCGTCCACCGAGTCCCGCGTCTCGGCGGGCGAGGGGGTGGAGCCGCCGCCCAGCGTGAGCATCGTGACGATCACCTTCATCTGCCGCGCGCGGAGCAGCGGCGCCAGGGTGAGCAGCTTGGACAGGGAGCTTGAGGCTTCCACGAGGCTGGCGACATCGGTGGGAGTGGACATCGCCTCGCGGAGGATCGGCGTGCTGGGGTCTCGACCCATGTTCAGCAACTTGTCGAGAAACATCTGCGCCAGTCCGGGGTGTCGCACCGTGCGAACGCCCCGCTGGTAGAGGTCATCGATGATCGCTTCTATCGGACCGTACCACTCTTCCCCTTCGTCCTCGTGGTGGAAGAGCATCGGGGCGTTCAAGGCGAGCTGAACCGTGGACCCGCTCCCAGAAACGCTGTCGAAGGTGAGCTGCTCCACCCGGTCGTGCACCGTGTCCTGGACCGTTCCGCCGGCTTCCGTCGCCCAGGCATCGTCGACGAGAAGCGGTCGCCCGCCAGGCAGACGGACCCAGCGCCGTCCACCCTCCAGCAGCTCCCCCCCTTCAGGCAGCAGCGCGACCAGATCGTGTCGAACCGGCGGGGGGC
>DDSR01000485.1 GCA_002343455.1 Deltaproteobacteria bacterium UBA2385 | reverse complement strand
ATGCCGCAGGTAGAGGGTCTCCCACCGCTCGGGGCCGAAGGAGGCGGCGCTGCGATGCTCCCAGCCGGGCCGCTGGACCCAGGTGACGAGGCGAGGCGCAGGCGCCGGACCGAGGCCGAGGAGGTGGTGGTCCAACCAGGCGTCGACCAGGGCGGTGCGCTGCCGGAGGGCCTCGGCGTCGTCCTGCCCGTCATGCCCGCCGCCCCCGATCGCCAGCTGCCAGGGGGAGCGGAGCCCCTCCAAGGTCGCCAGGATGGGGTTCGCCGGCATGCCCAGATCGTGCCAGCCGTGCACCACCAGCACCGGGCAGCGGATGCGCCCGGCGTGCACCGAGGGCGACATCGGGGAGAGCCAGGCCGTCAGCCGCTCCCACTCCCCGGCGATGGCCCACTGGCGGGCCATGTCCTGCAGGCCGGCGCTCATCACCCGGCGGCGCATGGTCCGGGTGAAGAACCAGGTCGAGAGGCAGCCCTGGGGCAGCGCGAAGTCGGCGTAGTCGACGAAGATGTTCTCGGGGACCACCGTGCGGACCCGCG
Source organism: Deltaproteobacteria bacterium UBA2385 (assembly GCA_002343455.1). Taxonomy (GTDB): domain Bacteria; phylum Myxococcota_A; class UBA796; order UBA796; family UBA2385; genus UBA2385. The sequence goes on along the minus strand of DDSR01000485.1, from coordinate 11,719 downwards.
GATGCCAGCAGGCGGCCATCCAGGCGTGCCAGCCGCCCTGGCTGCTGCCGCAGACGGCCACGCGCTCGGCGTCGACAGCCGGGTGGGCCATCAGGAGGTCGATCACCTCGAGCAGATCGAAGAGCTCGCGCGCGCCGAGGTGGAAGGAGAGGCCCTCGCTGGCCCCCTGGCCGCGCACCGTCAGGCAGAGCGCAACGATCCCTCTCCCGGCGAGGCGGCGGCCGCGATCCAGGGTCATCGCCTTGCTGCCGTCCTCGCCGTGCCCGTGGACCAGCAGCACCGCGGGCCAGCCTCCGGCCGGCGGCTCGCCCTCGGGGAGGACCAGGGAGGTGTCCAGGCAGACGCCATCGCTGACGCGCAGGGGCCAGGGGGCTTCGCTCATCGGGTGGCCTCGGGGAAGAGATAGACAGGGCTGGACCAGGCCTGGTGGCCGTCCTCGCAGCTCACCACGACCCAGATGGGCGTGTCGCCGGCGGGGAGGTGCTCGACCTCGACGTCGAGGTCCAGGTCGCGCGGCAGGGGCTCCTCGGGCAGCGGCTGGAGGCTGAGGCGACGGCCCAGGCCTCCCGCTTCCACGACGAGGCCCTCGGCGGGGAGCTGGTCCAAGCGGGCTTCGAGCGAGGCCGGGCCGGTGCGAACGGAGAGGCAGGGGTGCTGATCTCCGAGAGGCGACCACCAGAGATCCCAGCCGCCCCGGTTGCCGGTGGTGACGGCCTCCCAGCTGAGCCGCTCGCCCTCGACGTGAAGCCCGGGCTCCGGGCTCCAGCTGGCGAAGGACTCGACCCGCCGCAGCTCCGCGCCCTGCAGGCTGGCCTGCCCGTCCCAGCAGGTCTGGCGGCCTCGCCCGCGGTACTCGGCCCCCTCCCAGCTCAGCCGCACGCGCCGGGTCTCCCCGACGGGCGGACTCCAGCTCGCCACGGTCTTCGCGCCCACCCGCAGCTCGATCCGCAGCAGCCCCGAGGGCGCCCGCACCCGCACCCGCACCGTCGAGCGGCTCGCCCGGGTGGAGGCGATGTCGCCGTGGCCGAGCTCCTCGGCGGGAGAGGAGGAGGCCGAGGGGAAGACCGCCGGGTCCTGGTCGAAGCGTCGGGTGGCCCCTTGCTGGCGCACCTTCACGTCCAGATCGATGCGGCTGCCGCTGGTGGCCCAGGTGCGGCGGGCCAGCAGGGCGTCGAAGAGGCCGTCGCGGCTCAGCTCGTCGGAGGTCCAGGCGGTCAGGCCGCCGACGGCGCCGAAGGTCGCGGCCCCGGGCCAGGAGGCTCCCGGCCGCCCCTTGTGGCCGTCGCTGTTGGCGACGACGCCCACCCGGTGGCCCAGGGCCAGCGCGTCCAGCAGCAGCCACTCGAAGGTGCCCCAGGCGCTGTGGATCTCCACCACCCGCTCGAAGCGGCCGTCGTGGGCGTAGGCGAGGTCGGCGTGGCGGCCGCCGACGTGGGCGGCGACGACGACCTCGCCGACCTGCTCCTCGGCCGCCAGGGCCTGGAAGAGCACATGGGCGGTGGTGGCGTCGCTGGCGGCGTCGCCGTGGTCGGTCAGCAGCGCGTGCGAGGAGCGGCGGATCGGCCGGCCGGAGCGGCGGTACCAGACGTTGCGGTCGCCGCCGACCGCGGTGTTGCCGGACCACTCGTAGCCAGGCGGCGTGATGTAGCGGCCGGGCTGCTCCCAGCGCTGGGCGAGGCCGTCGAGCTGCTCCCAGAAGGCCGCGTTGATCTGGAAGCAGTTGGCCTGGTGGGCGCAGGCGTCCAGGAAGGAGAGATCCCGGCCGAAGCGGAACCAGGAGTCGGCGCTGTTGATGCCGACAGTCTCGCCGGACTGGCCGTGCAGATCGGCCCACCAGGAGGGCCGCTCGGCGACGAGCATCGGGTTGCTGGCGCCGAGCGCCTCGCCGGTGTCGGCGTCCTCGAGCTCGATGCGCAGCACCTCGCCCCGCTCCGCCCGCACCGTGAAGCCCTCCAGGCGCAGGGCTCGACCGGGCCAGGCCTCGACCAGCTCGGGCAGGCCCTCGACCGGGAGCGAGGGCCGCAGGCGCAGCCGCCTCAAGCCGACAGAGGTCGGGTTGCCGCCGATGTCCTCGGCCTTGAGGCCCAGCCAGCAGGGCGCTCCAGGGAGGCGTCGACCGGGCAGCACCGCCCGCCAGCGCCGCGCCGGTCCGGGGAGGACGGGGAAGGCCACCCCGCCGGGGACCTCCTGGAAGTGCCCGGTCGCGCAGGGGTCGACCAGGACCCGCAGCTCCCAGGCGTCCTCGCAGAAGCTCTGCACCCGCAAGCCGGGCGAGCCTCCGCCCCGCTCGCCGAGCACGATGTCGACGGTGTCGCCCTCGCCCAGGCAGCCGCCGGTGAGCTGCAGGCGAAAGACCCGGAACCAGGGCCGGGCGTCTCCGAAGGCCTTGTACTCGGAGCGGAAGAGGCAGGGGCGGGAGGCCTCGATGCGTACGAAGTTGGGCGCCGCCGGGTCCTCGACCTGCCAGTCGCCCCCGTCGTAGGGGAATCGCATCACGATCTTCAGCCCGCCGCGATCGTCGAGCCCGTGGTGGCCGACGGTGTAGCGAAGCCGGATCGTCGTGAACCCCCAGGCGTGCAGCGGCCCGTCGGCCTGGGCTTCCACCCGACCCAGCCGCGCAGGGTCCAGCGAGGGGGTGGCCGGGCTGTCGACGTAGCCGACGAGCGCGCGGGGGACGGAGGGCGGGACGGTGGGGGTGGACATCGACGCTCTTAGTCCGCTCAGCTCAGCATCGTCACCCGCACGCGCTGGCCCTTCACCCGACCGCTCTGCAGGTAGCGGAGGGCTGCATCGGCGTGCTCCCTCGCCACCGCGACCGCGCAGGTCTTGCGCCCCAGGTCCAGCCGGCCGATGGCCTCGGGAGGCAGCCCGCCCTCCTTGACCAGCGCGCCCAGGACGTCGCCGCGGCTGATCTTGTCCTCTCGCCCGGCCAGGATCAGCAGGGTGCGGTTGGGCGGGGTCAGGAAGGAGAGGCCCTCGCCCTCGTCCGGGGTGATCACTCGCTCGATGCGCAGGCCCATGAAGGTCTCGATCGCCTCCAGCCGGGCCAGCTCGCGGGCGCCGGCGACCACGCTCAGCGCCAACCCGGCCTCTCCGGCCCGACCGGTGCGGCCGATGCGGTGCAGGTGACTCTCCGGGTCGGGCGAGAGCTCGCTGATGATGACCAGGGGCAGGGCGGGGATGTCCAGACCGCGGGCGGCGACGTTGGTGGCGACCAGGACGCTGACGCTGCCGTGGTTGAGCTGGATCAGGGCCGCGTCCCGCTCCCGCTGCTCCTTCTGGCCGTGCAGGGCCAGGGCCACCGCACCTCGGTGTGCCAGGAAGGCCGTCAGGTCCTCGCAGTCCTCGCGCGTCTCGCAGAAGACCAGGGCGGAGGAGGGTCGAAAGGCCCGCAGCAGGCGGGCGACGGTGGGGTGGCGCTGATCGGGGGTGCAGCGGAAGGCCATCTGGCGGAGCAGCTCGGGCGCGACCTGGGCCTCGACCGAGACCCGGTAGGGGGCGTGCTGGACCCGCCCGCAGAGGCGCTCGATCTCCTCGGGGAAAGTCGCCGAGAAGAGCAGGGTCTGCCGCTGCTCGGGGCAGTCGGCGACGATGGCGTCGACCTCCTCCTGGAAGCCCATGTCCAGCAGCCGATCGGCCTCGTCCAGCACCAGGACCCGCAGGGCAGAGAGCTGCAGTCCGCCGGTGTCGAGGTGCTTGCGGATCCGCCCAGGGGTGCCCACGACGACGTGGCAGCCGCCTTCCAGACCGCGCTTCTGGTCCCGGTTGGGCTGGCCGCCGCAGAGGCTGAGGATGCGCAGGTTGGGCAGGCGCGCCGCGAGCCGACGCAGCTCGGCGCCGACCTGGTCGGCCAGCTCCCGGGTGGGGCAGAGCACCAGGGCCTGCGGCTGGAGCAGGTCCAGGTCGAGGCGGTTGAGCAGGCAGAGGCCGAAGGCGGCGGTCTTGCCGCTGCCGGTGCGGGCCTGGCCGATGACGTCGACGCCCTCCAGCATGGCGGGCAGGGCCTGGGCCTGGATCGGGGTCGGCTCCCGGTAGCCCACGGCGGCCAGGGCCTCGTGGAGCTCGGGGCGGAGGGCGAGCGCGTCGAAGGAGGTCAGCATCGGAGCGCCGTACCGGCCCCGGGCCTCCCCGTCGAGGAGATCAGAAGATCGACGCCACGAAGGTCACCATGCTGGTCTGGTCCAGCTTCTGGAAGCCCTCGACCGGGACGTTGTCGAAGGTGAGCTGGTGGCTGAGCTTCAAGGAGAAGGTGCCGCTGAGCTTGGTGTTCAGCGCGGCCGAGTTCAGGACGCGCGTGTCGGCCGGATCCATCACGTTGACGTAGGTGTCGACGGTGTCGGTGAAGGAGACGCTCTCGTTGAAGGCGTGCGAGAAGCCGACACCGACGCGGCCGGCCAGCACGTTCTCGTAGGTGTCGCTGTCTTCGAGGAAGTTGTTGCCCTCGGCCTGGGGCTCGGTGAAGAACTCGTGGGCCCAGTCGAAGCCGACCTCGGTGCTGAGCTTGGTCTTGTCGTTGCTGACGACGTCGCGGGCGTAGCCGAGCTGCTCGTGGACGCGGACGTCGTAGCCGGCGAAGGGGTCGTGCATGCCGCCGACCCAGACGTAGAGCGCGTCCCGCTCGGTCAGGTAGCGGTCGTAGCGGACGTCGCTGGAGAACTTGCGGGCCAGCTCCTGGTTGGCGATGGAGCGCTCGGCGTCGTTGAGGGTGCCGTCGCCGTCGCCGTCGGCCTTGCCCGCGCTGTAGGTCGAGCGGGCGTCGGCGCGCAGCTTGTTCTTCAGCCACTTGTGGGAGAAGACCAGCGAGCCGTTGAGCGAGTAGTAGATGGCGTTGCCGCTGACCAGCGCGCCGCCGAACTCGGCGGAGAGGTCGGTCTCGGGCTTCTCGGCCCCCTCCGCGCCCTTCTCGGCGGTGGTGAACTCGGCGAGGTCGTCCTGGGCGAAGGCGACGGCGCAGACGAGCGAGAGCAGGATCACGGGGACCTCCCTGGGGGTGGATGGCGTTGTCTGCCAGCCCTCTAATCCCATGGAGGCGCTCGATCCGCGCCGAGCGCTCGGCTGTGACCTCATGGAAACCTCCGGGGAGGAGGAGACCATGAGCCCGGGACCCCGACCCACGGGGCTTCATCTGTCATTCCCCGACGTGGCGCAACAACTCGGGTCCCAGGGGTCGCGCTACGCTCGGCGGGTGGGGTCTACCGGGCGAATGGTCGCGGAGAGGATCAACCCCTCCGGATGCCGCTTTCACGGCATGACAAGCTAAAGCACGTTCCGTGCCAACACTCGGAAAACCGAGAAATGGCTCCACAGGCCCACAATCGATGGTCTGGCCCGAATCAGCAAAGCGCATCGTTTCGAAACACAATCGAAGAACGTGATCCAAAATGGAACATGCGCCCCGATTTGTGTTGCGTATTGATACTCAGGCATCCCCCGCCAGCTTCCGATAGAGCGTCGCCCGACTGATGCCCAGCATCCGGGCGGCCCGGGCCTTGTTGCCTTCCGCGCGCTCCAGGGCCTGGGCGATGTGGCGGCCCTCGACCTCGGCCAGAGTCGGGAAGACCTCGTCGGCGCCCCCCACCTCCGTGGCTACCTCGAGAGCGGCCTCAACCAGAGGTGCCAGCGCGGCCCCCGGAGCCATCCCGGTGCCGAGCTCGACCGGAGGCTGATCGACTCGGACGGCGCGGTGCCGCTCCATCGTCACCGCCCGCAGGAAGGCTACCGGCAGGTCCGAGACCGAGACCGTCGGCCCGCGCGCCGAGACGACCGCGTAGGCCAGCACGTTCTGCAGCTCCCGCACGTTGCCGGGGAAGCTGTAGGACTCGAGCAGCTCCCGGGCCAGGGGATCGATGCCCTCGATCACCCGCCCCTCGCGTCGGGCCGAGTCCTGGAGGAAGTGGTCCACCAGCAGGGCGATGTCGCCGGTCCGCTCGCGCAGCGCGGGCAGGTGGATGCTGAAGACCGCCATCCGGTAGTAGAGGTCCTCGCGGAACCGACCGGCCTCGACCTCGGCCTCCAGGTCCCGGTGCGTGGCGCTGATGATGCGCACATCGGCGATCAGCGTCTCGGTGCCGCCCAGGCGCTGGAACTCGCCGTTCTGCAGCACCCGCAGCAGCTTCGCCTGGATGCGCGGCTCCATCTCGCCGATCTCGTCGAGCATCAGCGTGCCGCCGCGGGCCAGCTCGAAGCGTCCACGCTTTCGACCGACCGCCCCGGTGAAGGCCCCTCGCTCGTGGCCGAAGAGCTCGGCCTCCAGCAGGCTCTCGGGGATGGCCGCGCAGTTGATCGCCACGAAGGGGCCGTCGCGACGGGGTCCGTGGTCGTGGATCGCCTTGGCGATCAGCTCCTTTCCGGTCCCGCTCTCCCCGCGGATCATCACCGGCACGCGCGAGTTGAGGGCGTTCTGCAAGGACCGGCTGACCGCCCGCATCTCGGGCGAGCGGGCCACGATGCCCTCAAGGATGAGGTCGGGCCCGGCCTCACCCGAGCCCTGGGCGCCCGAGGTCGTCTCGGAGGCGCGCTTGACCGTGGGCAGCAGGCGCTCGGCGAGCGTGGCCTTGTCGAGGAAGTCGAAGGCGCCTTCGCGCAGCGAGTCGAGGGCGGCGTCGGCCGTGCCGTGCCCGGTCAGGATGATGACCGGGTTGTCCGGGCAGCGCTCCCGCAGGATCGGCAGGAGCTGCCGGCCGTCGCGGTCGGGCAGCATCAGGTCCAGGACGATCACGCCATTGAAACCCTCGCGCACGACCTCCAGGGCCTGCGCACCGGTCGAGGCCAGCGCCACCTCGAAGCCGGCGGCTTCCAGGCGGCGACCGACCAGCAGTCGGGTGGTAGCGTCGTCGTCGACGACCAGGACCGAGGACATCGCCCGCTCATATCGCGGCGGGCCCGCGGCCGGCTGGCGGGACCCCTCAGTCCAGGACGCCCTCCAGGCCCGGGTGACCCTGCAGCTCCGGCGCCGCCGCCACGACCGCGCGCCCCTCGGCCTTGCGTCCCGCCCTCGCCAGCAGGCGGACGTAGCGGACCCCCGTGCTGGTCCTCTCCCCGGGCACCCGCCAGGCCCGGCCCATCGTCTCGGCCGCGAGGTCGAGCTGCCCGGTCTTCTCGTACTGCCGCGCCTGGAAGTACAGCGAGGGGTAGTGGTCGGGGAACCAGTCCAGCAGGGGCTCCATCAGGGCGATCGCCTGGGCGTCCTCGCCCTGCTCGGCCAGCGTGCGGGCCAGGAAGTCGCGGGCGCCCCAGTCTTCGGGGTCCAGGGCCATCGCCTCGCGGTACAGCTCGGCGGCCTGCTCACGCTCGCCCTTCATCAGGGCGAGGTTGCCGTCGACGTGCAGGCACCAGGCCGGATCGTAGGCGGTGCGGGCGTCGATCGGCAGGAAGGGCAGGGGCAGCAGGGGCAGGAGGAGCAGCCAGGCCTTGGACCCAGGGCGCCCGGCGCGCAGCGACTGGACGAGGCGTCCCAGCTCGGAGAGGCCCGCCGCCGAGGCGAGGCTGATCAGCGGCCAGGTCGCCAGCCGATAGCGGTCCGCCACCAGGAAGAGCACCAGCGGCAGGTGCAGGGCCGCCCAGCTCAGCGGGATCATCCGACCGGGGCCGCCCCGACGGGAGAGCGCCACCGCGCCGATCAAGGCGAAGGGCAGGACCAGCCCGTAGCGCAGGGGCAAGCGGGCGATCCAGCTCATCGGGCCGTCGTCGGTCCGACAGCGGTAGTCCTCGTTGCGAGGCACCTCGACGTCGTTGATCGACCAGAGCGCCTTGGTGCCCAGGATCGAGGCCACCGAGGCCCAGCGGCCGCCCAGCTCCTCCCGGGCGCGCTGCCACCAATAGTCGTTGCGCGCGGCGACATCGCGCTTGTCGGGCTCGGCCTGCAGCACCAGCCGCCGAAAGGGCAGGCCCGGGCGCAGGAACATCGTCTCGCGCCAGTCGAGGTTGTTGCCCAGGTAGAAGTTCAGGCCGCTGTTGTGCGAGACCAGCGCCGGCTGGTCGTACTTCGTGGCGTTGAGCCAGGCCGTCGGCGCCAGGGCGAGGCCCAGCGCCACCCCCAGCGCCAGCAGGCTGCGGGGCCAGGCGGGGGGAGCCTCTCGCAGCCCACGCCAGGCCAGCCAGGCGATGAGGCCGAGGGCGGCGATGAGGTAGGTCGGGTGGACCACAACGGCGAGGCCCAGCAGCAGCCCGGCCAGCGCCGCGGGCAGGGGAGAGGGGACGCCCCGCTCGCCCCCCCAGAGCAGGGCCAGCGCCCCGGTGGAGAGCAGGCAGGTCAGCGCCGGGGTGAGCAGGTCCTGCTCGAAGAGCAGCGTGCTCGGGTAGAGCGTGTAGACCAGCCCGGCGGCGGCGCCCGCCCAGGGGGCCAGGCCCTGGGGCACCACCCTCCGGCCCAGCAGAATCAGCAGCCCGGTGGTCAGCACCCCCATCAGCGCCTGGCTGAGGTGGACAACCAGCAGGTCGGCGCCTCCGGTCAGCCGCGCCAGGATCGCCAGCACGAAGGGGTAGCCCGGGGGCTGGTAGAAGCCCTCGGCGAAGGGGTCCTGGCCCGCCAGCAGCTTCTGCGTCTGGTCCCAGTAGGTGAAGGCGTCGACCATCGGGAAGTCGGCGAAGTCCGTCTGGTGGTAGGACCACAGCCCCAGCGCCCGGATGGCCACCGCCAGACCGAGCACCGACAGCTCCAGGGCCTGGACCGTGCGTGCCTTCACCGGCCTCCTACAACACGGGAGGAGGCCACCGGCCAGAATTCAGAGGCCGATCAGGGCTCGATGTACGGGATGATCGTCAGCACATCCCAGGCGTCGAAGCTGTCGTAGGCCACGATGTCGACCGTGTAGTGCGGATAGCCGCAGTCCAGCCAGGTGCTGGAGCCCAGCCAGTCGCTGAACCACCAGATCGGGTCCTGCGTGGGCAGCACATCGAAGGTGTCGACCAGCTCGCCGCGCGCGTCGTAGACGTCGGCGTAGACGGCGACCACGTCGAGCGCGCCGTCCGGGTCGCTGACCGCGGCCTCGAAGTACCAGATGTGATCCCGATACCCGGGATCCCAGTAGCAGCCGGCCGCGGCGCTCTCGACGAAGGGAGCGGAGTTGACCGGACCGCGCGGCGGGTTGGTGTCGTCGTAGACGATGCAGCCGGCGAGGGGCGCGAGGGCGAGTCCCAGCACGCGCAGGGGAGCAGTCATGGCACCTCCAAGGTGAGCCGCCCATGCGACGGCCCGGCCGGCTGGTTCATTCAGCGGAGGCGGGGTACCTGACCCCCCATGCGCCCCGAGGCCCTGCACCTGACCCCCGACACCGTAGGATCCGTGGGGCGAGGCCACCCCTGGGTCTACGCCGAGGGGCTGGCCCGAGGCCAGGCGCGCCCCCCCGCCGGTACCCCCCTGCGGCTGCTCGACCCCCAAGGTCGCCACGTCGCCTTCGGGCTGGCCGACGACGGCGAGATCGCCGTCCGCGTGCTCTCCCGCCACCCCATCGACGTCGGCCAGCACATCGCCCAGGCCACCCGCCAGGCCGCCGAGCTGCGGGCCTGGGTCCTGCCCCCCGAGACCGACGCCTACCGCCTCGTCAACGGCGAGGGCGACGGCCTGCCGGGCCTCGTCGTCGACCGCTACGCCGGGCTCGCCGTCGTGCGCATCTACGGCTCCTGCTGGGAGCCCTACGTCGAGCGCATCGCGGCCGACGTCGCGGCGGCCGCCCAGGTCGAGACGGTGATCCGCCGCCTGGGCGTGCGCCGCGTCGACGGCGGCGAGGGCATCACCCTCCTCCACGGCCCCGCCGCGCCCGACAGCCTCGTCGTCCGCGAGGCGGGGCTGCGCTTCGTGGTCCGCCCCGCCCTCGGCCAGAAGACCGGTCTCTTCCTCGACCAGCGCGAGAACCGCCGCACCGTCGCCCGCCTCGCCCGCGACCGCGAGGTCGTCGACGTCTTCTCTTGCACCGGGGGCTTCGCTGTCCACGCCGCCGCCGGGGGCGCCCGCCGGGTCACCGTCGTCGACGCCGCCCCCGGGGCCATCGACGACGCCCGCGAGAACCTCCGCCTCAACGGCTTCGACCTCGACCGCCACGCCTTCGTCGTCGCCGACGCCTTCGCCTGGCAGCCCGACGCGGCCGTCGACCTGCTCGTCTGCGATCCGCCCAACCTCTCGCATGGCCGCGACGCCGATCGAGCCGCCTGGAAGGGCTACCGCGACCTCGCCGCCCGCTACGGCGCCTTCGTGCGCCCCGGCGGCATCCTCGCCAGCGCCAGCTGCACCGCTCGCCTCTCCTGGGAGCGCTGGGAGCAGGCCCTGCGCGAGGGCCTCCGCAAGGCCGGGCGCTTCGCCTTCCTCCACCGCGCCGGCGAGCCCGCCGACCACCCTGTCCTGGTCGAGCATCCCGAGGGCCGCTACCTCAAGTTCGCCCTCCTCCTGCGCCGCGGCGACGCCGCCCGAACCGGCTGACGCAGACCATGGGCACGGGTCGGCACGGCGCGCGGTATCCTTCGCCCGTGACGACGCCCGCACCGCCCTACCCGCGCCCCTTCGGGCCCTATGTGCTGCTCGAGCGCCTGGGCCAGGGAGGGATGTCGGAGGTCGACCTCGCCACCCGCGCCGTGGACGACGCCGACTACGTCCGCTTCGTCGTCATCAAGCGTATCCATACGCAGCACACGGGCGAGGAGTCCTTCGTCCGCATGTTCCAGGACGAGGCGCGCATCAACGCCGAGCTCCAGCACGAGAACATCGCCACCGTCTACGACTTCGGCTTGCAGGGGAGCGAGTTCTTCCTGGCCATGGAGTACGTGCCCGGCTGCGACCTGCGGCGAATCCAGCGCCAGCTCGTCCGGCGCGGCCAGCACTTCCCCATCCGCATCGCCTTGCGCATCATCTCCGACGTCCTGGCGGCCCTCGACTACGCCCACCACCGGGTCGACACCTACGGTCGCTCGATGAACATCGTGCACCGCGACGTGAACCCGCGGAACATCATGCTCTCCGTGCGCGGGGAGGTGAAGCTGATCGACTTCGGCGTCGCCAAGGCCGACAACCGGGCGGATCAGACCGTCGGCCACTCGATCAAGGGCAAGTTCGCCTACATGGCCCCCGAGCAGATCGAGGCCCGCGGACCCGTCGACGGCCGCGCGGACCTCTTCGCGGTCGGGATCGTCCTCTACGAGCTGCTCAGCAACCAGAGCCCCTTCGCCGGCCTGAGCGAGGTGCAGACCATGCACCGCATCCTGGGCGGCCAGATCCCGGCGATCACCAGCACCGACAAGCACCCTATCCCCGACGAGGTCCTCGACCTGCTCGATCGCGCCCTGGCCACCAACCGGGACCAGCGCTTCCGCGACGCCACCCAGATGCGCGAGGCGGTCCTGCGCGCCGTCGCCGCGGTCGGCGGGCTCCCCGGTCGGGTCGAGATGGCCGAGTTCGTCCGCCAGGTCGACCCCGAGACCAGTGGCGTCTCGGCCCGCCTCGAAGAGTGGCGCCAGGGCGGCCTCCCCCGCCTGCTCTCGACCCCCGCGCCGGTCATCGGCCCCTCGACCCAGAGCCGCTCCCTGCAACAGGGAGGCACCGGCGTGGTCTCCGCCCCGCTCTCCTTGCAGCCCGGCCAGTCGGGCTCCTTCACCGGGAGCGTGGTCGCGCCTCCCCCTCCGTCGCGGCTGCTCCCCGCCCTGGGCCTCGGCCTGGGCCTGGGAGCCATGCTGCTGCTCGGGCTGGGCATCGGCTGGCTGTTCAACCGGGCCCCCTCGCCCTCCCCGACGC
>DDSR01000336.1:61578-74084 GCA_002343455.1 Deltaproteobacteria bacterium UBA2385 | reverse complement strand
GGCCGAGCCCACACCCCCGGCCCGCCTCGCCCCCGACACCCGCCCCGCCCTGGTCGGGCCCTGCCTGCTCTCCGAGCGCGCCGTGCCCGTCGACGGCACCGGCCGGATGATCCGGGCCCTGCGGGTGGAGGTCCAGGGCGGCCGCTTCGACGAGGCCGAGACCGCCTTCGTCCGCCGGATGATGGTCCCCTTGACCATGCGCCCCCTCTTCGGCCTGCTGGACGGCAGCCGAGACCTCCCCCAGCTCCAGCGCGAGCTCGGGGCGCAGATGGGCCTGGGGCCGGCGCACGAGGCCGATCTCGGGCGGTACCTGCGCACGGTGCTGACGGGTTTGCAGGAGCGGGGGCTGCTGAAGGGCTGATATGCTCCCCCCATGCACATCCTCCTGCTCCCGCTCCTCTTCGCCTGCTCCGAGAAAGACACCGGCGACGGCTCCTCAACGGGGGACGGCGGCACCGCGGGCGGCGACCCCTACCTCGTGACCGTCGAGACCACCCTGGGCAGCTTCGACATCCAGCTCGACCCCGACAACGCGCCCGTCACCACCGAGAACTTCCTGGTCTACGTCGACGAGGGCTTCTACGACGGCGCCGACGGCCTGGGCGCGACCATCTTCCACCGGGTGATCGCCGGCTTCATGAACCAGGGCGGCGGCCTGACGGCGGCCGGCAGCGCCAAGGCGACCCACGCGGCGATCGTCCTGGAGAGCGACAACGGCCTGTCCAACCTGCGCGNNCACCATCTTCCACCGCGTGATCGAGAACTTCATGATCCAGGGCGGCGGCTACCTGCCCGACCTGAACGAGAAGACACCGGCGCGCGGCGCGATCCCGCTGGAAAGCCGCAACGGCCTGTCCAACCTGCGCGGCACCATCGCCATGGCCCGCACCGACGTGGCCGACTCGGCGACCTCGCAGTTCTTCATCAACACGGTGGACAACACCTTCCTGGACTACAGCGGCGCCTCCAGCCCCGGCTACGCCGTCTTCGGCGAGGTGGTCGCCGGCATGGATGTGATCGACGCCATCGCCGCGGTGCAGACCGACGGCAGCGACCGTCCGCTAGAGGACATCGTCATCGAGTCCTGCTCCCGCTAGGTCGGCGCTTCGTACATATAGCGAAGGAAGCTGGTCAGGATCGCCCCGGTCTTCAGGTTGTTGGCCGTGATGTCCGGCGGGTAGCTGTACTGCAGCAGGAAGTCGTTGCTGGGACCGTCCATCCAGTAGCGGTCGAAGCCCCCGCGGTCGTCCAGGTGTCCCACTCGAAAACGGTCCTTGTGCTCGGTCTCGTGCAGGAAGGCGTTGCCGGCGTAGATGGTGCCATCCCAGTCCACCGTCACCTCGCCGTTGAGCCGCATCGGCATCGGGCGGTTCTCCAGGTTGACCAGCACCAAGGGCTCGCCCGCCTGCTGCCGCCGGCGCAGCTCCTGCCCGACCCGGTGCAGGTTCTGGGCGAAAGCCTGCTGCTGGGCGGTGCTCCAGAGCCGGCCCAGGGTGAAGTTGATCTGGATCCGGCGGAAGCCCAGGTCAGCGATGTGGGCGAAGTTGTCGTACAGCTTGTGGGCGTGCAGGGGGTGCACGACCATGATCACCTCGTGCCGGATCCCGCTGTCCTGGATGGCCTGCACCCGGGGGGCGATGCCGGTCGCATAACTGTCCTCGCCCACCTGGCGGGAGGGGCGGAACATGCGCTGGGTCTGTGGGTCTCCGTCCAGGGAGAGCTCCAGCCGGACCGGGTGCCGGGAGAGCCAGGCGAGCTTGTCCTCGTCCAGCGACCAGCCGTTGCTGGAGAGGATGAAGGAGAGCTGCTTGCCGCGGGCGCGGGCCTGGACGGCGCCGTACTCCATCGCGTGCTGGACCAGCCCCCACTCCAGCAGGGCCTCGCCCCCGAAGAACTGGAGCTGCACGGCCGGCCGATCGCTGGCCAGGAGCAGATCGATGCTGCGCTCCATCGTCGCCCGGTCCATCACCCGTCCGTCCTGCTTGGGGATCCAGCAGTAGTTGCAGCGCAGCTCGCACTGCCAGGTCGGGATCACCACCAGCCGGGGGATCTCCTCGTGGCTGAAGCGCTGCAGGGCCGGCAGCCAGGCCTCCTTCGGGCCGAGCAGGGACTCGGCGATGCCGAGCTGCGCGGCCCCCCCCTGGGGGGTGTAGCGCGCCCCGATCAGCGACTGGAAGAGCAGGCGACGGGGGAGATCGTCCAGCCGCCGCAGCAGCCGCTCGCCCTGGCGGGCCTCCTCGCCTTCCAGGGTGGCCAGGCGCTCGGTCCAGAGGGCGCGCAGCCGCTCCAGCGCGCCGAGGTAGAGGCGCTCGTCGGTGAACAGATCGGCGTCGACGGCGGCGGCGACCCAGGGGTCGCGAGGATCGTCCTGCTGGACGAAGGGGTAGTCCAGCTCGGGGTGGTTGGGCACCGAGGCCACCGCGCGCAGTCGGAGCTGCCCGACGGTCCCCTGGCGGACCCGGCGGCGGTGGCTGGCGCTGGGGAAGTAGCTGACCAGCCGCGGCACGACCGGGAACCGGATGTGGAAGTGGCGCGGGTGGCGCAGCTTCAGGCGGGCGACCTCGCTGAGCACGTCGACCAGGTCGTCGGCGCTCGTGTCGCCGTTGCTGAGGATGAAGTAGCCGTCGAAGTGCAGGCCGCGGCGGTCCAGCTCGGCGGCGATGGCCCGGACGTGGGCGAGGCCGTAGCCCTTGCCCAGCCGCACCAGCTCGGCCTCGGCGTAGCTCTCGATCCCGATCTGCAAGAAGCTGGACCAGGAGCGGGAGCGGTGGTCGAGCACGAAGTCCCGGGGGGGCACCGGCAGGCCGTGGTCGGCGAAGCAGTCCGGCGTGATCACGTCGAGCAGCTCGGTGTCGGGCTCGGGCAGCAGGCGGCCGTCCTGGCGGCGGCAGAGGTCGGCGATGCTGACCTGGATGCTGGACAGGCGGAAGGGGGTCTGTTTCAAGTGTGAGAAGAAGTCCAGCACCCGCTGCCGCTCGCAGGCGAAGTCGTCGTCGCTGATGTGGACCCGGTAGGCGTTGTCCGGGATCTGCTCGCCGTACAGCTCGGCGAAGCGGCGCTGGTACTCGGCCAGGACCGCGAAGATGCCCTCGGCGCTGCGGGCCTGGAAGCTCTCCCGCCCGATGATCGAGCAGAAGGTGCACTTGTGCAGGCAGCCGCGAGAGGTCGAGAGCTCGATGCCACCCTGGATGTGCCGCGCCTGCAGGTGGGCGAGGTCCAGCGGGACGGCGTCGAGGTCCTCGACCTGGACGGTGCGCGCACAGTTGCTGGCGAGCAGCCGGCGGCCGGCCCGATCCAGGGCGATCATCCCCTCGATCTGCAGCAGGGCCTGGACCTGGGCGGGCGAGAACGGCGTGTCGATGTCGGAGCCGCCCAGCAGGGCGGCGAGCCGAGGGACGAAGTGCTCGCCGGCACCCCGACAGACGAAGCTGACATCGGGCAGGTGGGCGGCGACATGCTCCGGCGTCAGGGTCGGCATCACGCCTCCGACGGCGACATGGGCCCGGCAGCCCTGGCGGCGCAGCTCGGCGATCAGCGAGACGACCCCCTCCCAGTAGCCCTCCAGCAGGGTGATCCCGACCAGCTCGATGCCCCCGGCCTGGACCGCGGCGGCGACCGACTCCATGCCGATGACCGGGCGCTCCTGGCCGGTGATCGCCATCTTGACGTTGGCCAGCACGACCTCGGTGCCCGCCTGCCGCAGGGGGGAGATCATATGCAGCACGCCCTGCGAGATCTCCGCGTCGTTGTGCGGCATGTCGGTGTTCATCAGCGACTCGAAGAAGAGCGCTCGTCTGGCCGGGCGCAGCTCGCCCGCGGGTGCGGAGGCCGGGCGCTCCTGGGGGGGCAGCGCTCCAACCAGCGCCTCGACCGGGTGGTGGATCGGCTGGGCGGCGACCCAGGGCCCGTCGAGGTGCACCGTGTCGCCTTCCACGCGCGCGAGGGTGCCCGCGGGGCCCAGGACGACCCGGGCCCCTCCAGCTCGGCTCCGACCGACCGAGCCCGCGGCCCGCAGCCAGGTGGCGACCGGCAGCTCGGCGCCGCTGTCGTCGACCAGCTCGATGCGCCCGGGGAAGCCCTGCGCCCGGCGGCTGAGCACCCGCCCGTCTTCGGCCTGGATGCGCTGGCCTTCGGGCGCGTGCCGCCCGCCATCGGGCTCGATGACGTAGTACCAGCCGCGGTCGATGGCGTCTCGGGTGCTCACCCGGGGGAGTGTATCCCAGGGTTTCAGATTATCCCTCGCCCGTGCCCCGCCTTCGACGCCTGCTCCGCTCTGCCCTGGTCACCCTGATCGGGCTCCTGCTGAGCCTGCTGCTCGTCTCCGGCCTCCAGGTCCTGGCCGCGCGCGTCATCGACCCGCCGCTGACCCTGACCATGCTGGAGGCCTCCTGGGACTACAGCCGGGCCCGGGGCGAGCTGTTGCTGTGGGAGCGGGAGTGGAAGGACCTGGACGAGCTGGGCACCCGCGTTCCGCGCGCGGTGGTCAGCAGCGAGGACGCCCGCTTCTGGCTGCACCACGGCTTCGACTGGCAGGGCATCTGCTCCGCCGTCGAGCAGAACCGCGAGCGGGCCGCCTCGGGCGACACGCGGCGGGTGGGGGGCAGCACCATCAGCCAGCAGGTGGCCCGCAACGTCTTCCTCTGGCAGGGGCAGAGCTACCTGCGCAAGGGCCTGGAGACGCTCTACACCCTCTGGATGGAGCTGCTGCTGCCCAAGGAGCGCATCCTGGAGCTGTACCTGAACGTCGCCGAGACGGGGGTGCTGACCTTTGGGGTGGAGGCCGGGGCGCAGCGCTACTTCCAGCGCTCGGCGGCGCAGCTCTCGCAGGAGGAGGCCGGGCGGCTGGCGGCGGTGCTGCCCTCGCCCCGGCGCTGGGGGGTCCAGGGCAAGCGGGCCAGCGCGCGAACGGTCTGGATTGAGAACAACCTCGCCCCCTGGCCGGGCAAGCCGGGCTTCGACGAGGCCCTGGCCCGTCACCGGGAGCGGGCTCCGGGGCCGCTGGACTGCTGGTAGTCAGCCAGGTGTGGCGACGAAGCCCGCGCCCGCGCCCCCCAGCGGCTGAGGCCGGGCCGCGGCCGGCACGAAGACGCTGTCGCCAGAGAGCAGGCGCATGCTGCCCAGGTAGAGGCTGCCCCCGGTGCAGAGCACGATGGCTGGCCCACGAACGGGGCTGTGCGCCCCTCGCAACCGGAAGGGCGCCCCGGGGCTGGGCCAGCCGCCTTGCTCATCCGTCTCCAGCACCGGCGGAGGCGGGGCCTCGACGTCGAGGACAGAGAGCAGCTCGGCGGGGTCTTTGTGCTTGATGGTCAGGCCGCCGCGCAGCACGTTGTCGCTGTTGCCCATCAGCTCCAGGGCGACGCCTTCAATATAACAGTGCAGGTTGCCGGCGGGCAGGTACAGTCCCTGTCCGGGCTCCAGGTGAACGGTGCGCAGCAGCAGCGGGAAGAGGGCGCCGGGGTCGCCGGGGTGGTGCTGGAGCAGCTCGGCGACCAGCGGATCGCGGGCCTTGTCCAGCGCGCGGAGCACCTCGGGGGAGCCTCCCATCAGCAGGGCGGTGGCCTCGCGGCGGTCGGCGGGGCTCAGGCCGACCGCGGCCAGCAGCTGCCGGCTCTCCTCCCAGGGCCGCCAGCCGCAGAGCGCGCGAAAGGGGGTCAGGGCGACGACCAGCTCGGGCTTGGCCTGGGGGTCGGGGTAGCTGCGGGTGGGCGCGTCCCGGGGCAGGCCGGCGGCCTCTTCGCGGTCGAAGCCACGGCGGGCCTGCGCGGCGTCGGGGTGGGTCTGGACGCTGAGCGGCGCGGCCACGGCCAGGATCTTGAAGAGGAAGGGCAGCTCTTCTCCCCCGCCCAGCATCTCCGCCGGCCAGCGCCGGATGGCCTGGTCGAGGGAGAGCTCCTGACCCTCGTGCTCGACGGTGCTGGGCGCGCGGGGGTGGGCGCCCATCCAGAGCTCGGCCTCGGGGTGCTCGCCGGGCAGCTTGCCGCGCAGGCGGGCCAGGGCCTTGGTGCTGCCCCAGGCGTAGCGCTGGATCGGGTTCTTCAGGCGCAGGGGCTCGAGGGGCGCGCTCACCCGGGGTTCCGGAAGCGCACGGCGCTGGCGACCAGCTCGTAGCTGATGCCGCCCGTGGCCTGCTTCTCGGGGACGGCGCCCGCCGTGCCGGCCTCGCTCTCGTAGTGGGCGACCGTCTCGGCGTCGACGGGCTTCGCGATCAGCACGCCCTCGAGCTCGGCCTCGCGCCCCTGGCCCTGCTTGTCAACCGAGAAGGCGTGGTCCTTCATGGTCACGCGCACCATCTGCTCGCCGCCGCTCAGCGGGGTGAGCACCATCCAGCAGCCCTGGGACTGGCAGACATCGGCGACGCGGCCGCTGACGCGCACGGTCTGGTCGACGTGGGCGGCCGGATCGGCGAGCAGGGTCTCGCAGCGCAGGAGGGAGGCGGGGTCGGTGGTGAACTCGGTGCCGAAGTGGGACCAGCCGCCGCTGGAGCTGCTGTTGGCGGGCAGGAGGGAGGGGCCCCGGCGCTTGTCCGATGTGGCCTGCGCAGCCGCGGGGGCGGCGGATTGGGAGGCGGAGGGCTGGGCGCTGCCGGGGGAGGTCGAGTCGGCCTCTCCGCAGGCCAGCAGGGCGAGAAGGAACACCATCGGGGGGCCTCCGGGGTAGTCTTCAGGGGGTCTCCTGCCCCTATCTCCCTGGAACCTGCCCTGGCCCGCGTCCTCCTCAGCCACAACTACCACCTCGCCCTCGATCCCCGCGAGGCGGCGCTGGGGCGCCCCTATCCGCCGCTCCAGACCCTGGTGGCGGCGGCCCGGCTGAAGCGAGAGGGCCACGAGGTCCTCTTCGACGACCGCAGCTTCCAGCCCGACGAGACCGACTTCGGCGCCCTGCTCGACCGCCTCCGCCCCGAGGTCCTGGCCCTGGTCGGCGACGATCACTCGGTGGCGATGAAGCAGTGCCTGGGCCGCATCCGGCGGGCGGGCCTCGCCATGCTGGAGCAGGCCAGGCGGCGCGGCATCCCGGCCCTGGCCAGCGGGCCGGACGTCTCGGACCACCCCCAGGACTACCTGGACGCCGGCGCGACCGCGGCCGTCTCGGGCGAGGTGCAGGAGGCGCTGGTGGAGTGGCTGGCGGGTCGCTCGGCGGTCGAGGGCCTGCACGGCGCGCGCGGGGCGGGGGGACGCCGGGCGCCGCTGAGCGATCTGGACGGCTTGCCCGCTCCGGCCTGGGAGCTGCTGGACCTGTCCCCCTACCGGCAGGCCTGGCTGCGCTCGACCGGAGCCTGGGAGCTGCCCCTCTCCACCGCCCGCGGCTGCCCCTACCGCTGCAACTGGTGCGCCAAGCCGACCTGGGGGCGCAGCTACGCCCTGCGCTCGCCCGAGCGCGTCGCCGCCGACATCCTGGAGCTGCAGGACCGCCTCTCGCCCGACCGGCTCTGGATGACCGACGACATCTTCGCCCTGCGCCGGCGCTGGCTGCGCGAGCTGCGCCTCGCCCTCGACGCCAGCCGGGGGGCTCGCCCGATCCTGCCCTACCGCTGCCTCTCCCGGGCCGATCTGCTGGGCGAGGCCGCCTTCGCCGTCGACCTGGCGGCCACCGGCTGCCGGGAGGTCTGGCTGGGGGCCGAGAGCGGCTCGGACGAGGTCCTGCGGGCGATGGACAAGGAGACCACGGTGGGCGAGATCGAGGTGGCCACGCGCAACCTGCGGGCCGCGGGCATCGCCGTGGGCTTCTTCCTGCAGCTTGGCTACCCCGGCGAGGGCCTGGAGGAGGTGCGCGCCACCGTCGAGCTGGTCCGGCGCTTGCGGCCCGAGCGCATCGGCGTCAGCGTCAGCTACCCGCTGCCTGGGACCGCCTTCTACGAGCGGGTCGAGGCCAGCCTGCGGGCGACGAGCTGGGAGGCCAGCATGGACAACCGGCCCCTCTTCGAGGCCCCCTTCGAGCAGCCCTTCTACGAGGCCGCCAAGCGGGTGATCCAGCACCAGCACGCGCTGAGCCTGGGCCCCTCGGCCCTGCGGCGGCTGCCGGCCGAGCCGCGCCTCGCCGGGAGGCAGCTGTTGGGGGCGGCCCTGCACGGCCTCGCCCTCCCCCTCGCCCGGGCGCGGATGGCGAGGCGGGCGCGGCCCAACCCCAAGGCGGTCCGGCTGCCGCTGGAATAGCCCCCCTGTCGAGCGGGTCCATCCGCCACCCGCCGAGGTCCCCATGCTCCTCCTCCTCAGCAGCCTCGCCTTCGCCGCGCCCACCTGGACGCAGATCTCCACCAGCAGCGCCTGGCAGGAGTTCAAGGTCGCCTCGACCAAGAACGCCGGCGAGGTGCGGCTCTCCAGCGCGACCATCGGCGGCACGGCCTGCTTCCGCGGGCTGGCGAAGGTCGGCGACGTGGCCGCCGAGAAGCTGCTGACGGTCGCGACCGACATCGAGGGCGCCAAGACCTGGTCCTCGGCCGGCATCAAGGACGCCGTCGTCCTGAAGCGCTCCGGCGAGGTGCTGGACTACTACCAGTACCTCAGCGTGCCGATCGTCAGCGACCGCTTCTGGTTCCTGCACGGCACCGTCTTCCGCGAGGCCGGCCAGGTCGGCCTGCGCTGGGAGAAGGCCTGGGAGCGGGGCGGGCCCTACGCCTCCACCTACGAGGAGCTGGTCGCCGCCAACCCCAAGGCGGTCGAGCCGCCGGTCAACGTCGGGGGCTGGCTCTTCAAGAGCGCCGAGGCCGGGGTGGAGATCAGCTACCTGATCTGCACGGACAGCGGCGGGGCCATCCCCGAGAACCTGCAGAGCATGGCCACCAAGGGCACGCTGCCGACCACGGTGGACGACCTGGTCAAGGAAGCGAGGCGGCGGTGAGCGATCCCTTCGTCGCGCCGCAGTCCAGCCCGCGCCTCAGCCCGGCGGAGGCCATCGACGTGCCAGCCTTGCGCTTCGCGCGCTGGACGCTGGTCTTCTGCGGCCTGATGTACATCCTGATGGGCGTCGGCGCGGGGCCGCTGGTGGCCTGGTCGATGCAGGTCGACCACCCCGGCGAGCCCGTCTCCGGCGGGTTCACGGTCGGGCTCAGCCTGGTGATGTTCATCATCATCGCCGGCTTCGGCTCGCTGAACTTCGTGGCGGTCTGGGGCCTTGGCCGGGGGGCGAAGTGGGCCTGGATCATGGCCCTGGTCCTGGGCGGGATCTACCTGCCTTCGGGCTGCTTCCCCTTCGGCGCGATCGTGCTCTATGGGCTGCTCAAGGACGAGGTCCGCAAGGCCTACCTGGGCTGAGGGAGGGCGAGGGGGCAGGCGGCGCGCTGTTTTCAGGAAGTGAAAACACTTGTTTCTGGCGCAGTTTGGAGGAGGATTTAGGTGGGGGGCTCTTCCACAGGAGTCCAGATGCGTCGTACGTTCATTCTCTGTCTCGTTCCGCTGCTCGCTGCCTGCAATTCGGGCCTGGGGGGCTACTGGTCGGGGCAGCTCTCCTGCCCGGGATCGGACAGCGCCAACAAGTTCGACGTGGAGATCGAGAAGCTCCAGGCGGGCACCTACGTGGGTGAGCTCCTGGTTGAATCTACCGCCAGCGCCTCCAGCGGCGGTTCGTACTACGAGGCCTGGCGAGAGCTCGGCATCGACCTGAGTGTCAACATCGACGGCAAGAAGGCTCAGCGTCTGGACTACACTGCGGTGGTCATGGACTTCTCATGCAAGCTTTGGGAGGATGGCAACCTGGTGTCCAGCTCCTGCGACGAGATGGGTGTGGAGATCTCGGCGGACGAAGACTTCGACATGGGGGTCTGGCGATGGGATGGCGCTGATGAGATCAGCATCTCCGACGGTGACTGCGATGGCGAGATGATCCGCTGAACCCCTGAACCCCTGGAGCCCCCATGATCGCCGCTCTGCTGCTCGTCTCCTGCACCAAGCTGTACACTGTCCACATGGGCGTGCAGCCTCCCGAAGACGCGCACTACATCCTGGTCCGCACCAACTCCACCGGGAACATGTTGGTATACGACTGCCTCAGCAAGCCCGACGGCGAGTCCTGGGAGCCGACCTGCGTGAAGGCCAACATGCGTTCGGTGCCCCCGGAAGCGAAGTAGGTCGCCCCCCCGCCCCTACAGCGTCCGCTTGACCGCGCCGTCCGGCCCCCGCTCGGGCGGGCGCGTCGGCTCGACCTCTTCCGGGACGGGCTCGGCGGGCTGGGGCCGGCTCGGCCTCGGGGCGGGGCGGGCCATGGCCTCCTGACGGGCCAGCTCCTCGCGCAGCGCCTCGATCCGGGCCGTGGACTCGGCGTCCTCGCCCTTGGTGTTCAGGCTCCAGAGTCCCTTGCCGAGGTTGCCCAGTCGCTTGATGACGCTCATGGTGAGGTGCTCCCTGTGGGCTCACCGTACCGTCGGGGGCCGGCGATCGCCACCCCGCTACTCCCCCACCCCGCTAGTCCTCCACCACCGGCTCCCCTGCGGCCAGCCCGCGCAGGAAGCCCTCCACCTGCGCGCGGGCGGCCTCGACCTGGAACATCACCTCGTGACCGTCCTCGACGCCGTCCTCGCGGTGCTGGACGACCACCCGGGTCCGGCCATCGCGGTTGGCCTGGACCGGCAGGGGCAGNNGGCAGCACCTCTCCGCCGACCAGGGGCAGCAGCTCCTCCAGCGGGCGGAAGACCTGCAGCTCGGGGTGGGCGGCGTCCAGCGACTCTCCGCCGAGGTCCAGGCCGTGGCTGAGGGCGAGGGCGTTGGCCATTGGCGGCAGGATGTAGGTGTCGACGATGCCTTGCAGGACCAGGATGTCCCGACCCTGGGAGGCCTGGGCGCCCCAGACGGGAGGGTCGGCGCTCTCGCCCGCCCACTGCAGCAGGTTCAGGGCGGGGTCGAAGGCGTGCAGCTCGCGCCCGTCGTAGCCGAGGATGGCCTCGGCGATGGGCCGAACCTGCAAGGGGCTCTGCTTGTGGACGACGTTCTCGATCCAGCTCCCGCCGGCGCCGGAGAGCACCAGGGCCCGCACCTCGGGGCTGAGTGAGGCCGCCAGCGGGGCGATGGTGGCGCCCATGCTGTGGCCGACAAGGGCGAGGGTGGACAGATCCAGGCGCGGCGAGGGCTGGTCGGGGCAGCCCTCGGGCAGGGCGAGGCCGGCGGCGAGGGCCGGCCAGAGGGAGATCTCGATCGCCGACTGGCGCAGGTTGTCCCGCATGGCCGCGGGGTTGGCGATGTTGAAGATGAGGAACTGTTCGTCTCCTCCGCTGACGTTGCGCAGGCCGCCGTGGGGGCCGTCGATGGACAGCCCGGCGAAGCCCGCCGCGGCGAAGGTCCGGGCCATGCCGCTGCCGGGCACCAGGACGGTGCCGGTGGCGTCGCGCTCGCCTCGGTCGACCAGGGGCCGCTCGCCTCCTCCTCCGGTGCGGATCATCATGGCCAGGGGGAAGCCCCCCTCGGGCGGCGCGGCGCGAGGGAGGGTCAGCACGACGCGCGCGGTCTCCCAGTGGTCGAGGGCGGGGCTGCCGTCCTGGGCGAGCAGGATCTCGCCGCCCTCGCTGAGGTAGGGCGCTTCGCCGGACTGGTAGACGGGCATGGCGGTGCTGCCCTCGAAGACACAGTAGTCGTCGAAGCTCTCGACCAGGGACAGATCTTCGGGCGGCGGGGCGGGGTTCTGTTCTCGGGCGAAGCGGGCGAAGGCGAGCAGCTCGGTTTGGGGGTCGGCGGTGGTGAAGGCGGTCAGTCCGGCGACGGAGGAGGCCGGCAGTCCGCTATGGACCAGGGCGGCGCGGTACTCGGCGCAGGGGGCGGGGGCGAGGCCCTCGGGGCAGCCTCCGGCGAGCAGGGTGGCCGCGCCGGGCCAGGCGGGCAGGGTCGTCCCGTTGGCGAGGCGCAGGGCGGTGGTCAGGACCGCGACATGGCGGGCGCCGGGGGCGAGCGGCAGGCCCTGGAGCGGGAGCAGGGTGAGCAGGTTGCTGTCGCCGAAGGGGCCCCCGTCGGCCTCGAAGCGGCTGTCCACCGGCACGCGGCGAAGGATGCCCTGGGGCGAGAGCTCGGCGAGGAAGAGGGGGGCGTCGGGCTCGATGCTGGCCAGCAGCGTGGGGAGGGAGGCCGGATCGAGCGGGGCGCGGAGGCGGAAGCCGACGCCCGCGGTGGTGGAGAAGCCGGTGGCCCGGCCGTGCAGGAGCGAGAGCAGGTCGGCGACGAGCGGGGTGCCGTCGGGGTTGGGGAAGGCCGCGAGGTCGACGGTGCCGGTGGGGCCCAGCCGGTGCGCGCTGGGGTGCGGCGCGGCCCAGAAGTCGGTGGCGGTCCGGGCGAAGTCGTGCTCGACCGCCCCGGGTGGGGTCGGGACGGAGGCGGCGCAGGCGACGAAGAACAGCAGCACGGGCGGATCGTAACGCGGTGTCAGGTATTCGCTTTTGCCATTTGCTCTTGGCCTGGCAAACATGGAAAGATAGCGAGCGGCACCTGGGGTTCCAACGAATGCTGCTCGCCCTGCTCCTCGCCTGCACGACAAAGCCGCTCTCGGCGGACGACACCTCTACGGCGCCGGACGGCGGGAGCCCGACGGAAGGC
>DDSR01000336.1:50798-61544 GCA_002343455.1 Deltaproteobacteria bacterium UBA2385 | reverse complement strand
CGAGCCGACCGAGCCGACCGAGCCCGTGCGGCGGGTGCGCTTCGTGGCGATGGGGGACGCGGGGGAGGGCAACACGGACCAGTACCTGGTCGGGGAGCGCATCGCCGAGGTCTGCGCGGCCAAGGATGATGAGCACGGTCCGGGCTGCGAGTTCGTGCTCTACCTGGGCGACAACTTCTACGACGATGGCGTGGACGACGTCGACGACAGCCAGTTCGAGTCCAAGTTCGAGCTGCCGTACGCCGGCCTGGACCTCCCCTTCATGATCTCGCTGGGCAACCACGACTACGGCGAGCTGTCCGTGTACTGGTGGAAGGCGGACTACCAGGTCGAGTACACCGACCACTCAGAGAAGTGGACCCTGCCGGACAAGTACTACAGCTTCGAGTGGGAGCACGCCTCGTTCTTCGCGCTGAACACGAACGAGATCCTGCTGGGCTGGTCGGACGCCGAGCAGCAGGAGTGGCTGGAGGACGAGCTCGCGGCCAGCAGCGCCGACTGGAACATCGCCTTCGGGCACCACCCCTACAAGAGCAACGGCCAGCACGGCAACGCCGGGGAGTACGAGGGCTACTCCTGGCTGCCCATCGCCAATGGCGCGACGGTCCAGTCCTTCATGGACGAGTCCTTCTGCGGGAAGATCGACCTCTACCTCTGCGGCCACGACCACAACCGCCAGTGGCTGGAGCCCGAGTGCGGCGTCGAGCTGATCGTGAGCGGGGCCGGGTCGAAGACCACCGACCTGGAGGGCCGCGGCAGCCCGACCTTCTTCGAGGACGACACCATCGAGGGCTTCGTCTGGATCGAGCTGGCCGACGACACGCTCACCGGTGAGTTCTGGACCCGCGATGGCGAGGTCGACTTCACGCGCACGGTCGAGCGGACGCGCTGAAGCGGATTATCTGGCCCTGTGCCCGTCTACCGGATCCCCTCCGAGCACCTCTTTCCACCGGTCGACAACGCCGAGCCCGATGGCCTGCTTGGGGTGGGGGGCGACCTGGCGCCCGAGCGGCTCGAGCTGGCCTACCGCAGCGGGATCTTCCCCTGGTACAGCGAGGGCCAGCCGATCTTGTGGTTCTCGCCGGACCCGCGCTTCGTGCTCTACACGGCCGAGCTGGAGGTCCCGCGCAGCTTGAAGAAGATCGTGCGGCGCGGCGACTTCCGGATCTCGATGGACACGGCCTTCGCCGAGGTGATCGGGCAGTGCCGGCAGCGCTCCCGGCCCGGCCAGCGCGGCACCTGGATCACGGGCGCGATGGAGCGCTCCTACAACGAGCTGCACGCGCGGGGGCAGGCGCACAGCGTCGAGGCCTGGTCGGGCGAGCGGCTGGTGGGAGGCTTGTACGGGGTCGCCTTCGGCCACTTCTTCGCGGGCGAGAGCATGTTCGCGCTGGAGCCGGACGCCTCCAAGGTGGGCTTCGTGCACCTGGTCCTGCAGCTCCGGGCCTGGGGCTTTCCCTTGATCGACAGCCAGGTACACACCGCCCACCTGGAGCGCTTCGGAGGCAAGCACATCCCGCGGCGACGCTACCTCGCCGAGATCGACCGGCTGATCCGCCAGCCTCGCCCGGCCGGACCCTGGCGCTTCGACGAGGGCTTCCGGCCCGAGGTCTGAGCTCCCCTCATAAGGAAAGCCCCTCTCAGGGCAGGCCCCCTCTCAGGGCAGGCGGCGCTCCATGCCTCTCAGATCCAGCGCTCCGACGACCGTGCCGGAGATCTGGCCCTCGGCGTCGATGAAGACATTGGTGGGCAGAGCCGGCACCTTGTAGAGCTGGGCGACCTGGTCGTCGGCGGCGGCGACGGGGAAGAGGATGCCGTGCTTGCGGGCGTGCAAGGCGACGTGCTCGTTGGGGCCGGAGTCCACGGCGATGCCGAGGATCTCCAGCTCGGGGTGCTCGGCGTGCAGGCGGTTGAGGTCGGGGACCTGGCTCTTGCAGGTGCCGCACCACTCCGCCCAGAAGACCAGGAGCACAGGCTTCCCGCGCTGCTCGGCGAGGTCGAAGGAGGTCCCGTCGGTCCGTGTGAGCTGTACGGCGGGCGCCTCACCGCTGAGGCCGGCGCCCCGCGGCCAGCCGATCCAGGCGGCGACGGCGACCGCCAGCAGCGCGACGATGGCGTAGTCGATGACCCAGCGCGGCAGGGCCGAGAGGCGGGACAGGGGAGCCATGGGGGCACTCTACGTCGCCCGCGGACCGGGCGCGATAGCCCCTGCCGATGTTGCCCGACGAGCCCGACGAGCCCGATTGCCTGCGCGCCGACCGGCCCCTGATCCGAGACGACCGCAAGGAGCGGGTCGCCGCCGCCCTGGCTCAGCGGCTGGGCAGCGTGGTGGTGGTCTGCGAGGCGGTCCACCGTCGCCACAACGTCAGCGCCCTGCTGCGTAGCGCCGAGGCCTTCGGGGTCCACGAGGTCCACCTCGTCACCGGCCCCTTCCGTCCCAGCAAGGGCGCCACCCGTGGCGCCGAGAACTGGCTGGAGCTGCACCTGGAGACCGAGATCGGCCCCAGCATCGAGGCGCTGCGGGCCCGCGGCTTCCGGGTGGTCGTCGCCGATCTCTCGGCGGAGGCCTGGAGCCCCGAGACGGTGCCCGTCGATCGGCCGCTGGCCATCGTCTTCGGCTCGGAGCACGACGGGGTCAGCCCCCAGGCGCGGGCCCTGGCCGATGGCGCGGTGATGGTCCCGATGCGCGGCCTGACCGAGTCGCTGAACGTCTCGGTCGCCTCGGCCTGCGTGCTCCAGCGGGTCGCCGAGCGGCGCCGCGAGGTGGTCGGGGGGGGCGATCTGGAGCCCGAGCGCCAGCGCGCCTTCTACGAGAGCTGGCAGGCCGCCGAGGAAGAGGAGAAGCTCGGCCGTCGCTCCCGGGTCCGGGTCGAGGACTAGCCCCCCAGCGCCGGGGCGAGGTTCTTGTCGATCCAGGCCTGGCGGGGGTCGTTGCCCGGCAGGTTGGCGCGGAGCTGGGCGACCAGCTCGGGCCAGCCGGGGCGCGATTCGTTCCGGGCCGCCAGGGCGACGATGTAGGCGTCCTCCCAGGTCGGCTGCTCGACCAGGCCCTGCAGCATGGCGATGACCTCCTTGGCGCGAGCCGGGTCGAGGCGGTCCTCCAGGTAGAGACGGGCCAGCAGCCGCAGGCTGGGCACGTCGGGCGGGGTGAAGCCGCACTTCATGGGGTTGCTGCAGTTGTTGACGTTCAGCCCGGACTCGAGGGCCTGCATGGCCCCCATCCGGTTGCCCTGGGCCAGCCGGGTCAGGCCCAGCAGCCGGTAGAGGTTGAGGTCCTTGGGGGCCTTGTGCAGCGTCGCGACCGTGGCCTGCTCGGCCTGCGGGTGCTGGCCCATGGCGTGGAGGAGGTGGGCGCGGGTGGCCTCGACGGCGAGGTCCGGACCCTTGCGCAGCATCTCGTCGCAGGCCTCCAGGGCGTCGGCGTGGCGTCCGCCCGAGGCCAGGATCTGCGCCAGGGCGACCCCGGTGTGCAGGGCGCCGATGCGCTGGTGGCCGAACTGCTGCCCGAAGGAGGCGAGGTCGCTGGCGGCCAGGGCGGGCTGCTGGCTGGCGAGGGCGGCGCGGGCGCGCTCGAAGCGGGCGGCGGGCTCACGCTCGACGAAGGGCGAGAGGGCCTGCCAGGCGCCGGCGGCGTCGCCCTCCTCCAAGCGCAGGACGGCCTCGGCGAACTCCTTGCCCAGCGCGGCCAGCCGGGTCCGCAGCTCGGCGGGGTAGGCCTCGATCAGCATGGCGAAGCGCACCCGCGGATCCGAGGGGGGAAGGCTCCACAAGGGATCGTCTCCCTCGGCGCGGACCACGGTCTGCCTCTGGGCCTGGGCCTCTGCCGCGAGGCGATCCTCCTCGCGCAGCTCGCGGGCGTAGCGCCGGGCCTCCTTGAGCTGGTCGGTGGTGGCCCCGAAGCCCCGGGCCATCTCCAAGTGCTCGGCGCCGCCTTCCTCGTCGCGGGAGGCGAAGCGGGCGGCGGCCTCGTCGAGGTTGATCCGGACCAGGGCTTCCAGGGCCTGGGCCAGGACCTTGGCGGCGTCGGGGTGCTCGACCNNCCAGCAGGGCGCGGGCGCGCTCGATCCGCTCTTCCGTGGTGTAGACGCCGAACAGCCGGCCCAGGAATCCCATCACTCCTCCTCGCCCTGAAGATCCGAGCCGAGCTCCCCGCGCACCAGGGGGGAGCCGTACCGGCGGTGCTCTTCGACGTAGCCCAGCGACCGCGGCAGGACGCGGTCGATGTAGACGATCCCGTCGAGGTGGTCGCACTCGTGCTGGGCCACCACCGCGGGAAAGCCCGACAGCAGCAGCGCGACAGGGCTCCCATCCCGCTCCAGGGCCTCGACCCGCACCTCGGCCGGGCGGGCCACCGCCCCCCGCATTCCGGGCACGGACAAGCAGCCCTCCATGGTCACCGAGAGGCGCTCGCTGGTCGGGGTCAGGACGGGGTTGACCCAGACCCGCAGGTCCTCGTCGCTGCGCAGGCGGAGCACCACGATGCGCACCGAGCGGTGGACCTGGGGCGCGGCCAGGCCGGCGCCGTCGTACTCCTCGACGGTCTCCAGCATGTCCTCGATCAGGGCCTGGATGGAGGCCGAGGCGAGCTGGTCGGGGGGAACGGGCGCAGCGACCTGGCGCAGGACAGGGTGCCCGATCCGGGCGACGCGGAGAATTGCCATGGCGAGGGGATAACCACCCGTCCGCGATGGGGAAGCGAGCGGCCCGGGCGGCCTTGCGAGCGGAGGGGATCTCGGGTAGAGGCCCGGCCAACCATGGAGGGCCGTCATGGCCGACCCGAACAACCTCTGGAACGACAACATCGGCGGCGAAGCCACCATTTCGGGCAAGCGCGTTGCCTTCTATGTGGACAAGGAGTGCATCCTCTGCTCCGTCTGCTCCGATGCGGCCCCGAACAACTTCCGCATGAGCGACGAAGAAGATCACGACATCTGCTACAAGCAGCCCGAGAACGATGAAGAGCTGGCCCAGTGCTATGAGGCGATGGAGAACTGCCCGGTCGAAGCCATCGGCGACGACGGCAAGGCCTGATCCTTCAGCGTAGCGGGCGGCCGTAGGTGGCTCGCTCGACGTCGACCGCCTCGGCCTCGGCCTGGCGGACAAGGGCTCGCATTGCGGGCTCTTCGTCTATGCCCTCGTCGAGCACGATGGTCCGGTCCAGCGCCTTGGTGATGCGGCCCTGGTCGAGGACCAGGCGCAGCTCGCCCAGGCGGGTGCCCTGGCCGTGGGCCCGCACCCACAGCGCCTCGCCCACCCGGAAGGGGGGCCACTGCTCGCGGTAGTCGTCGGCCTCGATCACGAGGTCGATGCCGCCGTCGAGGGCCAGCTGGCGGGCGGCGTCGGAGGAGTCGTGGGCCAGCAGGATGAGGAGATCGACCTGGGGCCGGAGGGCGGCGATCGAGGCGGCGGCCTGGCCGGCGTCGGGCACGGTCCAGCCTGGGGGCGCCATCCAGGCCGGACCCGGGGCGGCGATGCCGACGACCCCGACGCGCAGCTCGCCCGCGTCGAGGATGCGTGAGCCCTCGACCCCCGGGTGGGCCACCGAGCTGCTGAGCAGGGGGAGCTGCTCGACCTGGTCGGGGGGCAGGCCGGCCATGTCCGAGGCGGCGAGGTTGAGCCCGGCGAAGCCGAGGCCGACGAGGCCCTGGCCCATCCAGCGGTTCCGGACCGCGGCTTCGGGCCGGGTGCCGCCGTCGAGGGCTCGGCCGGGGTCCAGCCAGCCCCCGGCGTTGAGGGCCAGGACGGGCAGCTCGGGGTTGGCGGCGCGCAGCGCCTGGACGTAGGCGCCGGCGCGCGCGAGCCCGCCCATGGGCTTCTTGTCGCAGCCGCAGGGCACGAGGCTGCCGCCCTCTTCGGCGCTGTAGAGCACCACCAGGGAGGCCGGGGTCCGGACCGTGCGCTCGGCCGCCGACCCGCGGGTGGCGAGCTCACTGTCGAGGCCCTGGGGCGACTGGGTGGCGGCCGGGGCCAGCGGAGCGGGTCGGCCGGCGCAGGAGACGAGGAGGAGGAGCGCGAGCGTCATGAAGCAGCAAGGCCCCAGGCGAGGAGGGTGCGGAGCGGGCGGAGGAGGGTCTGCATGCGGGCGTCCTGGAATCGATCCGGCGAGTCCTGGGCGAGGCGCTCCAGCCGACCCCGTGGGCGCCCGTTCAGCTCGATCAGGTGGGGGGCGTCGTGATCGTCGAGGACGAGGTCGATGCCGACCTCGAGGGCGCGGTGGTCGACGGGCAGGCGGTCGATCGCCGCGAGCGTGTCGTCGACCCGCTGCTGCAGTCGCGCCAGGGCCGGGGGCGCGAGGGCGTCCTGGACCGCCAGCACCCGTGCCCCTCGCTCGGCGTTGACGACCGGGTCGAGCTGGCTCTGGCGCAGAGCCCCGGGGGCCTGGACCCAGCTGCCGTCCGGGGCGCGCTGGGCGAGGACGCGAACACAGCGACCGGCGAGCCCGGCGGGCGGCGGGACGGCCTGCTGGAGGATGGCGGGTTCGAGGCTGCCCTGGGCCCCCGGCAGCTGCGTGGGCAGCGGGTCACCCGGGCCGACGAGGCGCACGCCGGCCCCCAGGGATCCATAGCGGGGCTTGAGGAAGCCGTGCCCCCACTCGCGCAAGCGACGGGCGAAGCGCTCGGGCCGGTCCTCGACCGCTGGCATGACCAGGCCCAGCTCCTCGAGGGTCCGCTGGCAGTGGAGCTTGTCTCGGCACAGCCGGGTGAAGGGCCAGGGGTTGCCCAGCGGCCGACCGTCCAGGTTGTCGAGGACGAGGCGGAAGGGCTCGGCCCGCCCCTGGCTGGGGTAGCGGTCGTAGAAGGCGATGGGGCGCGCCCGCGCGGATCGCCAGCCGGTCGAGGTCGGGACCAGCCCCTGCATCCACCCTCGGTCGACCCGGTCGCCCATCAGCAGCTCGACGCCCTCGGCGGCCAGGAGCAGGCCCGCCTGCCCCAGGGGCCAGGTCCCTGGCTCCTCGAGAGGAGCGGAGGGCTCGATCGGTACCAGCACGCCCAGGACGTTCATCGAGGCAGGGTATCGCGATGGGCCACGGTCAGGGCGGACAAAAAACGTCCTTGCTGGATTCTGAAAACGTGCAAGGCTGAATGAATGGATAGCCCGCTGCTGGTCGCCGTGCTCTTGCTCCTGCTGCTGGTGCTCCTGCTGCTCGGCCTGCGCCCGCTGTGGCAGCGCCTGCGGCGGCGACGTCGCTCCCTCGGCGCCCTGCGGGCTGAGTCGATGGCCGAACAGCTGCTCGAGCGCGAGGGCTACCGGGTGGTCGAGCGCCAGGCCCGGGCCTGGGGGAGCGTGCTGGTGGACGGGCACAGCGTCGAATTCGAGGTGCGGGCCGATCTGCTGGTGGAGCGGGTCCGGCGCCACCCCCACCTCCCGCGCGGCGCGCTGCTGGTGGCCGAGATCAAGACCGGCACGCTGGCCCCGGACCCCGGCCACCCGGCCACCCGGCGCCAGCTGCTCGAGTACCAGCGGGTCTTCCAGCCCGACGGGATCCTGCTGGTCGACATGACCGAGGGTCGGGTGATGGAGATCGTCTTTCCTCCATGCTGATCTCCTCCTTGCGGATCTCCTCGACGCGGATCTCCTCGATGCTGCTCTCCTCCAGGCGGGGCCGCTCCCGCTCAGGCCGGACGGGCTTCGACGATCCAGTCCGCGCCGGTACGAAGTCCGCCCAGGCGGTCGTGGAGGGCCAGGGCCCGCCCTCGCAGCTCGGTGATGCTGCCCGCCATCGCGGTGGCGAGCTTCCGGTCGTGGAACAGCGGCAGCTTGCGCTCGCAGACATCGAGCTGCCCGTCGACGAAGCGGCGCCCGTAGACGATGGGCAGGCGCTGGCTTCGCTGGACGACGTAGCCCGAGCTCGCCAGGCTGCGCTCGGCCCACTCCAGGGGGTACTCGCGGTAGCAGCGGTGCCCGGCCAGCAGGATGCAGGCGTCGCGCAGGCGGGCGATCTCCAGGACGATGGCGGCCGCCTCGGGATCGGACGGGCCGGCGTCCGCAGGCTTGCTGGGGTCGGGAAGGCTGGGGTCGAGGTAGGGATCCAGCCCGACGACGTACAGCACCCTCCCGACATGGGGCCGCAGCCGGGCGAACAGGCGGTCCTGGAAGTAGGGCGCGAAGCCGTCGATGGCCCCCAGCAGGTAGTCGGCCAGGACGGTGTCGTAGCGCTCGCCCCGCAGGAATTCGGGGTCCAGCCAGTTTCCCGAGATCAGGCGGTCGACCGGGCGCATGCGGTCGCCGACGGCCCTCCGGAGCTCCCCTTCTCCGGGGGCGCCGGCCGTGACGCCGTGCCAGCTCGATGCGCCCAGGCTCAGGATCCACTCCAGGCTGTGGCGACCGGTGCCGGCGTCCAGCACCCGGCCCCAGGGCCGATCGCCCTGCCAGGCTTCGATGGTCGAGAACAGCTGGTCGGGGGGCGGGGGCTTCGGCGCTCGGGCGAACAGGGGCATGGGCAGCGCCTAGCCCGGCGACCGCAGGCTCGCGATACGACCCCGGCGATGAAGCGCCTGGGTCCACTGCTGCTGGTCCTGGTCCTGCTCGGCTACGCCGTGCTGGGGGCCCGGCCCGCGTGGAAGGTGATGAACGCCAGCCGCTGGGGGCGGGACTACGCGACCTACCACTACGGGCTGATCGAGGCCGTCAACGCGGGCGGACCGGGGCGGGGGGACCCCTACGACCGGGCGGCCGTCTCCCGACGCGCCCGCAAGGCGGGGACCAGCAAAGCGGTCCACCCGTACTTCTATCCGCCGCCCGCCCTGCTCCCGATGCTCTGGATCGACCCGCCGGGGCTGCCGGCGCTCTCGCTGGCCGCCTCGTTGAAGGCCTGGTTCGTGATCCAGCAGCTCAGCGTCGCGGCGGTCGCCCTGGTGCTCTGGCGCTGGCTCTCCAGCCCCCCGCTGATGCTGGCGCTGCTGTTCTGCCTGTTCTCCCCCATCCCGGACAACCTGAAGATGGGGCAGGCCAACCTGCCGGTCCTGCTGCTGCTGGTGCTGGGGCTGTGGCGTGGGCAGGGGGCGCTGGTAGGAGCGGCGGCCATGGTGAAGATGTCGCCCGCCGTGCACCTGCTGGGGCTGGCGGCCTCGGGGCGCTGGCGTGCGGTCGGCGCCGCCATCCTCGCCGCCATCCTGCTCTCGGTCCTGGCGCTGCCCCTGGTGCCCCTGGACACGCAGCTCCGCTTCTACCTCGAGGTCCTGCCCGGCTTCTCCAGCGGCGAGTACAACGGACTGGGGGTGCCGATCACCATGCCCTCCAACCACTCCATCCCCGATCTGCTCAACCAGCTCTGGCCCGGTCCGGACGACCACACCCTCGACCCCCGGGCGCGCTTCGGCTCCCAGGGGCTGGTGGTGCTGCTGTTCGGGGTGGTGGCCCTGGCGGGTCGTGGCCGGTGGGACGCCCTCGGCCTGGCCAGCCTCCACGGTGTCCTCAGCGTGCTGATGGTGCTGGCGCCGGTCTACGCCTACGAACACCACCTCGTCTTTCTCCTGCTGCCGATCGTGGCCGCCTTCACCTCCTGGTGGCAGGGGCGCCTGCCCCGGGCCTGGGTCCTGCTCCTGCTGCCGGCCTATGTCGCCCTGGCCTGGCCGCTCAGCGGCCTGCGCGATCTCCAACAGTCGGCGCCTCCGGCCCTGCAGTGGTGGCTACAAGAGTGCAAGTTCTTCGGGGCCGTCCTGTTCGGCCTCGCCTGTGTAGAGGTCCTTCGCCGCTCTCCCCGTCCGGGGAACGGCAGCGTGGAACATGCTTACAAGCTGGAATAAACAAAACCACAACCGCTGTGTTCCCCGTGGAACACGGACTGCGAGGTCCCGATGAGAGCCCCCTACCCCGAGCTACAACCCGTCTTCGATGCCGCGACCTCGGGTCGCCTCGACGTCGCGCTGGAGCACGCCCTCCGGGTCCTCCAGACCGCCAGCGGGCCGCTCGCCCTCGAAGCCCGTCGCCATGTCGGGCTGATCTACTTCAACCTCGGAGACTTCACCTCGGCCGAGCCCTACCTCGACGAGGTCGCGCGCCTGACCAACGAGCGGGAGGCCTGGTTCGTCCTGGCCATGATGCGGACCCGCAACAACAACCCCAAGGCGGGAGAGTTCGACTTTGCCAAGGCGCTGGCGGCCCCCGAGCCCCCCGCGCACCCCGACGAGGGTCGGCAGCTGACCGAGCACTTCATGCGCTTCGACTACATGCACGCGCTGGCCGAGACCTGGCAGTGGGAGCGCGCCAAGGTCCAGCTCGACCTGCTGGTCGAGGCGGTCGTCGCCTCGCCCTCGCACGGCCCCGAGTTCCTGTTGAGTCGCGGCCTCCCACTCCTGGAGGATCTGCTGCGCGCGGGCCTGATGGTCCTGGAGGTGGTCCCGAACAGCGATCCCCACGGCTGGCTCAACCAGCTCCGCGGTCAGCTCACGAACACCGGCCGTCGCGAGGTGGATCGCGCGCTCATCGAGCTACGGCAGCGGGTGGGCTGAGATGTTCCACGCGGAACGTTGAATGTTCCACACAAGCTCAAGCGTTGACCTGTCAACCCAGTTCGCCGGTCCCAATCATGTCCATCTTCCGCCTCGTCTCTCCCTACAGCCCCGCCGGTGATCAGCCCCAGGCCATCGCGGAGCTGAGCGCCGGACTCGATCAGGGGGTGCGCCACCAGGTCCTGCTCGGCGCCACGGGCACGGGCAAGACCTTCACGATGGCGCACCTGATCGCCCACGCGGGCAAGCCGGCGCTGATCCTCTCCCACAACAAGACCCTGGCGGCGCAGCTCTA
>DDSR01000336.1:0-50777 GCA_002343455.1 Deltaproteobacteria bacterium UBA2385 | reverse complement strand
AGCTACTACGACTACTACCAGCCGGAAGCCTACGTCCCCTCCAGCGACACCTACATCCAGAAGGACTCGCTGATCAACGAGCAGATCGACCGCCTTCGCCACCGGGCCACGCGCGCCCTGCTCGAGCGCAACGACGTCATCATCGTCAGCTCGGTCTCCTGCATCTACGGCCTGGGCAGCCGCGAGGCCTACGACGACATGCTGCTGCGCCTCCACAAGGGCGAGGTGGTGTCCCGACAGAAGATCATCTCCC
Organism: Deltaproteobacteria bacterium UBA2385; assembly: GCA_002343455.1. GTDB lineage: Bacteria > Myxococcota_A > UBA796 > UBA796 > UBA2385 > UBA2385. Next base: position 50,524 of record DDSR01000336.1, on the reverse strand, counting down.
GGCTGGTCGACATCCTCTACGAGCGCAACGACCAGGACTTCCACCGTGGAACGTTCCGCGCGCGCGGGGATGTGATCGAGGTCTTCCCCGCCCATGAAGAGGACCGGGCCTATCGGATCGAGCTCTTCGGCGACGAGGTCGAGCGCATCAGCGTCATCGACCCCCTCCGGGGCGTCCGGCTGGAGGAGCTGGAGAAGCTCGCCGTCTACCCGGCCAGCCACTACGTCACGCCGGCCGAGGTGCTCACGCGCGCCATCGGCAGCATCCGGGCCGAGCTCGGCGAGCGCCTGCCCCAGCTCCGTGAAGACGACCGCCTGATCGAGGCCCAGCGCCTGGAGGAGCGCACCCTCTTCGACCTGGAGATGATCGAAGAGACCGGGCGCTGCAACGGCATCGAGAACTACAGTCGGCATCTCTCGGGCCGGGCGATCGGCGAGCCTCCGCCGACCTTGTTGGAGTACTTCCCCAAGGACTGGCTGCTGCTGATCGACGAGAGCCACGTGACGGTGCCCCAGGTGGGCGGGATGTTCCACGGGGACCGGTCCCGCAAGGAGACCCTGGTCCGCTTCGGCTTTCGGTTGCCCAGCGCCCTGGACAATCGCCCGCTGAAGTTCGAGGAGTTCGAGGCCCTGGTCGACCAGGTCGTCTACGTCAGCGCCACCCCCAGCACCTACGAGCTGGAGAAGGCCGGCGGCGCCTTCGTCGAGCAGGTAATCCGCCCCACCGGCCTGCTGGACCCGCTGGTGGAGGTGCGCCCGGCCCAGGGGCAGGTAGACGATCTCCTGGGCGAGGTGAAGGCCGCCGCGCGGGCCGGGCAGCGGGTCCTTGTGACGGTCCTGACCAAGCGCATGGCCCAGGAGCTGGCCGACTACTTCCAGGAGCTCGGCGTGCGTTGCCGGTACCTGCACAGCGACATCGACACCCTGGAGCGGATGGAGATCCTCCGCGACCTGCGCAACGGGGTCTTCGACGTGCTGGTCGGCATCAACCTGCTGCGCGAGGGGCTGGACCTCCCCGAGGTCGCCCTGGTGGCCATCCTGGACGCCGACAAGGAGGGCTTCCTGCGCAACCGCACCTCGCTGATCCAGACCATCGGCCGGGCGGCCCGCAACGTAGACGGGCGCGTGCTCCTGTACGCCGACAAGTCGACCCCCTCGATGAGGGCGGCCATCGAGGAGACCGAGCGCCGCCGCGACAAGCAGCGGGCGTGGAACACCGCCCACGGCATCACCCCCGAGTCCGTGCGCAAGGCGGTGGAGAGCCCGCTCGCGGCGCTGCTGGACGGGGAGCGGGTGATCGTCCCGAAGGACAAGGCCCGAGGCGAAGGCGACCGGATCACCCTGCAAGGGCTGCCGGGCACCCTCAAGCGCCTGCGCAAGGAGATGCAGGAGGCGGCCAGGCGCTTGGCGTTCGAGAAGGCCGCCGAGCTCCGGGACCGGGTGCGCGAGCTGGAGGCCTGGGCGATGCAGGTGACCGGCGACGAGCCTCCCGTGGACGGGCCGTGAGCGCGCCCGTCGCCCGCTTGCGCCGCCCCTACGGGTTTCGGGGGCGCTTCCTGACCCGGATCGACCTCGCTCAGCAGGTGGAGCGGCACCCCGGGCTGCGCGAGCTGCGCGAGGCCCTCTCTCCCCGCCTGGGGGCGCTGGAGGCCGAGCGTGAGGCAGAGGCCGTGCTCGCGCGGGCCCTGGAAGAGGTCGGCGAGGAGATGCTGGCCGAGGCCGAGCGAGACATCGACGCGATCGTCCGGACCTGGAGCCGGCTGGCCGACGCCTATCGATCGGCGGTAGACCGCGCCGAGATGGGCCGGATCGCCCTGGAGCTCAGCGAGCTGCCGGCGCGGCTGGAAGAGCGCGTGCGCTTGTTGCCCGACTCGGCGGGGATGATCGCCGACGCAATCCCGACCGGGGTCGTGGCCCGCCTTCGGTACCCGGTCGCGGCCGGCCGCTTGACGCCGGACCAGCTCCTGGCCTTGGGGCGGCGCCTCAAGACCGAGATGCCCCGGGCGATCGCCCTCGAGCTGCAGCGCCTGGATTCGCTCGACTGGATCGTGCAGGAGGCCGTGACCCCCATGCTGGTCGGCTTGCGGGCGCCGCTCGATCCGCCACCGGCGGCGCGCGCCGCGGCGGAAGTCGCGCGCTGGGCCGAGCTCGAGGACGACGAGCTGAAGGGCCGCCTCTCGCAAGGCTGCCTCGTCTTAGAGGCCGCTCGGCGTCCGGCGCTCCCGCCGAGCGCCGACCACCTCGTCCAGGGGATCGAGGGGCTGGCCATCTCCAGCGATGGCACGGTCGCGCTCTGGGGCCCCTGGGAGCCCTGGGTCCGCGTGCTCGACGCCGACGCGGCTCCGGCGCGCTCGGGTCCGGCGGAGCGTCGCCTGGGTCCCGAAGACGGCCGCGCCTGGTGGCGCCACTGCCTCGCCGCCGCCATCGGGCCCGGAGGACGGCTGGGGGCAGCCGGGGGCTCCTCGATCACTGTCTGGGACCTCTCCTCGGGGCGGGTGGTGGTGGACCTCGAGCCCAGCGCCGAGGACGAGCTTCACGCGCTGGCCTTCAGCCCCTGCGGGCGCCTGCTCGCGGCGGCCCGCGCGGACGGCACGCTCACCGTCTACGAGCTGGCCAGCGGCGAGGTCCTCTGGCGGGTGGACCTCCAGGAGGCGGCGCTGGCGATCTGCTGGACCCCGGACGGCCAGCGGCTGCTTGCGGGCGGCTGGACGGGCATCCTGACCGTGCATCGGGCGGACACGGGGGGCCGGCTGGCCGCCTTTGACGAGGTCGAAGGCAGCATCAACGGCCTGGCAGCGGACCCGCGGGGCGCCCGGGTCGCGACAGGCGCCGGCGCCGGCTGCGGGCTGGACGAGGGCCTGGACCTCGGCGAGGTCGCGCTGCGCATCTGGGACGCGCACAACGGCGCCGTGTTGCGGGATCTCCGCGGCATAGACAGCCCGGTGGTCCAGGTCGGCTGGGTCGACTGCGGCCTGGTCTTCATCTGCGACGACGGCAGCCTCAACCTCTACGACCCGGACAGCGGGCGCCGCCTGGGTCGCGTCGAGCTGGCGACCGTCGGCGAGGTGCCCTCCGCCCTGGCCGCGGCCGGGACCCGGGTGCTGGTCGGCACCGAGAGCGGCAGCGTCTTCGTCTTTCGCCTGGACTGCCCCTGATGTTTCGGTTTCGGGGGCACTCCAGCGGGCTGGACGTGAAGGCGCAGGTCGCGCGTTCCCCGGCGCTGGCTGGCCGGGAGGGCGCCGTGCAGGCGCTGACCGAGAGCCTCACCTCGCTGGGCGAGGAGCGGCGCGAGGCGACCGTTCAGGCCATCAACACCTGCATCTCCGGCTGGCGGGAAGAGGCCCGCGGCGTCCAGCGCTCCAAGATCCGCCGAGGCCACAGCCAGCGACTGGTGGACTTCGTCGACCGGCTGCGGCAGGAGGTCGCGTTCATTCCCGACGCCTCGGCGATGATCGGCCGGGCCATCCCCGGCGGCCTGCTGGTGCGCCTCGCCTGGCGACAGCCGGAGGCGGGGGTGGACGACGAGACCCTCGAAGATCTCAAGAGATCACTGCTGCGACGCCTGGATCCGGCGCTCGCACGCGAGCTGGCCCGGGATGCTTCGGTGGCCGAGGCGATCGGACGGGTGGCGGCCTCGCCGGGCTTGGGTCACCATGGGTCTTGATCCAATTCGCCAGGGGCGTCCACCCTGTCTTTCGGCTACCCTCCGCCCCTCTGTCGAGGTCTCGATGTCCCTCTCCCTCCTCTCGCTCGTCCTGGGGACCGCCCTCGCGGCGCCGCCCCGGGTCAACGCCAGCGACGAGTGGGTGCGAGTGCCCGACGACGCCCTGCTGTGTACCCACCCCGGTCGCCAGGGGCAGTGTGTCCGCTTTCGTCAGCCGGGCAGCCGTCCGGTCGAAGGCAAGGGGCCGCGGGTCTTCCGCCTCGTCGCCGCGCGCGCGGCCGAGGTCGAGCTGCAAGCCCAGTTCGGCCCGGAATATGAGACCTGCGGCGTGCTCCCGACCCGGATCACGCCGCTCACGCTGCGTCTCTTCGCCCCCTCAGGAGCCCCGACGGCGATCTCGCCGGACGAGGCCTGTGTCGATGACGAGGCCGGCGATCGGCCCGGGCCTGGCCGCGACCCCATGGCGCGCGCCTCCGCGACCGCGTCCGTGGCCGACGGTGCCTGGGCTCTCTGGCCCGACGGGAGCCTGGCCGGGCAGCTCCGTCAGGAGCTCTGGCTCCAAGAAGAACACGGCCTGTACGCCGATGGGGACCGCTGGTGCGCGTCCTTCGACATCGGACCTGACGACGGCGGTGCGGTCTCCGACCGTGCGCTCGACATCTGCTTTCGTAGCCGCGACGTCCGCGTCTACTGACCCTTCCATCGCTCGACCCTCGCCGAGGCACGCATGACCCCCTTCCGACCCGTCTCTCTCCTCGTCCTCCTCGGGCTCCTCAGCGCCTGCACCGAGCAGCCGGCCGAGCAGTCCGAGCACTCCTGGCCCGGAGAGGCGGAAGGCCTCGACCCCTGGTCCTTCGAAGGCCGCATCGACGCCGAGCTCTGCGACGGCGTGGACAACGACGGCGACAGCGAGATCGACGAGGGCTGCGACGGGGTCTGCGGGCAGTTCGTCTCCCGCAAGGCGGACTGGTGGATGACGGCCGACTGCGTGATCGGCGGCGACGCCGCCGCGATCACGGCCCTGCCGGTGACCATCGGATCGAGCCTGTCCTACACGACCGCGGAAGAGCTGACGACCATGCTGGCCGTCGATCCCGGCGGTAACGCCAAGCTGAAGCTGCGGCGCCAGCTGGCGACGATGAAGCTCAACGCCGAGTACTTCAACCTCTGGGACATCGAGGTGGTCGACTGGAACAGCGACGGCAGCCTCGAGACGGTGCGCTGGCTGGTCAACCGCGCCGACAGCCAGTACGACGCCGGCCCCGACTACCTGCTCAACGCCTTCACCACCCAGTTCCGGGAGATGAACGCCATCGGCGTGGACCTCGGCCTGTGGTTCGACGAGACCTGCGTCAGCGAGCCCGAGGTCTGCGACACCATCGACAACGACGGCGACGGCACCATCGACGAGGACTGCGCCTGCTTCGAGGTCTGCGGGGACTCCGCCGACAACGACGGCGACGGGCTGGTGGACGAGGGCTGTGAGCCCTGCGAGGAGTTCATGGCCCGGTCGAAGTCCTTCTGGGCCACGACGACCTGCGTCCTGGACGGCGACGTCGGCTTCGACCCGCTGCCGATCACGCTGGGCACGACCGAGACCTACAGCACCACCTCCGAGGTGACCGCGGTGATCGGCGCCGCGGCCGGCGGCGACGCCAAGAACAAGCTGCGCCATCAGCTCATCACCGCCAAGCTGAACCTGGCGGCCTTCAACAACGGCGCCTTCGAGGGCTACGACTGGAACGGCGACGGCACGGTCGAGACGGTGCAGGAGCTGATCGACCAGGCCGACATCCTCTTCGAGACCGGCTACTTCTGGCAGCAGAACAAGATGACCACCGCCCTGAAGGCGGTCAACGAGGCGGGCGGCGCGGCCCCCATCTGGTTCGAGGCGGACTGCTCGGGCAGCCCCGAGGTCTGCGACGGGATCGACAACGACGGCAACGGGGTGGTCGACGACTACTGCGGCTGCGTCGAGCTCTGCGACGAGCTGGACAACGACTTCGACGGCTCGGTCGACGAGACCTTCCCCGATGGCTGCGAGGTCCTCTGCGACGACGGCAGCACCCCGGTCCTGTGGTACGCCGACACCGACACCGACACCTTCGGCGATGCCTCCGCCTCGGTCGAGGCCTGCGATCCGCCCGTCGGCTTCGTCGACAACGCCCTGGACTGCGACGACACCGACGCCGACGTCTACCCCGAGGCCATCGACTACTGCGACGACGGGATCGACGCGGACTGCTCCGGGGACGAGGTCGGCTGCTACGATCCCGGCTCGCTGGACGACACCATCTTCATCGGCGAGTCCGCCGGCGACGACGCGGGCGTCTCGGCCGCCCGCATCGGTGACATCGACGGTGATGGCGACGATGACTTCGTGGTCGGCGCGCGCAACAACGACCTGGGCGGCGCCGACGCGGGCGCGGCCTACCTCTTCTACGGCCCGGTCGCCTCCAGCGGCGAGGTCAGCCTCGCCAACGCCGACCTCGTGGTCTACGGCGCCAACGCGGGCGACAAAGCCGGTCGGACGGTCATCGGCGGCGAGGATCTCGACGGCGACGGCGTGCCGGACGTGACCATCGGCGCCCCGAACGAGGACTCCTCCGGCAGCGCCTCGGGCGCGGCCTATGTCTTCTTCGGCGCGACCCTGGCCGCCATCACCGATCCGGTCGCCCCGGTCACCGATGCCGATCTGACCTTCATCGGCCGCAAGTCCAGCGACTTCCTGGCCTCGCGGACCAGCTACTCCGAGCTCACGGGCGATGGCAACGTCGACCTGCTGCTCTCGGTGACCGGCGACGCGGTCGGCGGCGCCAGCGCGGGCGCGGTCTACATCTACGCCGGACCGCTGGCCGCCTCGACGGACGCCATCGACATCGCCGACGGCACCTGGGCGGCCCGGGTCACGGGCGAGGCCGCCAACGACCAGGTCGGCCTCTTCGTGGGTACGGGCGGGGACGTGGACGGCGACGGCATCGGCGACCTGATCGTCGGTGTCCCCCGTCAGGACACCGGCGGAACCGACATCGGCGCCACCTACATCCTGGCCGGGCCCATCAGCGGCACGGTCAACCTCTCCACCGCCGATGTCCGCATCGCCGGCGCATCTGCCGAGGACAAGTTCGGCGGCGCGGTCAGCTTCGCCGGCGATCAGGACGGAGACGGCTACGACGACTTCTTCAGCTCCTCGCCCTTCGAGGACACCGTGGCCAGCAACGCTGGCGTCGTCTACCTGGTCGATGGCCGGGCCGACCTGACCACCCTGGTCGGCGTGGACATCGACGCGGCGGCCTCGGCCAGCATCTACGGCCGGGAAGAGAACGGGCAGATCGGCTCCTCGGTCGAAGCCCTCGGCGACCACAACGGCGACGGCGTCTTCGACCTGATCACCGGGGCCAACAACGACGGCCCCAGCGCCGAAGGCGCGGCCTACCTCTTCCTCGGGCCGGTCGCGGGGACGCTCTCCTGGACCGACGCGGACTGGTCCCAGCTCGGCAACGCCGCCGAGGACCACTTCGGCTCCTTCGTGTCCTACGGTGGAGATCTCCGCGCCCTCGGCTCGGACACCCTCATCATCGGCGCCCGCGAGGCCGATGTGGGGTCGGCGGTGGACGCCGGGCGGGTCTACCTGATCTTCAACGCCCTGGACTGAGCTGGCCCCAGGTCGGGGCCCCTCAGGCCTGCGGGCGCCAACCATCCAGGCAGGCGCCCAGCAGGTCCAGGCGGTCCTGGCCCCAGATCAGGATGCCGGGGCGATCCCGGCTCTCGACGAAGAAGCTGGGCGCCCCACAGGCGCCGAGCTGGACGGCGCGCTCGGTGTTGGCCTGGAGCTGGGCCTTGATGGCCTCGGTCTCTGCTGCCTGGAGCAGGGTCGGGGAGAGGCCGTGCTCGGCGAGGACCGCGGCGACGACCTCGGGCCGGGAGACGTCCCGGTCGTGGACCCAGAGGGCCTCGTACAGCGGCGCGGCTGCCCGGGGCTCGGCGAGGCAGACCCGCATCGCCAGCACCGTGCGAACGGGAAAGCAGGAGGGGAAGGCGAAGGGGACGTCCCACCAGGCGGCGTGGTCGGCGAGGTCCTGGGCGAGGTAGCGGGCCCGCGAGGCGTTCATCGCGGCGATCGGGACATTGGGCGTGCCGATCTGTCGGAAGAGGGCGCCGAGCAGCATCGGTCGCCAGACGAGCTCGGCGCCGTGGGCGCGGGCGAGGCCTTCGATCTGGGTGAAGCCCAGGTAGCTGTAGGGGCTGGCGATGTCGTGAAAGACCTCGACGCGGGCAGGCGGAGGTGCCATTGCGGGCGAGACCGGCACGGCGCCGTGGCCCTGCAGGTCGACTGGCGCCCGGGCCCGCGTGCGGTGGCCGCGCAGGGCAGCCTCGACCAGGTGCATGCGGTCCGCGCCCCACCAGAAGCGCCCCTGGGCGCGGAAGGTCGGCACGCCGAAGACGCCCTCTTCGAGCGCCGCCTCGGTGGACGCCCGCAAGGCCGCCTTGGTGGCCGGCCGGTCGATCGGGTCGAGCGTCTGGCCCTGCTCGGCGGCGAGCGAGGCCAGGATGTCTCGGTCGGAGAGGTCCAGCCCCTGGACATGTATGGCCTCGAACAGCCGCAGGGCGAGCCGGCCGCGGAGGGGCTCGTCGGTGGCCTGGAGCAGGCGCATGGCCTCCAGGGTCCGCACCGGGTGGGCGGGGTTTCGTTGGTAGGGCAGGCCCCGCAGGCGGGCCATGCGCTCGACGTCCAGCCGACCCATCTCCTCGCGAGCCGGCGACCAGGTGGACGAGCGAGGCAGGCCCCCCTCCTCTCCCAGGGCCTTCAGCATTCCGCCGAGCAGCACCGGCCTCCAGACCAGCCGAGCTCCGGTTCGCGCGGCGAGCCCGTCGATCTGCGTGGCGGCCATCCAGGCGTAGGGGCAGACGATGTCGAAGAGGAATTCCAGGTCCACGGTAGCTCCATCCAGGCTGCATTCGCCATAGCATGGGGATTCCCCGCGCTGGAGGCCCCGTGCTCGCCTTGCTGCTCTCCCTCACCGCTCCGACCTTCGCCGTCGCTCCTGACTACGAACGAGACGGGGCCCGATCCTCGGTGCGCACCGCCGGGAGCCTGGGCCTTGGCCTGGGCGCGGGGACCAGCACCGGGGGGATCTCCGGCAAGTACTGGCTGGACGAGGGCATGGCCGTCCAGGCCGTCATCGGCGCTGGCTACGGCCAGGTCTCCGACCGTGGGGGGTGGAGCTCCGGGCTGGGATTGAGCGGCGACCTGCTCTTCGAGGGGCCCTCCTTCGCGGTCGTCGACGACGTGGAGTTCGGCTGGAGCATCGGACCCGGCCTGGGCCTGTGGGCCAACGACGACTACTTCGCGCTGGCGGCCGCGGGCGTCGCCGGCCTGGAGCTGGGCGTGCTGGTGTTCCCGCTGGACCTCGTCGTGGAGTACCGCCCCCGCGTCCTGATCGTCCCCGATGTCGGCTTCGACTGGGTCAACTTCTCGGCCCATGTCCGGTACTACTTCAAGTAGTGCTCGGGCCCGCTTCCTGGGCGTGCCTTTCGGGCTAGGCTCCTCGAACCCTGCTGCGCGGAGCGCCTGTGCGAGTCCTGCTGATCAACCCCTCGATGAATCTGGACAAGCTGGGGCGCTTCGCGGGCCTGCTGGAGCCCATGCCCTGCATCGGCCTCGCCTACATCGCCGGCGCGTTGGAGGCCCACGGCGTTCACGTCCGGGCCATCGACATGTTCGCCGAGAAGCTCTCTGCCGACGAGGTCGTCGAGCGAGCCGTGCGGCACCGCCCCGACCTGGTCGGCTTCACGGTGCTGACGCCCTCGGCTCATATCTGCGCCCAGATCTCTGACCAGATCCGCCAGCGCCTCCCGGGCGTTCGCATCATCTGGGGCGGGGTGCACGCCGATGTCTTCGCCCGCGACATCGTGCGGGACGGCGACGCCGACATGGTCGCCCACCAGGACGGCGAGATCACCATCGTCGAGCTGGTCGACGCCCTCGCGGCCGACCCCCAGGACCTCGCCCACGTCGACGGCCTGACCTGGCGCTCGGCGGACGGGCAGGTCGTGCGCAACCGGGATCGGGTCCTCAACCGCGACCTGGACGACCTGCCGTACCCGGCCTGGCACCTCTTCCCCTTCCACCGCTACGGCCTGCTGCCCTTCGCCGACTTCGCCAAGCCGGTGCTGACCATGGCCGGCAGCCGGGGCTGCCCCTACCGCTGCGACTACTGCTCGCTGATCAACACCGGGGGCAAGGTCTTCCGCAGGCGAGACCCGATCAAGGTCGTCGACGAGTACGAATTCCTGGTGGATCGGTACGGCGTCAAGCAGATCGGCTTCATCGACCCGATCTTCCCGCTGGTGAAGAAGGACCTGGACCCCTTCTGCAAGGAGCTGGTCCGCCGCGGCCTGGACAAGCGCTGCCAGTGGCTGAGCGAGACCCGGGCCGACCGGCTGGACGCCGAGACCTGCCAGATGATGTACGACGGCGGCTGCCGCCGGGTGCTGCTGGGCATCGAGAGCGGCGTCGACATGCTGCTGGGCAACGTCAACAAGAACCTGACCACCGCCAAGGTCCGCGAGGGGGTCAAGCACGCCAAGGCGGCCGGGATCCAGACGGTCGGGCTCTTCATGATCGGCATGCCCGGCGAGACGCCCGAGATGACCCGCGAGACGGTCGAGTTCGCGGTGGACCTCGACGTCGACTTCGCCAAGTTCGCCATCACCGTGCCCTTCCCGGGCAGCAAGCTCTTCGACGACCGCTGGCAGAAGGACCTCTTCCGTGACGATTGGGAGAACTACACGACCTTCAACCCGGACCCCGACCGCCTCGTCTACCACCCCCCCGGCTACGATCCGGCCGAGCTGATCCGGATGCAGTCCTGGGCCCTGCGGCGCTTCTACATGCGCCCCAAGCAGATCCGCCGCCAGATGATGGAGCTGCGCACGATCAGCCCGAAGATGCTGCTCTACGGGCTCTACGGGATGGCCATCTGAGGGCAGGACCGCCTGGGCGGGCCGCTTGACGTTTCGGACCGGGCGGGTCAAGGAGCGGCGCCGGGGATGGGCATTCCGCCTCTCCCCGTTCTCACCGCCCACGTGGCACCTCGCTCTCCCGCATCGCCCTCAGGGCTGCGTGGAACGCCCGTTCGAGGTCGCTGCAGGGTCTGGCAAGTCCGGAGACTGAATCATGGCGATGACCGAAGAGCGCAAGGCAGAGATCATCACGACCTTCAAGCAGCACGAGTCCGACACGGGCTCGCCTGAAGTCCAGGTCGCCCTGCTGACCGAGCGCATCAACTACCTGACCGAGCACTTCCGCACGCACAAGAAGGACCACCACAGCCGGCGCGGCCTGCTGAAGCTGGTCGGTCGTCGGCGCCGGCTGCTCGCCTACCTGAAGAGCACCAGCGTCGAACGCTATCAGGCGACCATCAAGGCCCTGGGCCTGCGGCGCTGAAGCAACACCAACGGCGACGGGGAGACCCGTCGCCGTTGTCGTCTCTCCCCCGTACTTTCCAACCCCGTACTTTCCAACACTGCCTCATCCCTCCCGCGTACGCGCTCATCGGGGACCGGACCTTCCGCAGGTCGGTGAAGATCGAGCAGGCCACCTGGCTCGCTCGCTCTTCACAGATCTTCGGGAAGCCGGACCACCGATCCGGGCACGGTCCACACGCACTCTCGGAGGCCAGGGCGGTTCCCAACCCAATACCAACGGTCCCCGGGTGGACCCCGAGTGTCGTTGGTGCGGCGGATCCACAAGGATCCTCCCAGGAGAACCCATGTCCATCCATAGCGTCACCGTCGAGATCGGCGGACGTCCCCTCACCATCGAGACCGGCGAGCTGGCCAAGCAGGCCGACGCCGCCGTCATCGTCAGCCAGGGCGACAGCAAGGTCCTCGTGACCGTCGTCGGCGGCTCGCCCTCGCGCTTCGACTTCCTGCCGCTCACGGTCGACTACGAAGACCGCAACGGCGCCTACGGCACCATCCCGGGCAGCTACTTCAAGCGCGAAGGTCGCTCCAACGAGCGCGAGACCCTGGTCTCCCGCCTGATCGATCGCCCCCTCCGCCCGCAGTTCCCCAAGCACTTCCGCAACGAGGTCCAGGTCATCGCGACCGTGATCTCCTACGATGTGGACAACGACACCGACACGCTGGCGATGATCGGCGCCTCGGCCGCCTGCCACATCAGCCAGCTCCCGCTCAGCCAGCCGATCGCCGGCGTCCGCATCTCCAAGGTTGACGGCCAGTGGCTGATCAACCCCGCCCGCAGCGAGATCTCCAAGGCCAGCCTGACCCTGGTTGTCGCCGGCACCGCCGACGCGGTCGCGATGGTCGAGGGCGGCGGTCAGCAGGTCGGCGAGGCCGAGATGATGGACGCGATGGACCTGGCTCACGCCGAGGTCAAGAAGGTCATCACCGCCATCCACCAGCTTCGCGAGCTGTGTGGCAGCCCCAAGATGGAGCTCGCCCCCCCGCCCACGCTGGACGAGGGCGTCCTGGCCCTGGTCAACGGCAAGGGCGAGCCGGCCCTCCGCGCGGCCATGGCCACCCCGGGCAAGCACGAGCGCGGCGCCGCGATCAAGGCCGCCCGCGGCCTGATCATCGACGAGCTGGTCGCCGGGGTCGAGGACCAGGCCGAGAAGGAGCGGCTGACCAACGACGCCAAGACCGCCTGGGAGAAGCTCACCCGCAAGCTGATGCGCGCGGACGTGATCCAGAAGGGCGTGCGCCTCGACGGGCGCTCGACCGACGAGGTCCGGGCCATCTGGAACAAGGTCGGCGTGGCCCCCCGGGCGCACGGCTCGGCCGTCTTCAACCGCGGCGAGACCCAGGTCTTCGCCACGGCCGCCCTGGGTGTCGATCGGGACAGCCAGCGCATCGACTGGGCCGGCGCGGACTCCGAGTTCCGCGACTTCATGCTGACCTACAACTTCCCGCCCTTCTGCACCGGCGAAGCCCGCATGATGCGCGGCCCCAAGCGCCGCGAGATCGGCCACGGCGCCCTGGCCCACCGGGCCATCCAGGCCGTCGTGCCCGACCAGGCGGTCTTCCCCTACACCATCCGCATCTGCGCGGACGTGCTGGAGAGCAACGGCTCCTCGTCCATGGGCACCATCTGCTCCGGCATCATGGCGCTGATGGACGCCGGCGTGCCGATCAAGGCCCCGGTGGCGGGCATCGCCATGGGCCTGATCAAGGAGGGCGATGAGTTCGCCGTCCTCTCCGACATCCTCGGGGACGAGGACGCCCTCGGCGACATGGACTTCAAGGTGGCCGGTACCCGTCAGGGCATCACGGCCTTCCAGATGGACACCAAGATCGCCGGGGTCCCCCGCGAGGTCATGCTGCGCGCGTTGAACCAGGCCCGCGAGGGTCGGATCCACATCCTCGACGAGATGGGCAAGGTGCTCGAGGCGCCCCGCGCCGAGCTCTCGCTGCACGCCCCCCGCATCACCACCATCAAGATCAACAGCGAGAAGATCCGCGACCTGATCGGCCCCGGTGGAAAGACCATCCGCGGCATCCAGGCGGCCACGGGCGTCAAGGTGACGGTCGAGGACGACGGCACCGTCATGGTCGCCAGCAGCGACGGCGAGGCCGGCCGCAAGGCCCTGGCGATGATCCGCGAGATCACGCAGGAGGCCGAGATCGGCAAGCTCTACCTGGGCGTGGTCAAGCGCACGGTGGACTTCGGCGCCTTCGTGGAGATCTTCCCCGGCACCGAGGGCCTGGTGCACATCAGCCACCTCGCCGTCGAGCGGGTCGACCGCACCACCGACGTCGTGCAGGAGGGCGATGAGGTCCTCGTGCGCGTCATCGACGTGGACCGCAGCGGCAAGATCCGCCTCTCCCGCAAGGAAGCGCTCGAAGCCACCTCGGGCTGAGAGCGGCTCGGTCGATGGAGGTCGAGCTCGCCATCATGGTCCTCCCTCATGGGGAGGGCCTGCCTCTGCCGTCCTACCAGACGGCGGGGGCGGCGGGTCTCGACCTCTGCGCCGCTGTGCCCGCGGACGCCCCGCTGGAGCTGCCCCCGCTGGGGCGAGCCCTGGTGCCGACGGGCCTGCAGCTGGCCATCCCGGCCGGCTTCGAGGGCCAGGTGCGGCCTCGCTCCGGCAACGCCCTGCGCCTGGGCCTGGGCATGATCAACGCGCCCGGGACCATCGACAGCGACTACCGTGGCGAGCTGATGGTGCTGCTTGCCAACTTCGGTGCCGACCCGGTCCGCATCACCCGGGGCATGCGCGTCGCGCAGCTCATCATCTGCCCGGTCGCACGCGCCGAGCTGGTGGTTGTGTCGACCTTCGACGACACCCTGCGCGGGGATCGGGGCTTCGGGTCCACCGGCAGCCACTGAAGATCCGCAATTGGCGTGCAGATTTGCCGGCCTCGCGGCTGGCAGGGCTTCCTGCGGGCAGGGGGCGACGATACGCCCGCACCGTCAAGAATCATCCCTGGAGTCCCCATGTCCCTCGTCCTCAGCCTCGCCGCCGCCCTCTCCCTCAGCGGCTGCGGGGAGACCGACGCGCCGGTCGCGCCCCCTGCTCCTCCGGCCGACCCGACCCCGGTGGTCGCGCCGCCCGAAGCGCCGCCCGTCGCCGCCAACGTCGCCCCGACCGGTGGTCCCTACCCGACCCTGCTGTTGGCCCAGGCCTGGTTCACCCGTGAAGACGGCAAGCCCAAGCCCGCGCCGGCTCGCCTGGAGATCTGGCGCAAGACCCCCGACGGCTGGGAGCGCAGCCGCCTCGAAGACCCGGACAGCAACGTCTTCCACAAGGCCCTCCCCTACGAGGACGGGCTGATCACCATCGGCGCCGAGAAGGCCATGATCAAGAAGTGGACCCGCGAGGGGACCGAGTGGAAGTCGACCCTGATCTGGGAGCGCAACTGGGGCGGCAAGTTCCAGCGCATCCGTGACCTGGAGATCGGGGACGTGGACGGCGACGGCAAGCCCGAGCTGGTGATCGCCTCGCACGACTTCGGCGTCGTGGCGGTGATCGAGCCCGAGCTCGCCGACGGCAAGGGGGCCGGCGTCACCGAGCTGGATCCGCTGGCCGACACCTTCGTCCACGAGATCGAGCTCGGCGACGTCGATGGAGACGGCAAGCTGGAGATCTACGCCACCCCCTCCGAGCGCAACAAGGCCAACGCCTCGCAGCCAGGCCTGGTGGTCGCCTATCGCTTCGTCGATGGCAAGTACGTCCGGACAGTCATGGAGGACGAGCCGGGCACCCACGCCAAGGAGATCCTCGCCGCGGACCTCGACGGGGACGGCAAGAGCGAGGTGTTCAGCGTCTTCGAGGCCGAGGTCGAGAACAAGCAGGTCAAGCGCCCGGTGCTGATCCGGCAGTACCTGCCCAAGCCCGATGGCAGCTTCGAGAAGGTCGACGTCACCAGCATCGAAGACCGACAGACCCGCTTCCTGCTGCACGGCGACCTCGACGGCGATGGCTTCCAGGAGCTGGTCGCCGCCGCGATGAAGAGCGGCCTGTGGATGCTGCGCTCGGGCGACAAGGGCAAGACCTGGGAGAAGAGCCTGATCGACGACAAGTCCAGCGGCTTCGAGCACGCCAGCCTGCTGACGGACCTGGACGGTGACGGTCAGCTCGAGCTCTACGTCGCCTCGGACGACCAGCGCGAGGTGCGGGTCTACACCTACGACCGCGCGACCAAGACCTGGAGCAAGGAGGTCATCGGCTCGCTGGACGACAGCACCCTCACCTGGAACGTCACCGCGACGACCTTCTGAGGCGGATCAGGGCTTCTCGTCGACGACCGGCCCGTCGGCGTCGTTCTGCGAGAGCTCGTCCGTCTCGTCCTCGGTGCTGATCTGGCGCAGCTTCCAGCCCTCCAGCTCGCTGGAGACGTCGGAGATGTCCTCCTGGGTGATCACCTTGATCGGGTGGGCTTCTGGCTGGGCCGGGACCTCGTTGGGGTCCCCTCCGACCAGCTCCCGGAGCCGACGGTTGCCGCGCGCCAGCTGGTCCGCGAGGCTGGAGAGGAGGAGGCGCCGCAGGGTCCGCCCGATCGGGGTGGGCTCGGTCACCAGGCGCTGGTAGGTCTCGCGGTCGATGACCACCACGGTGACGATGCCGTCGGCCGAGCAGGTCGCCGACCGAGGCGAGCCGTCCACCATGGACATATGCCCGAAGATGGAGGGTGCGTGCATGGTGGCGACCTGCCGATCGCGTCCGGAGAAGTCGCGCTTGACCACCGTGACCTTGCCGTAGGTCAGCAGGTACATGCAGGCGGCGGGCTCGCCTTCGACACAGATGTGCTCGCCGTTCTTGAACTCCATCCGGTAGCCCTGGCCCAGCAGGCCGGTCACGCCGTCGACGCTGGCTCCGGGGTGGGGGAATTGTTTGAGCAGGAGCAGGGCCTGAACGCGGGCTTCGTGCGGGTGCATCAGGTGTGTCCTCCGAAGAGCTTCCGCAGGCTGGACAGGAAGGTGGCCGTCGTGGGGGCGTGGGTCTCGATCACCCCCGCCTTGGGCGAGGCCTCCTTCCAGGCCTGCATCAGGGCGACGTTCGAGGAGCGGATCCGCCGGGCCAGGGTGCCGAGCAGGTAGGTCTCCAGGGCCAGGACGGCCGGGTTCTCGGCGGCGTCCACCAGCAGCTCGGCGGTGATGACGATGCAGCGACTGGGCAGGATGGTCGTCACGTTCGCGTTGCGCCGCGCGCCGGGGGTGAAGATCCCCATCTCTCCCAGCACCTCGCCCGGGCCGATCTCGCCCAGCTTGCGGTTTCGGCCTCCAGCCACGACGCTCGCCTCCAGGCGACCGTCGACCACCATCAGCGCGTGGCTGGCGGCCTGACCCTGGGCGAAGATCAGCGCGCCGGCCGGGTAGAGCTGCGGGGGGGCGAGCTCGACCAGCTCGTCGATGGCTGGCCGCGGAACGCTGCGGAACACGTAGAGATCAGCGATGGCTTCGCTATCCGTCATGATCGCCTCGGGGCGGACTGAGGAGCTTTGTTTCAGGACCCGGGGTTTTATCCCGATTCGCCGGGCCAAGCCGCGGAAATTGCCCACTGGCCGGTGAAGAGCGGGTCGAGCACCAGGGCTGCCGCAACATTGGAGAGCGGCACGGGCACGGGCGAGGGGCCGAAACGGGCGAGGAGGTAGTGCAGGCTGGGGTGGTGGCCCACCAGCAGCAGGACGCCGTGATCGCCGATCCGAGGGCCCCACGAGGCGACCAGCCGCTCCCAGGCGTGGTCGCCCTCGGGCAGGGCGTCGACGGGGCGGCGCCTCACGTGGGGGAGGCGCTCCAGCAGCCCCTCAGCGGTCTGGCGCGTGCGTCGGGTCGGGGTCAGCAGGCAGAGGTCAGGGTGGATCTGGTGCGAGGCAAGCCATTCGCCGGTCTCGCGCACCATGCGGTGCCCCGCGCTGGTCAACGGGGGATCCAGCTCGCTCTGGCTTCGCTGGCCGTGTCGAACGAACACCACCCGCATGCGACGCTCCTTGCGCCCGCTGGGGGCTGGTCGGGCCATGTTATCCGGTCAGGTCGAGGATTGGCGTCCCGTGCGGCGGGACGACCGGTCGCAGCGCGTTAGCTCGGCGGTTCCCTCTGACCCCTTCGAGGTGTATGGACATCCTCCTGGTCCTCATCGGATTCGTCGTCCTGGTGGCAGGTGGAGAGCTCCTCGTCCGCGGAGCCACCCAGATGGCGCGTGCCTTCGGCATGAGCCCCATGCTGATCGGCCTGACGGTGGTCGCCTGCGGCACCTCGGCCCCCGAGCTCGCCGCCAGCCTCGCGGCGGCCGTCCGGGGCGTCCCCGAGGTCGCTCTTGGAAACGTGCTCGGCTCGAACACCGGCAACATCGGCCTGATCCTCGGCTTCGTCGCGCTGTTGCGCCCGGTCGTCAGCACCAACGACCTCTTCCGCCGCGAGCTCCCGCTGATGGTCTTCGTCATGGCCCTGCCGATGGCCTTGTACTGGAACGGGGTCCAAGGGCGCTTCGAGTCGGGCCTGCTGGTGCTGCTGCTGGTCGGCTACATGATCGCCCTCATCCGCGAGGCCCGTCAGGACGGCGCTCCCTCGGATGAAGAGGCCGACCAGGACCTCCCCCCCGAGGCTCCCCTCTGGAAGGCCGTGCTCAGCGTCGTGGTGGGCATCGCCGCCCTCGCGGGTGGCGCGGTGGTCTTGATCCAGGGCGCGGTCGGGATCGCCGCGGCGCTGGGCGTGCCCGACCGGGTCGTCGGCTTGACCCTGGTCGCCCTCGGCACCAGCCTGCCCGAGCTCGCCGCCAGCGCGGTCGCCGCCTGGCGAGGCCACTCCGCGATGATCCTCGGCAACATCATCGGCTCCAACATCTTCAACGTCCTCGCCATCCTGGGCATCACCGGCCTGATCAAGCCGATCGTGGTCGACGCCGCCGCGATGCAGACCGACATCATCATCTCGGTCGGCTTCGGCCTGTTGATCCTGCCCTTCCTGGCCCTCTTCAAGCGTATCGGCCGCGTCTCGGGCGGGCTGTTGATGTTCCTCTACTTCGCCTACATCTACAGCCTGTTCATCCGCACGGGCTAGTACCTGCGACCCCAGGTCCCTACCGAGTGAGGTTGTGCCCGCATTCGCCTGAGGTGCCGGGACCTGGTGCCTCCGGTACCAGCGCCTCATTTGGAGGGGGGCTCGCGCCCCCCTGGCTCGCCTAGGGGCGAGCACCCCCGCGGCGGGCGCTTTGCGCCCGCAGTACGCGCGACCCCACGCCTCCATCATGCTCGGTAGAAACTGCCGGTCGCGCGTTCTAGTCGCGGTGCAACACGACATACAGCGATGACAGGCACATCTCGTTGTAGGTGCCCCAGCCGGGGGTGATCTCCTCGCTCTCGCCCTCGGTGTTGTAGGTGCAGCTCACCTCCAGGGTCTCGGAACCGTCCAGCGGCAGGCCCTCTTCGTAGAAGTAGACCCGCTGCCAGCCGAAGTCCCACTGCGGCACGTCGGCGATGCACTCGCCGTTCAGGCTGACGTTCATCTTGGTGCCGTACTGGTGCATATGGGGCAGGACGCCCCAGATGCTGGCCCCGGTCAGGCCCTCGGTCGACCCGCCGTAGTAGTAGAGCAGCTCGTAGCTGGGCGCGTCCCAGGTGTAGGTCCAGGCGGACTCGCCGGGGGGGATGGCCGCCTCGTTGAAGGCCCCCAGGGTCTCCAGGAAGCCGTCGGGCAGGGCGATGAAGGCCTCCTGCTCGACCTCTTCCGAGAGCAGCAGGTTGATCTGCGTCTGGTCGGCCTCGCCCCGCAGGCTGGTGTCCACCAGGTTGTAGTGGACCTGGGCGATCAGCCGGTCGCCCGCCCCGATCTTGACCCCCGAGCCGTCGGGGAACAGCACCGCGCCTTGCCCGGGGGCCCAGGCGACCGGCGTGCTCATCGTCGGCACCCCCGTCCCGGCGCCGACGAAGCAGGGCCAGCCCTCGCGCTCGTCCTGGGCGTCCAGCAGCTCCATCTGCTCCTGCGCCGTCCGCCCCCCGCTGGCGGCGCTGTCGGGGTCGACCGGCATCATCAGCACATGGTGCACCATCGCAGCGTTGCCGGGCTCGACCGAGTAGCCCACCAGGAAGGTGTCCTGGTCGACCGTGCCCACGTCGAAGCAGCGATACTCGTCGTTCTCGGCGTACTCGCCGCCGACCACCTCGGGGGTGAAGTCCGGCGTCAGGTAGGGGACGGCGTCGGCGGGGAGCACCGCCAGCGGGGCCGCCTCGAAGGTGGCCCCCGGGCTGCCCTCGGGGGCGCCGGCCTCGGCCCAGGCGGCGATCGTCGCGATCTCCTCCTCGCTCAGCCACTGGTTGTCGACGTAGTCTCCGCAGGTGCCGTCGCCGCGCACCAGGAAGGGCGGCATCGTCCGCGCCTGCACCGACAGCGACGAAGCCACGGCCCAAGCCTTGGCCTCCTCGTAGCCGGTCAGGTCGAAGGGCCCCGCGCCGCCGGGGGCGTGGCAGCTCGCGCAGGTGCGGGCGTAGATGGGGCCGACGTCCTCGCTCCAGGTGGGGGCTTCGGTCAGGGCGGCGCTGCCGCTGTCCTCGCCCTTGGAGCCGTCGCAGGCGAAGAGGAGGGCGAGCAGGGAGAGAGGCATTCGGAGCTCCGGGCGAGGTCTCATGGGACGAGAGAGAGGGATTGTAGCGTCCAGGTGTTCGACCCGTGGTTGTGCAGGTGCAAGGTCACCCGCTCGCCGGCTGCGGCGTCGACGGGCAGCTCCAGCTCCTCGTCCCAGCTCTGCGCGAGCGAGGGGATTCCGGGCATCTGCTCCCAGATCACCGTCGAGCCGATCAGCACGGCGAGGTGGGCCTGTGCCTCCTCCTCCGCCACCAGCTCCTGGTGCCAGGCCACGATGCGCGCCCGCTGGCCTGCGGCGACGTCGACCCGCAGCTCCTGCACGAGCTGCGCGTAGCTGCAGTCCGCGGTGGAGATCTCGACCCCGTCGTACTCGTTGCTGATGGCCTGCTCCTCGCAGCTGGCGCCCTCGGGGCGGTGCGAGGCCAGCGGGTCCGAGGCCCCCAGGTCGAGGACCCAGTCCTCGCCCCAGACGAGATCGCCCTCCGAGGGCTCGGGAGAGGCGCAGGCCAGCCAGAGGGCCAGCATCGACCAGCCGCTCACCGCGCCTCGGGGCTGACCAGGTCGTACAGGTCCTCGATCAGCTGACCCCGCCCCAGGAGCTTGTTGGCGTTGAAGTCCAGGTGCCAGACGATGCTGCTGTCGGCGGCGACCTCGAAGAGGTGGCCGGAGCTGCCCACCAGGTGCAGCGTGTTGCCGTTCTCCAGGCGCCAGGTGTCGCCGTTGGTGTCGGCGTAGACCCCCGAGTCGTAGCTCCAGATGTGGTTCAAGGTCTCGTTCTCGTGGTCGACCTCGTACTCGCGGGCGATCGTCATGCTGCCGTCTTGCTTGTGGGTCGAGACCAGCAGGGTGCCCGCCTCGGTGTAGCTGATGCCGTGCTGCCAGGTGAACTGCGTGGTGCTGGGCGAGAAGGCGTAGCCGCCCCCGACCTCGCCGGCCCACCACAGGCTCTTGCCCGTGGCGCGGTCGACCTCGACCACCGAGCTGTTGGTGTAGTAGCTGTAGAGGTAGCTGTTGCGCTCGGCGTCGTAGAAGAGCCCGTTGGACTCCGGGTCCCGGCCCGAGCCGGGCCACTCCCCGCTGGCCGTCCAGACCGTCGTCACCACGTCGCTGCCCGGGGCTCGCTCGACCAGGGCCTCGCCCCCGCCGTGGTACTGGCTGCCCCAGGCCAGGGTGTCGTCGGGGAGCTGCACGAAGGCGTGGTGCAGGCCGGGCGTCGCGATCTCCTCGATCTCCTGGTCCAGGTAGGTCCGGTGCACCGTCGAGCCGGCGCCGCTGTCCCAGTCCGACCAGTAGGTCGCCTCGTCCCACAGGATGTGGTCCCCGCTCAGCGCCACCTGGGCAAAGATGGTCCAGTGCCGGTTCGGGGCGAGGCTGGCCCAGACCGGGCGTCCCTTGCGGTCGACGATGAAGGTCCAGTAGTCGCCGCCGGTCCAGCCGCCGCGGTCGGCGTTGATGCTGCTGAGCAGGTACTTGCCCGTCGGGAGGAGCTTGTCCTCCTCCAGCACCTCGACGCTGGCCAGCGGCAGGTCGGAGGGCACGTCGCCGGTCGTGAAGGGATCGCCCTCGACCGTCACGCCGCCCTCGGAGACGACCCGCCAGCTCGCGGTCGTCCCGAACGGGACGCCGACCACCAGGACCTGGTTGCGCCCCGCGGTCCCGAGCTTCTCGCGGGTCTGGTGCCACTCGTCGTTCTCGAAGCTGTACTCGACCCGGACCTGCCCGCTCTGATCCTGGGCCCAGCTCACCCAGACCATCGCCTCGACCTCGTCGTGCAGGCTCCAGGACAGCTCGCTGATCTCCATGTCGGGGACGGTGAAGCCGCCATCGCCGCCGGTGCCGCCGTCACCGCTGGTGCCGCCGTCGCCGCCGCCGCCGGTGTCGTCGCCAACCACCGATGCGGGGGTGCAGGCCAGAAGCAGCAGGGTCAGCAGGGTCATGGGAGTCTCCATTGGGTGCGCGAAGGATGCCCGGTTTCGAGCGCGATGGCTACCCTTGGGGCCTACCAGTCCAGGCTCCAGACGCCATCTTCACCGAGCAGGGCGGCCCGGTTGTCGCCATCGGCCCAGCGCACCGAGCCGTCGGGCTGGAGCGACACGGGCTTGCCCTCCCAGACGCTGCCGCGGGGCGCCCGCACGGTGGCGCTGCAGGTGGCCCCCTCGCAGACCAGGGGCAGGCCGGCCTCCGGCTTCCAGGCGCCCAGCCGAGGGTCCGAGCCGACCAGCCGCAGCTCTCCCTCCGGCGCGCCCCGCAGCTCGACGCGCAGCTCGACCTCTGCTGCTGGAGCCGGCTCCTCCTCCAGACGCAATCTCCAGCTCCGCACCGAGCGACCGGGGACCGCCCACTCCGCCTCCGAGGCAGAGACGGTCCTCAGGCCGGTGGTCGAGACCTCCAGCACCTCGCCCGCCCAGGGCCGCACCGCGGCGTCCGCCTCCCCCCGGTTCACCGCCGTCAGCAGGGCCTCTCGCCCCTGGCGGCGCAGCAGCACCAGCGTGTCGGGCCCCAGCTCCACCACCTCTTGCGCCCCCCCGGGGCCCAGCGGCGCCCGCCCCCTCCATGCCGCCAGCGCCGCGATCTCCTCGCGCAGGGGCGCGGGCCCGAAGACCATCGAGGCGCGGTTGTGCGGCTCCTCCTCGCCCTGCAGGCCGGCCTCCGTCCCGTAGGTCAGCGAGGGCACGCCCCGCACCGCGAACATGAAGGCCAGCGCCCGCCGCACCCGCGCCTCGTCCCCGTGGCAGCGGGAGAGGATGCGCGGCAGGTCGTGGTTGTCGAGGAAGGTGACCAGCCCGTCGGGTCGCTCGTAGAGGCGGTCGAGGGAGAGCACGGCGCCCAGCCGCGCGGGCGAGGCGTCGTCGCAGAAGACCTCGGTCATCGCGTAGTGCAGCGGGAAGTCGAAGACGTGGGTGAAGCCGCCGCTGCGCTGGCTCTGCGAGAGCTCGACCGGGTCGCCGGTGAAGTCCTCGCCCAGGAACCAGGCCGCGCCGCGGTCGAGGACAGCCTCGCCCAGCTCGGCGAAGAAGTCGTTGGGGACATGGCGGACGGCGTCGACGCGGTAGCCGGACAGCGGCAGCCGCTCCTGCCAGGTGCGGGCCACCTCGTGCAGCCAGGCCCGGACCTCGGGCCGCTCCTGGGCGAGATCGGGCAGGCCGTGGACCTGGCCGCGCTCCAGCTGCGCGCGGTCCGACCAGTCCTGGATCGAGGGCTCGTCGTGGAACCACTCGGGCTGCTGCTGGAGCAGCGGCGCCTCGTAGCCGACGTGGTTGGTGACCAGGTCCAGCAGCAGGCCCATCCCGCGTTCGTTCGCCTCCCGCGCCAGCTCGGCCAGCTCCTCCTCGCTGCCGAAGCGCGGCTCCACCGTGAATGGATCCCACTGCCAGTAGCCGTGGTAGGCGCCCCAGACGCCGATCGGCTCGGTGCGGGTGCGGAAGACCGGTGAGATCCACAGCAGGGTCGTCCCCGTCGCCGCCAGCAGGTCCAGGTTGTTGATCACGCCGCGCAGATCCCCGCCGTGCCAGCCCTGCGGGTCGCCCGGGTCGGGCGCGGGCCCAGGCGAGGCCCGGTCGTTGCCGGGGTCTCCGTTGTCGAAGCGGTCCACCAGGACCATCGTGATCAGCTCGGCGCGAGCAGGCGCTACGGGCACGGGAGCGGGCAGCGGCGCGCGGGCGCAGGCGACCAGCAGGAGGATCACAGCCCGCCCAGCACCTGGTCCAGCAGGTGCCCGAGCTGCCGCTCGATCACCGTCGCCGCCGCCGCCACCGCCTCGGCCTCCTGCTCGTGCGAGAACTGCAGGAAGACGGGCACGTTGAACTCGCTGGTGACGGCGTCCTCGGGCTTGCCGCCGGGGGCGAGCGAGGCGCTGACCTGCACCGTCCAGCGGTAGCGCCCGTTGAGCTGGCTGCCGTAGCGGGCGAAGGCCTCGACCACCAGCACCAGGTCGGTCTCGGAGGCCATCGCCGCGTGGGCGACCCGGAAGCGGGTCGTGCGCCCCTTGGTGAAGGCGCTCTCCCAGTCGGCCTCGGCGATCGCCACCGGGCGCAGATTGCGCGCCAGCAGGAGCTGATTCACCCGGCGGTCGATCTCCGCCGGCATCGGCCGGACGGTGGCGTCTTCCAGGGGCTCCAGCGCGGCCACCACCGCCACGCTCATCGGCGAGGGGGCAGAGACCACGCTGGCCTTGGGCAGGCAGGCCATCAGCAACAGGGAGAGGAGCATCAGAACCACGCCTCCGCCTCGATGGCCACCAGGTGGTGCCAGTGCTGCTCGACCGTCTGGAAGTCGTCGTACTGGTCGAGCGACTCGACGAAGCTGTTGCCGAAGGCGTTGTTCTGGTTGCTGTACTGGATGCCGTAGAGCAGCCGCAGGCTGGGGCGGGTGTAGACCCCGGTGCCCAGCGGGTTCAGCACCACGCCGGTCTTGCCCTGCCAGGTGCGGCGCACATCGCTGTCGCCGTTCTCGAAGCCGTCGGTGTCCGGCTCGCCCCCGGTGTTGGCGAAGATGCTGTCGGCGTGCTCGCGGTAGAGGTTGCCGTTGCGCGACTTCTCCCTCGCGTAGCTGGTCTCGGCCAGGAAGTGCACCGTGTCCGAGGCGTAGGCCTGCAGGCGCCCGACGCCCGAGGCGTAGAGGCGGTCGTGGTCGCTGGGCGCGAGGTCGTTGTCCCCGTCGCGGTGGTCGCCGTACAGCCCGGCCAGCACCAGGTCCAGCCGCCGCGGCACCAGCCGCAGCTGCAGCTCGTTGCCCATCAGCAGCACCGTGCGCTGATCGGTCAGCTCGGTCGCGTAGATCCGGTAGTCCGTGCCGTCGTAGCTCTCGGTGTTGGCCCCCTGCGGGTGCAGGCGCTCCAGGCTGAAGAAGGCGTTGTTCCAGACCAGGGGACCGGCGCCGCCGAAGCCCAGGTAGCCGATGCCCTTCCAGCTGGAGGCGTCCGTGGGCACCGGATCGGGGAAGTCCAGCAGCTCGATCGGGGCCTGGTTGGCGTACTGCTGCACCACCTCGCCGCGCAGCCAGTCCTCGTAGTCCACATCGGGCGTCTGGTGCTGGGCGAAGCGGTTGCCGACCACCTTCGGCTCGTAGCGGACCTGCCCGCCGACCCCCAGCTCCAGCCCCTTGAAGGGCCGCAGCCGCAGGGCCCCGCCCCCCGTCAGCAGCGTGTTGTACTCGCTGCCCTTGACCTGGTAGCCGCTGTCCCCGGCCCCCAGCAGCAGCTGCACCGGCCCGCGGTCGACCATCGCGCTCAGCCCGACCGTCTCGTAGAAGATCTGCGCCGGGCGCATATCGTAGAGGCCCAGGTCGCCGAAGTAGAAGTCCAGCGTGCCCACCTGCCAGGTCAGGTCCGAGAAGAGCACATTGCCGGCCTGGATGTAGGCCTGCGAGAGCCGAAAGGCCGAGAGCGCCCCGCCGAGGCTGTCGGCGTTGCCGATGCTGCCGCCCTCGACCCGCAGGTGGACGCTGGTCCAGGGCGCCACCGTGCCCGGCTGCTGCTCGAGCACGTCCAGCCGGAAGTCCAGGGTCGCGTAGGGCCCCTCGTTCAGCAGCCGCCCGTACAGGTTCCAGTAGCCCAGGCGCCCGTCGCCCCCCTGGAAGTCCGGCCGCGTCCCGACCCGCAGGTAGCCGCCGACGTCGGCGCCCACCGCCTCCGCCGATCGCGGGAGCAGGCACAGCAGCGTGAAGAGGAGGCTGGGTCGCATGAGGGGCGGGATTCTATCGCATCGGCGCCCGCGCGTGTCCCCCACGCAGGGGGATAGCATGGGGGACCTCTCGACGCTGAGCCGATGGCCCCTCCTCCCCGCCCCACCTCGCCGCTGCGCCGCCTGCTCGCCACCGGGCTGGGCCTGCACGTCGTCGCCTGGCTGGTCAGCATCACCTTGCACCTCGCCGGCGCCCTGCCGGTGCTCTCGTACACCCGCTTCGCCCACCTCTACGATCTGGCGGGCGAGGAGGGCGAGGAGGCCGGCCCCATCGGCAACGACGGCGCCGAGCTGACCACCCCGGCCATGCCCGTCAACGTCTCGGTCTACGTCGAGCCCAAGGCCAAGGCGCAGCCCAAGGCCAGCGCCCCGGCGCCGGTCGCCGCCCCCTCGCAGCCCAAGAGCGAGGCCACCGGCTCCGCCCCCACCGCCGAAGGCAGCGGCGAACCTACCGCCCAGATGGCCAACGCGCGAGAGGCGCGCATCGCCGAGACCCGCACCCTGAAGGAGGGCCAGGCCGGCGCCCCTCCACGCGGCAAGAAGAAGCCCTGCGAGAAGATCGAGGAGGTCACTGCGCTGGGCGACAAGCGCTGGCGGGTCGAGCGCAGCCTGCTGGACTGGTACGCCACCCACCTGCGCGAGCTGGAGCGCCAGGTCGGCGTCAGCTCCTACCGGGACGAAGACGGCAAGCGCGGCGGCGCCAAGCTCTACCTGCCGCGCTGCAGCGTCCTGCGGCAGGGCGGGATGCAGAACGGAGACGTCGTGCGCACCATCAACGGCCGCAAGGTCAACACCATCGCCCAGGGCGTCGCCACCTGGCTGGCCGTCCGCGGGCAGAAGACCATCACCGTCGAGCTCACCCGCCGCAACGGCGAGGAGCTCGTTCACACCTACCTGATGAAGTGAAGCCCAATGACCCTGCCCCCTGTCTTGCAGTCCGCCTTCGAGGCCTTCAGCCTGGAGATGCTGCTGGTCTTCCTGATGGCCGCCTCGTCCCTGTTCCTGGTCGCCATCGCCCTGGAGCGCCTGCTGGCCCTCTTCCTCGTGCGCCGCTCGCTCGTCTCGGCGCGCAAGGTCGTGCTCGCCGCCCGCAACGGCGGCATCGCCCAGGCCGTCCAGGCCCTCGGCACCGTCCGCGGCGTCGCCCGCACCGTCTTCGCCGCCGGCCTCGACCGCGCCACCGGCCAGGTCAAGGGCAACCCCGCCAAGGCCATGGCCCGTGAACAGAAGCGGGTCGGCGGGGCCCTGCGCGCCCGCACCTGGATCCTCGGCACCGCCGGCGCGCTGATGCCCTTCGTCGGCCTCTTCGGCACCGTCGTCGGCGTCATGAACGCCTTTCAGGCCATCGGCGAGTCCGGCCAGGGCGGCTTCGCCATCGTCTCCGTCGGCATCTCGCAGGCCCTGATCGCCACCGCCGTCGGCATCGCCGTCGCGCTGGAAGCCGTCGTCCTCTTCAACATCCTCAACACCATCGCCGGGGGCCTCGTCCGCGACCTGGCCATCCTCAGCGACGAGCTGCTCGAGCTGATCGAGCACGAGAGGGGGTCCCATGCAGGGCGCACCGCAGGCTGACGGTCTCGGCGAGGACGAGTTCGAGGGCGGACAGTTCTCCGAGATCAACATCACCCCCCTCACCGACGTCTTCCTGGTCCTCCTGATCATCCTGATGGTCGTCTCCTCCTCCATGATCGAGGAAGAGAAGGAGTCCTCCTACCAGAAGGGCCTGCTCGCCGAGCGCGCGCTGCAGGTCATGACCCCCGAGGGCGCCGGCATCGAGGATCTCGTGCCCGAGGACGTCGTCATCTCGGTCCTGCCGGATCACACGGTCTTCGTCGAGAACGAGGAGATCAGCCTCGACGAGCTCGACGCGCGGCTGGCGGCGCTCAAGGCCCAGGAGACCCCGGTACGCATCATCCTGCGGGGCGACAAGACCGCGTCGTACGAGGTGATCATGGACGTCATCGCCCGCTGCAGCCGAATCGGTCTGACGAACATCGCGCTGGCCAGTCGGGGGTAGCACCCTCTATCCCCCCGCATTCGGGCTCCACGGCAGCGCACAGTCCCGGCACAGCGCCCTCTCCGGCACCCCGCCCCCCTCGGTACAGGCCCGCCGGTCCGCCGCCAGCTCTGGCCCGCGCCAGACCTCGCTCAGCGTGCCGCTGGTCACCTCGCCCACCCGGTTGGCCAGCATCACGTCCCGCGTACAGAGGGTGATCTTCCCGTCCCAGCTCACCGTCGGCGTGCGCTCCGGCGCCCGGCAGCGCCGCGGCCCGCTCTCCTCGCCCAGCTCGCACTCGACACCCCAGTCCGCCGCCACCCGGCCCAGCGCCGCCCGCGCCGCCGCGTTCGCCAGGTAATGGTCGTGGTCCGTCCGCCTCGCCCAGAGCAGGCGGCGACCCTCTCTCGGCAGGCGGCCGGCCACCGGTTGGAAGCCCGGGTACCTCTCCCGCAAGGCCCTCCCATCCGTGGACTCCGTCGCCCGGACCCCCAGCACCACCCGGCGCGCGTCCTCCAGCAAGGGGGAGGCCGCCCCCCGGTCCAGATCCCCCCGGTCCAGATCCCCCCGGTCCAGATCGATGATCCACTCGTCCACCGGCATCGCCGCGATCGCCGGCGTCAGGAAGGTCCCGCTGCTCTCGATGCGCAGCCGCCGGGCCACTTCGCCCCGGCCGATCGCCTCGCACAGATACCCGAGGATCGGCTCGATCTCCGGGTGCAGCAGCGGCTCTCCCCGCCAGCGCAGCTCCAGGGTCTCGAAGCGCAGCCGGCTGGCCCGCAGATCGTCGCAGACCGAGCGCACCAGCTCGAAGCCCATGAAGCCCCGCCCGAAGTCCAGGTAGCCGCGGTCGCGTAGCTCCTTCCAGTTGGCCGGCGTCGGCTCCATCGGCAGATCCCGCGTCAGCGCCTCCCAGCGGGTCATCGGCGTGCTGCAGCCCGGCGCGGTCGCCTCGACGATGTCGCAGAGCTCCAGCCTCAGCACCGTGTCGGGCTGATCCTGCACCCGCCGGCTCAGCGCCTGAAGCCGGTGGCGGGCCGCCTGGGCGACCATCCCCGCCGCCTCGCCGGCCAGCTCCCGCCCGGAGTCGCTGCGGGTCCGCAGGTAGCAGTCCTGCACGCAGGGGGTCGTACAATTACGCACCACCTCTCGCCGCTGCCGCAGGGCCGGGCTCTGCCAGAGCTGCCGGAGGGTCTGTTCACGCACATTGCCGAAGGCGCCGTTGAGGAAGTCCAGCTTCCCGTCGCACATGATCGCCGCCCCGTCGGCGTTGATGTAGAGCTCCTTCCAGCCCGCCCAGCAGGGCGCCTCCAGGGGCTTCAGCTCCTCTCGGTAGTAGCTGGGCACCTTGCGCAGATCCCCCGGATCGTTCTGGATCCGGTAGCCCGCCGGCCCCTGCTCCTCCGCCCGCCGGGCCAGGGTCTCCACCAGCACCTCCAGCGCCCCCAGGTGCCAGGGCTGCAGCCACAGATCCCGGCTCTCCTTCGGCACCTCGGGCCCCGCCCGGAACAGGTTGAGGATCTGTACCCCGTCAAAGCCGAGCGCCGCCTGCTCGTCCAGGATCGCCGGGAATCGGTCCATGTTCAGGGCGTGCAGGATCGTGTTGGCCAGGATCTTGCGGCGCGAGTTTCCCGCCCGCTCGTCCGCCTCCCGCACCCGCTGGTAGCCCTGGATCGCCCGCCTCCACATCCCCTCGCCGCGCACCCGATCGTTGGCGGCTTCGTCCCCGTCCAGGCTGATGTTCAGGTGCAGCCGGTCCGAGGGGATCGCCGCGATCGCCCGGGCCCGCTTCTCGGTGATCAGCGTGCCATTGGTCGTCACCGTCACGTAGAAGCCGCGTCGGACCGCGTAGGCCAGCAGCTCCTCGATGTCGGCCCGCATGAAGGGCTCGCCCCCCAGCGGGTTGAACACCTCCACCCCCCAGGCGCTGGTCTGGTCGATGATCGCCTTGACCTCCTCCGTCGAGAGCTCGGGGCTGTCGTAGCAGGTCGTGCACATCGTGCAGGAGAGGTTGCAGCGCAGCGTCAGGTTGACGCTGACCCGGTCCGGCGGCGCCAGGCTGCGGTTGAGGCGGCGCGACAGGTACATCAGGCTGTCCCGCCTCAGGTCCCGAGCGCTGCGCATTCCTCCGCCTCCAGCCGGCAAGCTACCCCAGCGCGCGGCGGGCCGGCTCCCCGATCCACTGCCAGCGCAGGGCCGACTCCTCCGGCGGCAGCACCAGCTCGAAGGAGCGCGCGGCCGCGCGGATCTGCAAGCGACGGCGCATGTAGACGTTGAAGGTGCGCAGCTCGGCCATCGGCAGCAGCGGCTCGCCGGGCAGGCGCAGGCCTTCGGGCCAGAGCTCCACTGGCCCCTCGCCCAGCGGCCGGGCCCGCGCCTCGCTGATGTCCAGCACCCGCGCCCTGGCGCTGCGCAGCAGAGGCTCCCCCGGCCCGGCCTCCAGGTGGCGCCCCTCGGCCCGCCGCCGGAGCGAGCTCAGCAGCTCGGGCACCCGCAGGGCCTCCCCCCCACCGCGGGGGCTCAGGCGGTGCTCCAGGTCCAGGCCCCACTGCGCCCGGCAGGCCGCGCAGGAGAGCGCGTCCCCCTTCGCCCGCAGCCGATCGGTCGCCCCGCAGCGCGGGCACTCGAAGAGCGCGTCGGGCAGCCCCAGGGCCAGCTCTTTGCCCCGCAGCCGCCCCGCCGGCCGCTCCAGCGGGTCCACGGTCAGCGCCTCCTGCAAGCTGGCCTCGATCTGTTCGGGATCGTCCTGGCGCGTGAAGCTCCGCGGCGGATCCAGCTCCACCCGCACCGGCCCCCGCCGCTGCCGCGCCGCCCAGCGGGGGTGCTGGTGGTAGACGCCCACCAGCCGGGCCACCAGCACCGGCAGTCCCGCCGTCCGCACCAGCCGCCCGATGCCCGGCACCAGGGCCTGCGTCTGTCCGTCCCAGGTCCGATCGGCCTCGGGGAAGAGCCCGATCAGCCCGCCCACCCGGCCCCAGGCCAGCAGCTGCCGCACGCTCTGCAGGTCGGCCACCATCTTCTTGCGCGGCACCGCCCCCGACCAGCGCGCCAGTCGCCCCGCCCCCGGGGCGTCGAAGAGCCCCTCGCCCGCCATGAACTGGACGGGCCGCCCCAGCGCCAGCATCAGGCAGAGCGGGTCGAGGATCCCGACGTGGTTGCTCAACAGCAGCGCCGGCCCCGAGCGAAGACAATGCTCGGCGCCGCGCACCTCCAGCGCCTGCCAGTGGCTCGTCACCAGGCCCAGCAGCGGCCGGAGCAGGGCCCAGGTGCGCTCCACCCGGCGCAGGTGCTCGGTCGAGGGGGGCAGCGGCGGCAGGCGGACGAGGGCGGAGGCCATGGGGCGGGGGATCTAGCCTGCTGGAGAGGGAGGCGCGGACGTAGCGGGCCGATCAGTCCCCGTTCCTTCGGACGAAGACCGAGCCCCCGATCTCGGGGATGGCGGCGGTCAGCGCCTCGGCTGCCGCTTCGGGGAGAGTCGGGTTGTCCTCGACCCAGAGGCTCTCCCCCACCCTCTGGACCCCATGCATCGCGCTGACCTCGACGAGGGAGGGATTGCCGACGATCATCAGATCCTCCCCCACCTCCCGGACGGCCTCGGCCCCATCCAGACTCCGCAGGGATCCGTTCGACTGAACGCGCAGCCTGCGCCCCACGGTGGTCAGCTGCTCCAGACCCTCCAGGCTCTGCATCTTGGGGTTCCACACGACGAGGAGGTCTTCCCCGACCGTGCTCACTCCGTTCAACCCGGACAGCGTCTCCAAGCTTGGGTTGTCGCGGATCTCCAGCGTGCCCCCCACAGCTTCGACCTGCCTCAGGGCCTCCAGGCTGCGCAGCTCCGGATTGCCCCGGATCTCCACATCCCCCAGCGTCGTCACCCCTTCAAGCCCGGACAGGTCCGTCATCACGTAGTTCCGGGCGACAAGGAGGTCTCCGACCCGCACCAGGCCCTCGAGGCCACTCAGGTTGGGGAGGCGCTGGTTGGCCTCGAGAGCCAGGGAGCTGACCTCACGGAGGTTGTCCAGACCCCTCAGGCTCTCCAAGACGGTCGTGTAGTAGAGGGAGATCCGCCCGACCTGTGTGAGCCCCTCCAGCCCGTGATCAGCGTGACGCAGGCGAGCTGCTCCAGGTCCAGCTCCTCAGGGTACTCCCCCAGGCCGTCGATCCAGACCGACCCCTCGATGTCGCGCCTGCACCACCCCTCGCAGAAGCCCGACACCTCGGAGAGGTCGAGGTCCCCCGCGTACAGCTCCTCCTGGTCCCAGCGACTCGAATCGGTGTCGTCGCAGTCGCCCTGGGCGACGGTGACCCCGTCCCCGTCCGCGTCTGGGGAGCGGGTGCAGGCCAGGGTCAGGGTGAGGAGGAGGAGGGGCATGGCTGGGGAGAGTATAGACGGAACCCGTCGTCCCGCTGCCTCGGCGAGGGGGGCTCGGACGTAGCGGCGCGTTGTGAATCACAACGGTCCGCTACGTCCGCCTTCTGGCACGAATGGGGGCTGGAAGGCCTGCTGGACCCCTCACAAAGGGGCGCTGCGTCCGGATTTGGGCAGAATTGCGGACGCAACGGGTCTTTCTGAATCAGAACGCCGCGCTGCGTCCGCTCTCGTTGAACGCCCGCCCTACAAGCAGGAGGGGTCCAGCCACCACGATCGCAGCAGCGTCTCCGCAGCCCCCTGGCCGGGGTCGATCGACACCAGCAGGACCCGCCGCCCCGATCGATCGGTGACGGGGAGGTGGTAGACCGCGGTCGGTGAGGGGGCGCCGAATGCTGGGCTGAGGTCGACGCGGGACTCTCCCTTGATGGCCATCACCTGACCTTCAATGCCGATGACGCGGAGGCCGCCCTCCTCCACGGGGGCGCCGCCCCAGAGGGTGCCGTCGAGAGAGGCCGTGATTGTGTTGGTGGGGTCGATGGTTGAGAAACTCTGGCCCGCGGCCTGCATGTTGAGCGGACCGGGGATGTCGAGGCGTCCGTCGGACCGGATTCGAGCGACGTCACCGAACAGCCCCTTGCTGCTCCAGATCCAGCCTGCATTTCCGGCCTTGGCCCAGGAGAGCACCTCGTGTTCGCCAATGGTCCCGCGCATCCGTGCCGTCAGGCTGTCGACCTCTTCGACCGCGGCACATGCGGGCGCCGCTTCCACGGGCGCCGCCGGCGCCTCCACGTTCGGCGCGGGTTGTGCGGCCACCTGGAGACTGGCCGGGGACGGAGAGTCGTCCAGGCCGTAGAAACGTCGCAGCGCAGCGACGTAGATGTCCTTCGGGATGAGGCCCTTCTCGGCTTGCAGACAGAGCTGGTAGATCCGCCAGGCCTGATCTACGGCATCCTGGGACAGTCCCTGCCCGGAATAGCTGACCCGCGCGGCCTTCGTGGTCGAGAGCTGCTCTTCGCCTCCCCCCACAGACCGGCCGGCGGCCAGGTCGGCGCTGTTGTGCTCCTCCTCGGTAGCGAGGTTGACCGGCGGCGCGGGGCAGGCCGTGCCTTCGGAAGCGGCTGCGGCTCCCCCAAGCGTCAGCAGGAGGGCCGCGCAGGCGAGTGGGGGAGCGAGGGCGATCGAGAGTCTGGTCATGCGCGTCCTCCTGGGGAGGCGCGGAGAGTACCACCGGTGTGGTGGCCCGCCCCCCCCCATTCACGGCTCCAGCAGCACCTTGAGCGCACCGGGCGCCGCGGCGGCGGCCAGCGCCTGCATCCCCTGGGCCAGCGGGTAGCGCGCGGTGATGAGCGGGCGAGGGTCGACCAGGCCGCCGGCCAGCAGGCGCAGCGCCGGGGCGAAGGGGCCGCAGCGGCTGCCGATGACGGTGATCTCGTCGATGACCCAGGGCGTGGGCTGCAGGGGCTCGGGCAGGTGCACGGTGGTCTTGAGCACCAGGGTGCCGCCGGGCCGCACCCGCGCCCCCGCCAGGCGCAGGCCTTCGGGGCTGCCGGTGCAGTCGACCACCACGTCGGCCAGGGGCAGATCGAGGGCCTCCGCCGCCGGTACAGCCTCCACCGAGGGCGGCAGCAGCGCCCGACTCGCCGCCGAGCGGGCGACGCCGGACACCTGGGCCCCCGTCAGCGCCAGCACCCGGGCGCAGAGCTGGCCCAGCCGGCCCAGGCCCAGCACCACCACCCGGTCGCCCGGCTTGACGTGGACCTGCTCCAGGATGCGGCAGGCCGCGGCCAGGGGCTCGACGAAGACGGCCGCGTCGTCGGGCACACCCTCGGGCACGGCGTGCAGGTTCTCCACCGGCAGGCGCAGCCGCTCGGCGAAGGCGCCGTCCCGCCCTTGGATGCCCAGCACGGTGCGGTGGGGGCAGTGGGTCGGTCGCCCGGCGCGGCAGGTCGGGCAGCTCCCGCAGGCGGCGTTGATCTCGCCCACCACGCGCCGCCCGATCCACGAGGGCTCCGGCGCCTGCTCGACTGTGCCCACCCACTCGTGGCCCAGCACGCCGCGGAAGCCCATGTAGCCGCGGCAGAGCTCCAGGTCGGTGGCGCAGATCCCGCCCAGGTCCAGCCGGATCACCGCCTCGCCCTCGGCCCGCGGCAGCGGCAGGTCCTCTGCCACCCGCGGCCCCGCCTCCTCCAGCACCAGCCCTCGCATGAGCCACCTCCTCGCCAGAGGGCTCGCTATCCTGCTGCCCGCCCCTGCTACGCTCCCCGCCATGCGCATCCTCGTCGTGCACCACGGTCGCCTCCCCGCCCCCGGCCAGCCCGCCAGCGGCGGCGCCATCCGCGCCTGGCACCTCGGCCGCGGCCTCTCCCTGGCCGGGCACGAGGTCCACTGGCTGGCTCGCGACCAGGATCAGCCCGGCGGCTTCGCCTCGCCCGCCGACCTCGTGCGCAAGGCCCGAGCCCTCCAGCCTCAGGCCCTGCTCTGCGTGCAGCTCGAGGACGCGCCCGCCCTAGCGGCGCTAGACCTTCCCCTGGCCGTCGATCTCTACGCCCCCCGCCTGCTCGAAGCCCCCTTCGAAGGCCGCCTGGCCAGCGCCGCCCCGGCTACACTAGCGGCGCTAGGTGCCGGCGATGTCTTCCTGGTCAGCAGCGAGCGGCAGGGCTGGAGCTGGCTCGGGGTGCTGGCCCTGGCCGGCGTCGATGTGCGCCGCGACCCCACCCTGCGCGTCCCGATCGCCTCCGCCGAGAGCCCCCGCCGCCGCTGGCCCACCAGCCCCGTCTTCGTCGGCGGCGGCGGCGACTGGGCCTGGGCCGACCCGCGCCCCGATCTGGCCCGCGTCCTGGCCATCCTCGACGCGCACGGGACCGGCGAGGTGCGCTGGTACGGCCCCGCCGAGCTGCCCGATCACCCGCGGCTGAAGCGCCTGGGCACCGTCGGCTGGGACGAGCTGCTCAGCGCCTACGCCGGGGCCAGCGTCGCCCTGGACCTGTGGGTGCAGCACCCCGAGCGCGAGCTGGCCCTGGGCTTCCGGCACGCCGACTACCTCGCCGCCGGCCTGCCGGTCCTCACCCGCCCCGGAGGCGCCGTCTCGG
This sequence comes from Deltaproteobacteria bacterium UBA2385, assembly GCA_002343455.1. Classification (GTDB taxonomy): domain Bacteria; phylum Myxococcota_A; class UBA796; order UBA796; family UBA2385; genus UBA2385. Next base: position 15,678 of record DDSR01000336.1, on the reverse strand, counting down.
AGGTCCTGGGCGAGGCCGCCTGGACGGGCGAGCTGCCGACCCTGCTGGAGCAGGTCCTGGCGGACCACGCCGCCGGAGGGGCCGAGCTGCGCCGCCGAAGCAAGGCCGCCCGCGAGCTGGCCCAGGCGCGCTCCCCCCTCGCCTGCGTCCAGCCGCTGCTGTCCTGGCTGGCCGCCCCCCAGTCCCACCGCGCCCCCAAGGGCCCGCTGCTCGACCTCGCCGCCCTCTCGCTGCGAGCCGCCCGCGCCGAAGCCCAGGCCGAGCACGCCAACGACCTGATGGCCCGGGCCGAGGCCGAGGCCCTCGCCAAGCGCGCCGAGGTGGCCGAGCTCACCGCCCGCCTTCAACAGCAGAGCGGCGTCGTGGAGAGGCTCAGCCGCAGCATCGACGAGGTCGCCGGCTTCAAGCGCGAGGCCATCGCCGTGCTGGGCCTGCGGGCCCAGGGCCTGGAGACCAGCTCGGCCGAGGCGATCGCCCAGGTCGAGGCCCTGCGGGCCGATGTGCAGAAGAAGAACGCCGAGGTCCAGGACCTGGCCGACGAGCGCGCCCGCCTGGAGGAAGAGCTGCGCCTCGCCCGCGTCGAGCGCGCCGAGCTGGACGGCCTGCGCGCCGACCTCCGCCGGCTCCAGGCCGAGCTGAGCGCCGGCGAGTCGCTGCGCCAGCGGCTGGAGGAGTACCTGGCCGCGGCGAGGCAGGAGGCGATCCGGCTCGCTCGGCGTCGGTGGTTCTGAGGCGGGACGAGGGAGGGGGGATGTGGAGCACGGCGCGGGCGGACTCAACCGTGTCGGCGCACACAAGCCCCACGAGAAAATCTTGACCGGTTGATGAGCATCGATTACTTCGCCTACGGCGCCACCCCGGCGCCACCCCGGCGCCACCTCTCCCACCGAGGCGCCCGATGCGTGCAAAGAAGTTGACCATCACCCTGTTCAGCGGGGCATTCTCCAGCGAGACCAACGGCGCGGCCGTTCGCTCCCTGCTCTCCGACCTGAACGACGAGGCGCGCAAGGCCCTGGGGGAAGCGTCGGACCTCCGCATCGCCATCCAGACCGACTCGCGCACCCCCAATGCCCGGCTGAAGCTGCGCATGTTCGAGACCGCCGGGCCCCGGCGCCCGACCGCGCTCGGCGCGGGCTACCCCGCCTTCTGGACGGGCCCGGACATCGACACCCCCGCGCCGACGCCCTCCACCATCGCCGGACCGTTCTGCACCAATATCGACCTGGCGCTGGATGTCTCGGCCAGCAGCGGCACGGCGCAGGAGACCTGGCAGGGCACCATCAGCGCCACCGCCTTCTTCAACTGAGTACGGGAGCCCCCATGTCGCGCGACCCGCTACAGACGGACCTGGATCCGACGGTGGTTCAGCCTGGCTCCGTCCTCCAGGCGGTCCTGCGGCGGGTCAACCGCGACGAGGCGGCGGACGAGGCGGCCTTTCGCCACCTGAGGCGGAGGGTGCAGTCCGCTCCGCAGGGGCAGCAACAGACCTCCGCGATAATCGACGCGGCCCTCCACCGTCGGACCCAGGTCCTGCTGGCGCCGACCCTGCCCTCCCGGCTGACCCGAGACCACCCCTTCGATCTGCCCTGGGCGCGGCTCGACGAGGCGGTGGATCTGTTTCCGGGCGCTACCCTGTCGACCGAGTCCTCCCTGGACCCGGTCGATCTGTCCTGGCCCGCGTACCAGGAGGGCCAGGCGCTGGGCGGGTTGAAGTCCTTCATGTTCGAGGACAGCGGCAAGCCCCGCTTCGGCACCGGGGCCGGCCAGCTCGCCGACGCCGCCACCCTCAGCGTGGACCTGGCGCGGCAGCATGGCACCCGCGAGCTGTACTGGCACTCGCTGACCAACGCACCGGCGGACGCCACGGCGGAGACGCTGGAGTGGACCCGAACGGTGTACGTGCCGGCGGACGCGGGGGAGATTGAAGATCGAATCTTGGAGGGACGGTGGTTCCATGACCGAGAATACCCCACAAACGTCGAACGCTACGCCGAGCTGCTTCGCACTGCCTGGCAAGCCGGTGTGCGCCTCCGTTTCAGCTTCCTCAACCTGGGCGGGGGCAGCCACGTCGTGATGAGCAGCGAGCATCCCGAAGCGGCCGAGGTCTTCGAGGAGGAAGACCCCGGCTGGTGGGGGGTCGATCGCCCGGTCTCGGACTGGCCGGTGGACCCCAGCAAGACCTTCCGCACGCACAACGTCCTGCGCCAGTACTGGGATCCCGCCTGGACCGGGATCGGCCTGCCGGCCAGCGAGGTCGATCAGGCCTACCTCCGCTACGCCCACAGCAGCCTCAGCCTCCAGCTCTCCTTCCAGCGGGCCGGGCTGCGGTTGATCGCCCGAGCCTGCGCCCGGCTGCTGGTCGCGGCCGAGGCGGCGGTTCGCGCGGACACATCGCTGACCCCCGAAGAGCGGGCTCGCTTCTCCTTGGACGAGGTGCTCGATGGCATCGAGCTCTTCAACGAGGTCGACGTGCGCAGCATCGTCGAGGACGAGGAGGGCCAGGTGGACCCCGCCGAGAGCGCCGAGCGCTGGGCCCGCGGCTTCGTGATGGCGGCCATCGGCTTCGTCGAGGGCTTCTCCACCTCCTCGTCGGCGATGCCGAAGCTCTTCCTGCCGGGGCTGCACTCGGTGGCAAAGCCGGACCGTGCAAGCGATGCGGGCTACGGCAAGAAGAGCGAGCAGGGGGTCCTGACCTGGACCTGGAAGCACCGGTTCCTGGAGCGCTTCTGCCGCAAGGTGGTCGGGAGCTGGAGGGCCCTGCGCGGGGAGCTGATCGGGGCGCCCTGGGCCGCTAGCTGGCTCCCCGAGCTGAGCCTGCCAACCCTGAACAGCCTGGTCGGAGGAATCGACCTGCACTGGTACCACTTTCACTCCACCGAGTGGACACCAGATACCGGGACGGAGACCTCGGACGAGAACTCCAAGATGGGCTTGTTGCACGCGGGCTGGCTGATGGTCGATGTGGCCGCCGTGGTGGATCTGCTCGAAGCCTACGGCCTGGAAGGCAGGGTCACGGTGGTCGAGACCAGCAGCAGCTCCGATCTCAGCAACGGCGCCCAGGTGGCCCCCGGCAAGGAGGTCGACGAAGACATCACCGATGAAGAGGCCCTGGCCTTCCAGGCCAACGAGATCTGGCGGCGCAGCCTGGCCAGCCGGGCGGGCGGCGCCGAGAAGTCCGGCCACCACCCCTGGGCCTTCCTGGACGTCACCTGGAAGGGCTGCGGCCTCCGCCACACCCCCAGCGCCGACGCCACCGCGGTCCAGGCGACCGCCAAGCCCGCCTGGTTCGCCTTCCACCGCGTCGGGCTGCTGCTGCGCGGTGCAGGCCCCGTTCGACTGCTCATCCCCGAGGTGCTGGTTCCCAGGGCCCTGCTCACCCTCGCGGAGACCAACCCCAACGAGCCCTGGAAGTCCACCCCAATCCTGGCATTCGAGGTTCCGGATCTCTCGGTGGTGATGCTCGGCGAGCCCCCCACCACCCACCTGCGCTACGCCTACGTGGTCCTGGTGGACCCGACCGCCCCGTCGGAGGGTCCGTACACGGTGGAGGTGCGCAACCCCCACGGCAGCCTGGGCGAGCTGCGCCGGATGGAGGCCTGGGCCGAGAACGCCGCCGACTGGTTGGTCCCCCCACCCGTAGGCGAGGACGATGGGGCCCGCCTGCCGCAGTACCTGGCCAACGAGTCCATCGGCAGCTTGGAACGGGTTGTGACTTCCGGGTCCGCTACCGCCTTCAGCCTGGGGCGGGGGGAGCCTCCGTTGATCCTGCTGTCGCCCGAGCAACTCGAACTCAGCCTCCGGGAGGACTGAAGCCATGGCGCCGTGGTTCCTCCTGGTGCTGGGTGGTACCGCCTGCGATGAGGCCAAGGAGAAGGAGCCAACGCCCGATCTGTGCGAGGAGATTGAGGGGCGAAAGTACACGAGCGCCGAGCTTCGCGACAATCGCCTCGGAGATGTAGTGCTGAGGGGGTGCCGGGATTTTAGTCCGGGGGACACGCCCGTACTCATTCCGTACGATCAATCTCGGGAGAGCGGTTCAATAGTCCTCGGCACCAAGGTGCGATGGAGGTTGGGAGACGAATCGTCAGAAAACCGTGGCATTGTTTTCCGCTTCGATGTCTCCCCAACCGGCGATCCCGTTCGTCCCATCGAGCTCGAACCGGGGATATGGGCCCACGCCACCGCGAGCAGTGGCTGGGCCGCCATCACCGGCGAGATCCTTGACCTCGACGGTGACGGCTTCGACGACCTGATGGTCGCGGAGAGCGCCGACGACTACCTCGTCCTCTCCGGTAGTCTCATGGCTCCAACGGTGGAGCCCAGCTTCACCCGCCTCCCCTTCCAGGTGCTCGACATCGGGGACACCGACGGCGATGGCATCCGGGACATCGTCCGTTTCCTGCCTGGCGCGGACCCCGACACCGGCCGGGAGATCACCATGCTGGCCGTGCAGACGCTGCCCTGGGACGGCCCGCTGGACGAGGCCCCCTGGGAGGTGGTGCTGGACGCGCCGATCTTCCAGGGCGACTACAGACGGCAACCCTGGGACGCGGTTGTCCACAAGGGCTTCGACCACAACGGCGACGGCCTGAGCGACCTCGTGGCCGGCGACGACCCCTACGGCGCGGAGTACGGCTCGGTCAGGGTCTACGACGGGCCCTTGCTGGAGTCCCGCGGCGCGGACGAGGCGGACGCGTTTCTGCGGGTCGACTTCGAGCCGCGGCAGGACATGGAGGAGCGCATGAAGTACCGGGACTCCGTCGGCGAGTACCTGCGATCCGCCGGAGACCTGGACAATGACGGCTACGACGATCTGATCGTGGTCTCCGAGCTGAGCGGCGACGGGGACACCTACAAGGCCGGCAAGGTCTGGCTGCTGCACGGCCCCCTCGGCGGCGTCCAGCTCCTGGATGACTCCGCGCACGCGACCATCGTCGCCGACGAGCGGTCCACCTACCTGGCCAATGAGGTCTTCGCCGGGGGCGACCTGAACGCGGACGGTTGGCTGGACCTGATGGTGGCGCAGAGCGCGCGCAACGAGATCGATGGGGAGTGGACCCCCTCCGAGCACGGCCTGCGACTGCTCTGGGGCCCCTTGGAGGGGACGGTGAACTGGAAGGAGGGCGTGACCCTCGACCCCAGCCCCTGGGACCCGGCCTACGACGTCGCCTTCGACCAGGACGTCGACGGCGACGGCATCCACGACGCCGTGATGATGGCCCATGGCGGCTCCGGCTCGCCCTCCATCCACATCTGGTTCTCGACGCTTTCGATGGAGTGGCCGCGGCCGGAACCGTAGGAAGTACCGGGCTGGCGTCGATGGAGTTCGTGTAGGTGGGACCCACCGCTCAGCTGGACGCACCCACCCCCATCCCCCTCTTCATCAACTTCATCGGCCGGGCCGCCATCGCATAGCCCCCGTCGGCGCCGTCGATGAAGTGCACATGGTCCCCACTGTACGAGCCCACCATGCAGGTCATCAGCGCCGCTTCGGACTGATGCATGCCAAAGACGATCTCCCCCCGGTCCGCCATCGCCTGCAGCCTCCGCTCCAGCTCGGCGATACGCTCGGGCTCGACATCCAGCACCATGCGCAGGGTGTCGTCGAATTTCCGGAAGTCACTGTTCTCGGAGACCTCCTGTCGATATCGCGCGCCGTCGAAGCTCCCGGCCTTCTTGCCGCTCCACAGCAGCAGCCGGGCCAGGCCCACGGCCCAGACCAGCCGCAGCTTCTCCCGGAGCACCGCCCAGGCCCCTCCCGCGCTGCGCAAGCGGGCCTCCACCTCGAAGGCCGACGGCCGACCCGCCAGCCTCAGCGAGGTTGCCTCCACCGGGCTCGCTGCCTTCAGCTCCCCGACCGCCGCGCGGACCTCCTCCAACACCTGCCGGTAGCGCGCGCGTTGCTGATCCTCCCCCTCTCCCAGGGCCTGCACCAGCAGGCTCAGGATGCGCCCGCGCCGCGCCTGCAGGGGCAGCCAGCGGCACTCGAAGCCCTCCAGGTCCAGGGCCTCCGCCCCGGCTCCGACGGCGTAGCGCTCGTCCTGGGCGGTATCCTTGATGCGGCGCTCGGCCTCCGTCAGCCCGCTGCCCGACAGCATGGCCAGGCAGACCTGAGCAGAGGCCCGGTACCGCGCCACCCGCACCGGGAAGCCGTCGGCCTGCAGCTCACCGACCGGGACCAGCCCCACCCGCAGGCTCAGGCCGAAGCGGCTCTCGGACAGTCGACCCAGCCCGCGCAGGGCCGGCTCGACCCGGGCCCGGCTGCTGGCGGGGATCAGCATGGTCGCGCCGTCTCCGCCGAAGACGTAGGGGAGCTCCAACCCGCGCAGCGCGTTGACCACGCCGATGATGCAGGCCACGCCCAGAGCGTTGACCTCCTTGTAGCGCCCGGCCTCGATCGCCTGGGTGGAGCCCCTGACGTCGGTGATCAGGACCAACCAGTCGGCTGGCACATCGCTGTAGCGCTCGGGCTCGACGACGAGGTCAAAACGGTCGAAGGAGGGCAGCGCCGCGTAGAAGCCCTCGCTCACGCGCGCTACCGCCACCGATCGGGGTGGCCCTGGGTCGATCCCGAGGAGGGGTCGGCCTCGCGGGCCCACTCGGCGGTGTCGACCAGGACGACCGAGTCGCCCTCCGCCTCGGCCTCGGCGGCGATGCGTCCGTATGGCGCCAGGATGCTGGACTGTCCGCTGAAGTGGACGCCGCGCTCCTCGCCCCAGCGGTTTGCGGCCACCATCCAGCCTCCCCAGCCGCGGAGCTGGTGCCGCCACCAGTGCCGCGGCTCCACTCCGCTCTCGTTCACCCAGTTGGTGCAGAAGGCCAGGATCGCCGGGCGGGTCATGGACAGCCAGGTGACCAGCCGATCATCGTTGATGTCCATGCAGATGGCCACCGCCAGGTCGCCCATCGGGGTCGGGACGATCACCCGGGTCTGGCCGGGTCGTGCCCAGGTGGTGTCCAGGTGGAAGAGCAGCACCTTGCGGTAGCTGGTGGCGAGCTGGCCGTCCGGTCGGATGATCAGCGCGGAGTTGTACAGATGGCCATCCGCGCCCAGCTCGGCGAAGCCGCATACGATCCATGCGCCGCGGGCAGCGACCGGCGCCAGCGCCGCCAGCGTGGGTCCGTCGACGGGCTCCGCGTGGGGGCGCAGCTCGGCGCCGTCACGGAAGACGTAGCCGGTGGTCGCCATCTCGGGCAGCACCACCAGCTGCGCGCCGGCGTCGATGGCGGCGTTCGCCAGACGGACGAGGTCCTTGCGGGCCCGGACCGGGCGGCCGTGCGGCGGTCTGTACTGTACGGCGGCCAGCCTCACGGGCGGCTCCCCGCGCGGCGCCGGAGGCCGGCCAGGGCCAGCAGGCCCAGGACGGAGAGGGCGGCGCCGGGAGAGGAGCTGCCCGCGCTGGCGCAGGAGCAGCCCACGGCCTTGACCGCCTCGTCCTCCTCCAGGAGGGCCTCGCCCTCTCCGATGGCGAAGGCCCAGGAGCCCGCCCAGGGCCCGGCGAGCCCCGTCGAGTCCACCGCCCGCGCGGTCCAGGAGTAGACCCCCGGCTCCAGCATCTCGGGCGACCAGTCGATCTGTCCGTCCTCGCCCTCGGGCAGGCCGCTCTCGGTGCGCACCGCCGCGCCGCCTCGATCGATGATCACCAGCTCGTAGCTGAGGCTGTCGCCGTCGGGATCGACGGCCGCCCCGATGCGCAGGGCCAGGCTGCCCTCGACCTCGCTGCCGTCGGTGGGGCTGATCAGGGTGGGCGCGGTGGGCGCGCCCTCGCCGTCACCGATCTGGAAGCTGGCCTCGGCCCAGTCGCTGCGCTCGGCGCCGTCGGAGCAGCGGACGCGGACGAACCAGGTCTGGTCTTCGGAGAGGGCCTCGGTGGGCGTCCAGGCCGTCTGCCCGTCCTCTCCCGAGGCGACCGTGCCCTGCTGCAGGGCCGCGCTGTCGAAGGAGGCGCTCAGATCGAGCTGGAACTCGTGGACGGTGGCCCGCCCCTCGGGGTCGACGCCGTTCTCGACCCGGATCTCGGGGTGCGGCTCGCTCTGCCATGAGCCGTCGGCGGGGGCCAGGATCAGCGGGGCGCTGGGCGGATCGTTCTCCAGATCCACCTCGAAGCAGGCCAGCTCGGAGGGAGGGCCGACCAGGCCGCCGGGATCCAGGGCCTCGCCGTACCAGCAGTAGCGCTGACCATCGACCAGGCTCTCGGCGCGGCTCCAGCGGACCAGGCCCTCCTCGGCGCCCAGGCCGACCGCCTCGTCCAGGCTGGCCTCGCCGGAGTCCAGCAGGAGGAGCCGGTAGCTCAGCGTGTCGCGGTCGGGGTCGCTGGCCTCGCCCAACTGGAACTCGGGGTCCAGGGTCTCGACCACCGCGCCGTCGAAGGGGGTGACGACGGTGGGCGCCCCGGGCGCCTCGTTGACCTCGTTGACGAAGAGGCGGAAGGGGGGAGTGGCCTCGGCGCCGGTCACGTAGTCGTCGGCCGCCCAGCTCGTCCACCAGTAGTCGGTGTTCTCCGTGAGGGCCGCGTCCGTCCAGGTCCAGGAGGTCGTGCCCTCGCCGGAGGAGACGCCCTCTGCGCCGCCGACCCGCGCGCTGAGCGCCTCGTCGGCGTAGACCTCGAAGCCGTAGACCAGGGTCTGGCCGAGGGGGGCCTCGGCGTTGCCCACGGTGAAGCTCGGGCTGGCGCTGGCTACGCGCTCGCCGTCCGCCGGGGCCAGCAGGCTCGGCACACCGGGGCCTTCGTAGACCGTGGGATCGGAGTCGCCTTCGTACTCCTCCAGGCTGGTGCGGCCGTCGCCGTCCCGGTCGAGCTCGGCGTCGGAGGGATCGTCGGGGTCCAGCCCGTATGCCTCCTCCCACTCGTCGGGCATGCCGTCGCCGTCCCGGTCGCTGAGCTGGACGTCCACCTCCCAGTTGAGCTCGTCGCTGCCGCCGTCTCCGTCCTCGACCGTCAGGCGCAGGGAGTGGACCCCGACCTGGTCCCGGCTGGGGGTCCAGCGCAGGGCGCCGGAGGTGCTTGAGATGGCTGCCCCGTCGGGGAAGCTTCCGCCGAAGACCAGCACATCGTCCAGCCCCGGATCGCTGGCGCCTGGATTGAACGTGTATTCGATGCCGACCGTGGCCGTGCCGTCCGGGCTGCCCGTCAGGGTCGGGGCGACGTTGTCCACGATCACCGTGATGCCGGTGCTGGCGCTGCCGCCGTCATCGTCGGTGACCGTGACGGTGACCGTGTACTCGCCGTCGTCCCTCCAGGTGTGGGAGGTGGTCTCGCCGCTGCCGCTCTCGCCGTCGCCGAAGCTCCAGCTCACGGTGTGGGTGTCGGCCGCTTCGACGTCGCCGTACTCCACCGAGAGGCTGCCGGCGCTGCCTTCGTCCAGCGGGCTGGGGCTGATCAGCCGGCTGATGGTGGGGGCGACGTTCGTGATCTGGATCTCCGCCTCCGCCTCTGTCGTCTCGCCCTCGTCGTCGGTGACGGTCAGCACGACGTCGACGGTGTCCGGGCCGTCGTAGCCCGCGGCGGTGAAGGTGCAGGTCGAGCCGGTACAGTCGATGCTGCCGTCCGCGCCGATATCCCAGGCGTAGCTGACACTGCCGCCGTCTGGATCGCTGCCGCTGGTCAGGCTCATCAGGACCGTCCCCTCGGCCGGCACCGTCCAGGTGGAATCCAGCTTCACCTCGGGCGGGCGCAGGACGATCCACTGCAAGGCGCTCTCGACCATCTGGCTGACGTCGCCGTCGGTCCAGTCGACCTCATAGGGGGTGAACAGCCAGGTCGTGTTGCCCCAGAGCGCCGACTGCACCAGCCGACCGGAGCCCACCGTCGCCGCCACGCCGCCGACGTAGGTGGTGCTGAACCAGGTGTAGCTGAAGATGGTGCTGCCGAAGGAGGCGCTGGTGTCGGCGATCACCCCCCCGTCGGGCGTGAAGGACGAGGAGAGGCCCTCGGTGGCGGGGTGGCTGGCGTCGGCCACCGCCCAGGTCCGGTCCCCCGCGTAGGTGCTGGAGCGCAGGGGGATCAGCGAGAGGTAGCTGGAGTAGTAGCCCGAGGCGCTGGCCTGGTAGCCGGTGGCGCCGAAGAGCAGCAGCCCGCCGCCGCCCGAGACATAGCTGTACAGGGCCGCCTGGCCGGTGCTGCTCATCTGCTCGAAGGTGTCGTCGCCGCCGTCCAGCCAGATGACCGCGTCGTAGTCGGTCAGCGTCACCCGGGTGGTGCTCGTGAACTCCGACTCGGTGAAGCCGTAGCTGTCTTGAGAGCTGGTGACCGTGTGGCCCCAGGCTCGCAGCTCCTCGAAGAGGTCGGCGGCGTTGCTGTCTCCGTCGTCCAGCACGAAGATGTCGAGCGCGGCCGCCGGTCGGGCGAAGAGCAGGGCGAACAGCAGCGTCACGCAGGCCTCCAGGAGGTCATGGTAGCCCAGCCGGCCGGCCGTGGAGGTAGCAAGGCGTCACAGTCGGGCGTCGAGCACCAGGCCCGGCCGGCCGTGGAGGTAGCAAGGCGTCACAGTCGGGCGTCGAGCACCAGGCCCTCCCGCCCAAGCCCGAAGCCCGCGGCTCGCAGGGCCTCGAAGGCAGGCGCGGCGCGGGCAGGGTGGCCGTCGACGCGCTCCACCCGCAGGCCGCTCATGGCGTACCGACCGAGGTGCGCGGCCAGGGCGGCGACCGCCGGCTTCGCCAGGGCCGCCTCCGCCAGGGGGGCAAAGGTGCAGACGCTCCGGCCGCCCGAGTCGACGAAGAGCAGGGGCTCCCCGTCGTGGAGCACCACGGTCGCGCCGGCGGCCCGGCGGGGGGAGGCCTCTCCGCCGCTGGCCGGCCAGGGCAGGGAGAGGCCCCAGGGGTTGGCCGGATCGATCGCCGCGAGGACCACCGGGCCGCGCCCTCCCTCGTCCCGCTGGATCGCCGCCAGGGCCAACGGCAGGGCCCGCTGCACGCCGTCGAGGCCCTCGATGACGTGCCCGCGACGCAGGGCGCCGGCCTCCTCCAGGTGGTCGAAGACGGGGATGAGGCCGCCGATACCGCCGGGGAGGTCCTCGGCCAGGGCGTGGTCGGCGCTGACCACGCCGTGACGATGCAGCAGCATCCTGGCGCGGGCCAGGGCCAGGGCGGTCGGCTCGGGGGGGCCGCGGAGGGCGACCAGCGAGGACCAGCGGCCTCCCCCGGGGCGGGCGCGGGACGAGCCAAGGCCCACCAGGGGCGCCACGCTGTCGTTGCTGACGCGGCCCGCCCAGACCAGCTCCCAGATCGCCTCGGCGATCGCCTCGGAGCGAGCGGCCAGGCCCGCCTGCAGCTCCACCAGGAAGCAGGCCCCGCGGCGCTCCAGCAGGTCCAGGACGGCGCAGGCGAGCGGCGAAGGCTCCTCCTCCGACACCGGGGGCAGCAGCGCGACCTGCTCGCGTCGCAGCAACAGCACCCGCCCGTCGCTGCTGCCCAGCCTCCCCCGGCCCACCCAGAGCAGCTTGCCCTGCATCCCCAGCAGGTCGAGCTGCTCGGGCCGGAAGCCCGCCACCCGCATCGGCAGGATGCGCCCCAGCAGCTCGCTCACGGGCAGGGGGAGGCCCTCCAGCCGCTCGACGGCCTCCTCCAGCGAGAGCGCGCCCCGGGCTCCGATGCCATGCCAGCCCAGGCTGAAGCGGGCCAGGGCCGCCGCGGGCCGGGCGACGATCTCCGCCCGCTGGCGGGCCCGCTGGCCGCGCAGCACCCTCGCCGCCACCTCCGGGTGGGACAAGCGGGGGGGGCCGTCCTCCCGCCAGGGCACCGGCACCAGCCTGCCGCGGGCGCGCAGCAGCTCCAGGGCCGGCTCCAGCAGGCCGGGAGCGGCGCCGAGCTCGGCGGCGAGCTGGTCGAGCGAGAGGGCGACCCGGTGGCGGAAGGTCCGCTCCAGCAGGACCAGGAGGGCCTCGGGCACCGGGGTGAGGAGGGAGGCGGGCAGGCCCTCGGGCAGGGCCCAGCCGAGCGCGTCGCGGTAGAGGGCGGCGTCCTCCGCGGCGATCAGCTGCTCGCCCAGGCGCAGGGCGCGGCCGTCTGCTAGCAGCGCTAGAGCCTCCTCCTCGAAGGGCAGCGCCCCCAGCCGCCGGAGGCGATCGTGCAGCGCGTCGGGCCCGCTGCGTCCGTGCGAGGAGCGCAGACTCTCCTCCAGGGCGGCCAGGGACTCGGCATCGGGTGGAGGCGTGGCCCCCTGCTCGCCGATCAGCTCGCGCAGCAGGGCCCGGTCCAGGGGAGGCGAACGCCGCTCGGGCGGGCTGCCGTCCACCCCGTACATGTTCGCGCCGGTCCAGGACATGAGCAGCCCGGCGGCCATCGGCGAGGGTCGCTCTCCCCGGGACTCGACCACCCGCAGCCGCCCGTCGCGGACCTCGGCGAGCAGCTCGACCAGGGCCGGCAGGTCGAAGTGGTCACGCAGGCACTCGCGGTGGGCCTCCAGGCTGAGCGGGAAGGCTGCGTGGTCGCCGGCGATCGCCTGCAGGCGCTGGGAGGCGAGGCGCTGGGCCCACAGCGGCGTGCGGCGGCCCGGTCGGCGGGAGGAGAGCACCAGGCTGCGGGCGGCCGCCTCGCGGAAGCGGGAGGCGTAGACCGGGCTGTGCCGGAGCTGGTCGACGACCAGGTCCTCGACCTCCTCGGGATCGGGGATCAGCGCGTCCGTCGCCGGCAGGCCGGCGCTGCTGCAGGGCTCCAGATCGGGGAAGCGCAGCAGGATCCCGTCGTCGGTCCAGAGCAGCTGCACCGGCAGCAGACCCCCCTCGGAGGTGCGAGGCGAGAGGGCCGCCTCCAGCGCCACCGCCCAGGGGCCGAAGAGGCGCGAGCCCCAGGGGCCCAGGATGGCGATGTGCCAGTCGCCCGTCTCGTCGCGGAAGCGCTCCACCGTCAGGGCCCGGTCGGTGGGCAGGGTGCCGGTCGCCTCTTGTTGGTCTGCTAGCAACGCTAGAAGGTTGTTTGTGGCGTTGTCGTCGAATCCATGGCGGTCGCCTAGCAGCGTTCGGGCCTCCCCCTCGGACAGGCTGTCCAGCTCACGGACCAGGGCGCCCATCGCCCGTCCCAGGGCCAGCGGGCGGCCGGGGCCCTCCCCCTTCCAGAAGGGCATCTTGCCGAGCTCGCCCGGCGCCGGCTCGACCAGGACGCGATCGTGCTGGATCTCCACCACCCGCCAGGTGCTGGCGCCCAGGCGGATCACCTCGCCCTTGCGGGTCTCGTAGACCATCTCCTCGTCCAGCTCCCCCAGGCGCCTCCCCCGAGCGGGTCGGCGAGCCGCTCCATCGCCATCGGTCGCGGGATCGCCGGCCACGAAGACCCCGTAGGAGCCTCGGTCGGGGATGGTGCCGGGCATCGACATCACGGCGGCGCGGGCGTCGGCGCGGGCCTGGACGGTGTCGGCGGCGCGGTCCCAGATCAGCCGGGGCCGCAGCTCGCCCCCCAGCGGCCCCGGGATGCGGCCGGAGAGCATGTCCAGCACGGCCTCCAGCGCCTCGTTGGAGAGCTGGCGGTAGGGCCAGGCCCCGCGGGCCAGGTCCAGCAGCTCCTGTCGCGGGCGAGGCCCCTCCAGGCCGATGCTGACGAGCTGCTGCGAGAGCACGTCCAGGCAGAGGGTCGGCACCCGGGTCGGCTCCACCTCCCCGGCGCGCATCCCGGCGACGACGGCGGCGACCTCGATCAGCTCCGCCCGGAAGCGCGGCAGGATCCGCCCCTCGCTGGTGCCGCCGACCTGGTGCCCGGCCCGGCCGACCCGCTGCAGGCCCCGCGAGACCGCCCCGGGGCTCTCCACCATCACCACCAGGTCCACCGCCCCCATGTCGATGCCCAGCTCCAGCGAGCTGGTCGCCACGATCGCCGGCAGCTCGCCGGCCTTGAGCATGGCCTCGACCCGCAGCCGCTCCTCGGGGCTGGTGCTGCCGTGGTGGGCGCGGACGAAGGGTTCCGGCAAGCCGGCCTCGCGGGCCAGCTCCTCCAGCCGCCAGGCCAGGCGCTCGCAGAGCCGGCGGCTGTTGGCGAAGATGATCGTGCTGCGATGCGCGCGGATCAGCTCCAGCAGGCGCCGATGGATCGCCGGCCAGGGGCCCTGGTGGTCCGCCGGGAAGGCCCCGGCCGGCAGCGAGCGGGTCACGGGGGCGTCGGGCGCGTCCAGCCGCTCGGCGGGCACCTCCACGGAGATCCGGGCCGTCGGCAGCCCGCTGGCGTCGACGATCTGCACCGGTCGCGCCGCCCCCTGGGCGTCGGCCCCGGCCAGGAAGGCCGCGATCTCGGCCAGCGGCCGCTGCGTCGCGGAGAGGCCGACGCGCTGCGGAGGGGTCTCGCAGAGCCCGGCCAGACGCTCCAGCGAGAGCGCCAGGTGGACGCCGCGCTTGTTGCCGGCCAGGGCGTGGATCTCGTCGACGATCACCGTGCGCACCGTCCGGAGCTGCTCGCGCGCCTTGCTGGAGAGCAGCAGGTAGAGGCTCTCGGGTGTCGTGACCAGGATGTGCGGGGCGCTGCGCAGGAAGCGGCGGCGGCTGGCCGCGTCGGTGTCGCCCGTGCGCATCTCCACCGAGATCTCCGGCACGCCCTCGCCGGCCGCCCGGATGCCGGCCAACGGCGCTTGGAGGTTGCGCTGCACATCGGCGACCAGCGCCTTCATCGGCGAGACGTAGAGGACCTGCAGGCCTTCCTGGGGGCTAGAGACGAGCTGATCGATCGACCACAGAAAGGCCGCCAGCGTCTTGCCGCTGCCGGTCGGGGCCAGCAGCAGCGTGTCCTGGCCCGTGGCGATCGCCGCCCAGCCGCGGGTCTGCACCGGCGTCGGCCCCGGGAAGCTGGCGGTGAACCAGGCGCGGGTCGGGGCCGAGAAGGCGGAGAGGGGCATGACCCGAGGGTATCCGGGGGAGGCGGGGTGTGACTAGCTAGTGCCAGNNCCAGGCACTAGCTAGTCACACCCCTCTCCGCGATCACCATGCACTGCACGCTGAGCCCCACCGCGCCGTGCAGATCGCGGATCCGGCTGTGGCTCAGCCCCATCCCGGAGGGGTCCGCCTGGCTTCGGATGTCGAAGCCGATCCAGGGCCCCCGCGGCGGCCGGGCGAAGTGCAGGTCGACGTTGGGGTTCACGAAGGACCACCGCTCGGGATCCACCGGCACCCCCATCCCGCTCTGCGCGTCGGCCAGCAGGGCCAACGCCTCCAGCGGCGAGGTGGTCTCCCCCTCCACCAGGGGCACGCTCGGCCGGGTCCAGAAGCCGATCGGGGTGCTGCCCCAGGCGCCGTGAACGAGCCGCACCTCGACCCCCTCGGGGTAAGCCGGGCTCCAGGGGAAGAAGCTCATCCGGTAGGGCTCGACCTCCTCTGGCGCTGGCCAGACTTCAAGCGCGGGAGCTGCTGGCAGCTCCAGGGGCCGCACCCGCAGCCGCAGGGCCCGGGCCTCGACCACCAGCTGCTCTCCCGCGAACAGGCGCCCGATCAGCCTCTGCGCGCTCGCGCCCCGGTGNNTCGACCCGCAGCGGAGCCACCGGCACCGGCCGCCGCAGCTCGACGCAGAGGCGGGCGAGGTTCCACACCGAGGCGTCCTCGCCGAAGCGCTCCACCACGCCCGCCAGCAGGGCCAGCGGCGGCCCTCCGTGCTGGTGCTGCGGGCTCCAGGGCCCGCGGGTCAGCTCGCTGGAGAGGTATCGCCCGCCCTCCTGCCGGTAGAAGGCGCCGCCTGGAGTCATTGGGTGGGGCTGGGGCCTCGCCGGC
>DDSR01000196.1 GCA_002343455.1 Deltaproteobacteria bacterium UBA2385 | reverse complement strand
CGATCGGCCTTCGGCCGCCCCCCCCAACCCCCGCGTCCGCATGAGCCGCCTCCGCCTCACCCTGGGCCGCCTCGCCCTGGCGACCTTCAGCCTCCTCCTCGCCCTGGGCGCGGTCGAGCTGCTGGCCCGCCATCGGGTCGGCACCGAGAACGCCTGGATGTTGCTCAACACGCCCAACTGGTACGACAACAGCATCTTCCAGGCCGACACCGAGCTGATGCAGGTCCTGGCCCCCGGCGCGGTCGGGCGCTTCTCCACGCCGGAGTTCACGACGACCGTGCGCATCTCCTCGCAGGGCCTGCGCGAGGACGAGCTCCCCAGCAAGCCCCCCGGCGAGAGGCGGGTGCTCGCGGTCGGCGACAGCTTCACCCTCGCCGTCCAGGTCGAGCAGGACCAGAGCTTCCAGGCCCTGCTGGAGGAGCAGCTCGGCCCCACGGTGCGGGTGCTCAACGCCGGGGTCGACGGCTACGGCACCGGGCAGGCGGCCCGCTACGCCGCGCGGCTGGCACCGGTGGTTCAGCCCGACGCCCTGCTGTTGACCTTCTTCCTGGGCAACGACTTCAGCGACAACCAGGGCTTCCGCCCGGGCACCTACCCCCACGAGCGGCCCAACCTCCCCCCGCTGTTGAGCCCCGCGGATCGCCGCTGGGGCTGGTCGGCGATCTACATGCACACCCGCGCCTGGCAGAAGAGCCGCGATCCCTCGCTGGCCCCGGCGCTCGGCCACCAGCGGGCCCAGGTCGGCCTCTTCGCCCAGGGCGCCGACCTCAACCCCTTCCTGGGACCGACCCGGCAGGCTCTCGACGAGCTGGCTGCCGTCGCCGCCCGCCTGCAGATCCCCCTGATCGTCGCGATCGCTCCGCCGGCCTTCGCCATCGACGAGGCCCGCACCGCCTCGGCCCTGGAGATGGTCGGCCTCCCCGGCAGCGCCGACCCGGGCGGCCCCGCGCGCGCGCTGCAGCCTCTCCTGCCCGCCGGGGCCCTCAGCCTGGACCTCGCCCCGGTGCTGGCCGAGGCTGAGCAGGGCGGCCGGACCTACTTCATCTTCGACGGGCACTGGTCCCGCCGCGGCCACCGCGCCGTCGCCCAGGCCCTGGCCCCGCTCATCGAGCAGGCGCTGGCGTCCCCTCGCTGATCCCCGTCACCGGCCCCAGATCCCAGGCCGCGCAGCGCTCGTCGCTCCAGGTCGGCGGACCCAGCAGGGCTTCGAGCCGAGCCGGCCGCAGCGTGTCCAGCGACGGCGAGCCCAGGGGCGCGTCGAGCAGGACGCGGAAGCCCTGGTTGCGCAGCCAGGCGATGGCGGCGGCGGTGTCCTTGACCTGCGCCAGCGGCGAGAGGAAGCCGTAGGCGGCGTCGACGCCGGTGCCCATGGTCTGCAGCGGCAGGGTGTTGACCGGACGGCCGTGGAGGGTGGCGAGCATCAGGGCCTCGCCGTTGCTGGACTGGCTGGCCCGCATGTTGAGGTTGAGGACGGCGCCGGGGCCCTCGAGCGAGGCGATGGCGGCCAGGACCGGACGGCAGGGGACCTCCCTCAGCGGGCGAGGCCAGGCCTCAGGCGTGGCCCGCACCGAGTCGACCATGGCGAGGACGACCACCAGGACCCCGACCGGCAGCGCGATCCGAGGCCGCCGGGCGCTCAGCCCCATCGCCAGCAGCGCCGAGTAGCCCAGGGCCACCAGCGGCAGGGCCCGGTAGTACTGCCCCCCCGAGGCGGTCGGGTAGCCCGCCAGCTCAAGCAGGTGGACGGGCATCAGGTACTGCTGCGGGCCGCTCAGCCCCCAGGCCGGCGGAAGGACGGTGTAGGGGCCGAGGACCAGGAGCAGCGCCAGGACGAGCAGCAGCCCGCCCTCCAGGCGGCGGCGCACCCCGGGGAGGCAGGCCAGCAGCACCCCGGCGAGCAGGCCGACGGCCCCCAGGTAGAAGACGTGGAAGGCGCGCTCGGGGTCCTCGGGGACGGCGTTCGGGGTGCGGAGGAGATCGTCGAGCCCGGCCCAGGGTCGGGTCCAGCCGTCGCCCCCGTCGGCGGTGCGCACGGCGGCCGGCCGAAAGACCGCCGCGCCGACCGAGCCCGAGCGGTACTGGGCGTAGTAGGCGCGCGCCGGAAGCATCGACAGCGCCGTCAGGCCCAGGACCAGGGCGGAGCGCAGCGCGGCAACGGGCCAGCGCTCGCGAGGCAGGCGCAGCGCGCTCAGCAGCAGCAGGGGCCCGCAGGCCAGGGGCAGGAAGAGGCCCAGGTAGGGCTCGCTCATCGGGGCCAGGAAGGCGACCAGGCCCACCAGCGGCAGCAGCAGCCACCCTCGACGCTGGCCGAGCACGGCGCCGCTGAGCGCAAGCCAGGCCGGGTAGACCCACAGGCTCAGCTTGTCGATGTTGCCCAGGGCGAGGTTGTTGAGCACCCCGGGCGAGGTGGCGAAGACGACCGCCCCCGCGCAGGCCGCCCAGGGCGAGGCCCCCAGCTGACGCAGCCAGCGCTGAGAGGCGGCCCCCGCCAGGGCGAGGCTGCCGAAGAGCGCCACGGCGTAGGCCCCGAGCGGACCGAGGAGAGGGCGGAAGGGCAAGGCCAGCAGCGCGGGAGCCCAGCCCAGGGTCGGCGCCGAGCCCCCCCTCGGAAAGCCCAGGCGATCGGTGTCGGGCTCGAAGACGCGGCCTTCCACCCACTGGCGGGCCAGGTGATCGAGGCCCCAGACATGGCTGGCGCCAAAGGCGCTGACCGGATGCGTTCCTCGCAGATCGAGGAGCCAGGCCCCGTGCAGGGCGACTCCCACCGCGGCAGGGAGGGCCGCAGCCAGGAGCAGCGGCAGCATGGAGAGCAGGCGTCGGCGCAGGGTAGGAGCCCTCGGGTCGATAGGTGTCCGTTGTACCGCAATGCGCGAGGGCTTGCGGGAGCCGGCCTCGACCCTGTAAAGTCCCCGCACGCCCCCTCACCGCTGGAGAGACCATGTTTCCGACCCTGCTGAGCCTTGTGCTCCTGATCGCTTGCGGCGACAAAGAGACCGACACCTCCGGCGAGGAGACGGACACCGACACGGACACCGAC
>DDSR01000378.1 GCA_002343455.1 Deltaproteobacteria bacterium UBA2385 | reverse complement strand
GGGGGGGGGTGCGGGTGACGACTTGACACCGCTGGACAGCCGGCGTGGTGCGCTTGACACTGGCCCACCTCTCACCGCCTTCTCCAGATTCCCTCGCCACTGGGCCCTTCGCGTCAGCATCGCCCCGCGGACGGGCGCGGCTCCTCCAACGGCTCGTTACAGATAGGCGCTAGGAGAGAGATGGCAGCCCACGACGACATTGGCGAATTACTTTCCCCCGCTGGCGGGCCCCTTACGCTGAAGGAGCTTGCGGAGAGTCTTTGCGACGACATAGCGCCCATCGCGGCCCCCAAGGCGAGCAGCGAACCGGGCAAGGAGCCAGCTGACAGGGCGCTCGGCAACCGCCTTCCCGGGGAGCTGGTGCGTGGGCGGGGCCACACCATTGAGGCCTGCGCTGAGTGAGCCACGACGGTCAGGCTGTCCGTGATCATCGCTGGGCCACCCCCCGGGCGCTCAGCCTCGATGGCGTCATTGCTCCTCTCTGGCAGCGTTCGGATGGCTTCCATGCCCCGTGACTGGACCGACGCCGAGCGCCTGGCGGCCATGTACCTGTACTGCCAGACGCCTTTCGGCCGCCTGCACGCGCGCAACCCGGAGATCATCGCGCTCGCGCACGGGCTGGGGCGCACGCCCTCGAGCCTGGCGATGAAGCTCACGAACTTCGCCTCCCTCGACCCGGAGCAGCAACGTCGTGGCATCAAGGGGCTCCGTGGTGCCAGTGAGGGGGATCGGGCGATCTGGCTGGAGTTCCACGTAGACTGGAGCCGGATGGTCGAGCGAAGCGCCCGGGCCTACGAGTCAGCCATGGACCACACCGTGGACCCAACTCCACCTCTCGTCTCAGAGCGCTCGGTGCCCGGACCGTGGGGTGGTGTCGCAACGACCGTCGAACGCACCGTCGCCGCCCGGCGGGGCCAGGACTGGTTCAGAGGGACGTTGATCGCAGGGTTCGAGGGGAGCTGCTGTGTTTCCGGGTGCAACAGGGAGACCATGTTGGTGGCGAGCCACATCGTCCCGTGGGCCGAGGACTCGGCGCTGCGGCTCAACCCCCACAACGGGCTGCTGCTCTCCGCGATCCATGATCGGGCGTTTGAGAATGGGGATCTGGCGATCGACGACGATTATCGCGTGCTCATCGCTGCTCCCCTTCGACGAAGCGCGAACGAGTTCCTCCAACAGGCCCTGGTCCGGTTCCATGGTCAGCAGTTGCGAATGCCGCAGCGATTCGCGCCCGACCCTGCCCTGCTTCGTCGGCATCGTGAAGCACGGTTCCTCGGGTAAGACATGCCAACCGACACCTCCATCACCGCCTGCCCTTTTTGCCTCGCGTCGGCCATGGCGGTCGTGGCCGAGAACTCCCTCGCCTACGCATTCCGCGACCGCTACCCCGTCTCCTCCGGTCACACGCTCGTCGTCACGCGGCGGCACGTCCCTGACTTCTTCGACTGCACCCCAGAGGAGCGGGCAGCCCTACTCGATCTTGTCGCCCGCGTGAAGGTCGACCTCGACCGGGAGCTGCATCCCGACGCCTACAACGTCGGATTCAACGCCGGTGAGGCCGCGGGGCAGACGGTGATGCACGTCCACGTCCACGTCATCCCCCGCTTCCATGGCGACGTCGAAGACCCCCGTGGAGGCGTGCGCTACGTGGTTCCCGACAAGGCGAACTACCTTCGAAAACGGGCCGAGATCCTCCCGGACGGCGACCTTGGGGGCAGCTTCTACCTCGCGCTCGCGCCTCTCTTTTCGCGTGCAACCCGCATTGACATCCTCGCAGCGTTCGTGCAGGACAGCGGCCTCGCGATGATCGAACCCGCCGTTCGCGAGGCGCTCACCCGGGGTGCCCGACTTCGGGTCCTCACGGGCGACTACCTCGACATCACCCAGGTCGACGCGCTCCGACGCCTTGCGGACTGGGCGGCGGCGACGGCGGCGGAGCGACGTGCGGACGCGGACGCGCTGGTGATCGCCGGCGATTTGCATGCGCGGGTGATCGAGACGGCGCACCTCGGCGGCCGCTCGTTCCACCCCAAGGCGTGGCACATCCAGGGCGAGGACTTCGGCGTGGCGTTCGTGGGCAGCAGCAACCTGTCTCGATCGGCATTGCGTGACGGCGTCGAGTGGAATCTCCGTGTGGACCGCCATCGCGACCGGGCCGCTTGGGACCGTATCGCCGGTTCGTACGACCGGCTCTGGGCAGCAGCCCGTGTGATCGATCCGGACTGGATCGCCGCCTACGCAGCTCGGGTGCGTTCGCATCCTCGACCCCTTCCTCCGGGAGAGGTCGGCGACCAGGCTGCCGTCGAGCTGCCCGAACCGACGGGGCTTCAGCGGGAGGCGCTGGACGCCCTCGCCGCAAGTCGGGCGGAGAACCGCGCGCGCGCCCTCGTGGTCATGGCCACGGGGCTCGGGAAGACGGTCCTGGCAGCGCTCGACATCGTCTCAGTGGCGAGCGGCAGCCTCGGGCCCCGGTCGGTTCTGTGGGTCGCCCATCGACGCGAGCTCCTGGAGCAAGCGGCCACGACCCTTCGCCGAGGCCTGCCAGAAGCCCGCTTCGCGTGGTTGCTCGGCGGGGAGCGGCCCGAAGAGCGCTTCGACGTGTTGTTCGCGTCGGTCCAATCCCTCGCCCGTCCGGCCGCGCTCGCCGCGCTGGCACCTGACCGCTTCGACTACGTCGTTGTCGACGAGGTCCACCACGCTGACGCACCGTCCTACCGTCGCATCCTCGCCCACTTCTCCCCGGCGTTCTTGCTGGGCCTGACTGCTACACCCGAACGCGCAGACGGTGGCGATGTCCCCGGGCTGTTCGACGACCATGTCCCCTATCGTGCCGACGTCGGCACCGGGATCAGCGAAGACCTGCTGGTCCCCTTCGCGTACTTCGGGCTCGCCGACACCACCGACTACCGACCCGTGTCTTGGCGAAGCGGTCGATTCGACACCGCGGAGTTGTCCAACGCCCTGGAGACCCAGGCTCGGATGGACAAGCTGTGGTCGAACTGGCACCTACCGGGCAGGACGGGCTCGCGCACAATGGTGTTCTGTGCCTCCGTCTCGCATGCGGTCTTCGTCCGCGACTGGTTGCGGAGTCGCGGCGTGGCGGTACGCCTGTGCCACGGTGGCGCCAACTCCGACGACCGCGCCGCGGCCCTACAGGACCTCGAAGCCGGGCGCATCGACGCGATCTGCAGCGTCGACCTGTTCACTTCAGCGCTCACCCAAAACCACC